>CAKSQP010000007.1 GCA_934486965.1 uncultured Eubacteriales bacterium
TGTATGGATTCCGAAAACCTTCACAGAAGGCTTAAAAAAATAATAGGACAGGTTCAGGCTATCGACCGAATGATCGATGAAAACGTCCCCTGCGAAGATATCCTTTCGCAGATAAACGCCGCAAAATCGGCTCTCCACAAATGCGGACAGGTCGTTTTGGAGGGGCATATAAAACATTGCGTCAAGGACGGCATTGCGCACGGCGACGCGGACAAAACGATCGAGGACTTTACAAAAGCGGTCGAACGTTTCGCGAACATGGGCTGATCTTAACAAAATCACATGGCAGCAGTTTAACTGCTGTCTTTTTTTTTTTGCGGAAGTTTTTCGTTGACGGAAAATCGGGGAGAAATATCGTACCTTTACAAAATCCGTTTTCTGTGATATAATAAAAATGCCAAACAAACTGAAGATCGATGGGGTATTTTTTTGCGAAAAATACTCTTTTTCGTGTACGCCGCCGTAATATGGTAAAAACGCGGCCCTTTTCAGGCGTATACGGATATCCCGTGTTCTTGAGTTTGTTTGGCGACAATCGGGGTTTGCGTTTTTCGGTGCGTCGGCTTCGGTTGGCGCACTTTTTATATTACGGAGGAAAAATTATGAAAAAACTTTTGACACTGCTTCTGACCGCGGCTCTTGTTTTCTCTTTTGCCGCCTGCTCACCTGCCGAAAAACCCGAAGAAGATCCCCCTGCAAAAACCGAAGAGAAACTTGAAAACACGGAACCCCCCCGATGCCCCGACAGAAGACCCGAAAAAAACGGAACCCGAAAAAACCGAACCTGTTTCGCAAAACCCGACGTCCTCAAAAACCGAGACCGTTTCGCAGAACCCGACTTCTTCAAAAACCGAGTCTGCTTCGAAGAACACCGCCCCCGCCGAAAACGGACACACCCACAGTTTTTCTCAGGCGACCTGCACCTCTCCCGCAAAATGCTCCTGCGGACAAACCGAAGGAAAGGCTCTCGGTCACAAATGGACGGCGGCGACCTGCAAAGCCCCGAAGACCTGCCCTGTCTGCGGCGCAACGGAGGGAGATGTCGGACAGCATAAATACGACGGAAACGGAAAATGCACCGTCTGCGGAGCGTTTAACTACACCGTTACGGGAGCGCTGAAAGCCTGCATGAAACAGGCAAACGGCAGAAATGCCGGATATTTCGATGTCTACCGGATTCTTGATGTCAGATATGTCGAAAACGCACGCTGTATCTGTGACACCGAGAAAAAAGACAACTATATTTCCGTTTTCATTTATTTCTATTGGGAAAAGGACGGCGCTTACGGCTGGGATCTCGACGTTTACGATGTGCATAAATCGTCGGGCGGATACTCCCCGTCGTTCAGTAATATCGACGTGCTGTATACTTATAACGACAATAATGAAATCGTTAAAGTCAGGACAAATGACTATTCGCTTTATTACGACCTGAATTCTCTCAAAAAAGCCGATCTGTCAAAAATACTGTAAAAATACAACTCTCCGCCGGCAGGCTGATTTTCAGAGCAAAAAGAAATGCCAAAAACACTGTAAATAAGGTTCCCCACCTGCAAAACATCTCCGTTTCCGTCGCGTTAACGGAACATCGGGAAATGGGGAGAAATCTTAACAGAAACGGAAACGGACCGTAAGCGGCGGGACGGCAACGAGCGGGGTCGGGCGGACAGAAGAAGTTCTGCACAACAAAATTATCTCCCCTCTTTTACCTCGACGGGAGCAGGCGGAGGGGAGGAAACGGGCGGAGAAAACGGACGGGAAAGCCATCAACGTCGGGGCGGCTGTTTTCATCGGCGTTTTTTTCGGTACGGCGACCGAAAATTTGCAAGGAGTATGCCATTCCTGCGAAAGCCGAAGCAAAAATCAGTCTGTCAAAAACGATAAAAGTTTGATTCTGCTCCGCCTTGCTCCTCTTACATCTGAATATACAAAGCCCCTGTTTTTGCCTGACAAAAACAGGGGCTTTTATTCGGCTGACAGTTTTAACTGCCGTCTTTTTTCGCAACGGGTAGAGGAAAATCATCGGTGCTGGAGGGGAGCTGACAGAGAAAAACCCCTCTGGCAAAGTTATCGCCCTCTTTTGTCACGGCGGCGGGGGCTGGGTGGCACGACGGACAGCGGAAATTTTGCACAACAAGGTTATCCCCTCCCTTTTGCCACGGCGACGGGGGTTGGGCAGCGCAACGGGCGGGAAAATTCATCGTCGGCGGGCAGAGGGAAACTCCGTCAGCAAGATTATTTTCTCTCTTCTGCTACGGCGGGCGCAGGGGCGGGCGGTCAAAATTGACAAAAATTTAACTATTCGCTGTCTGCTCTTGACAAAGCATACCCATATAGGTATAATATACCTATACCCCGTTAGGTATAAAAGAGAAAGGAGAAAATTCGGAAGATGAAAAAGATTATTGAAAAGGCCGAACGGTTTCTCGACGCGGGCGGCACGAAAAAAGACGTCGCTTTGCTTATAATTTCGGCAATTTCGCTCGTTCTGAGCATAACAAAGATCTTACCGCTGCCGTTTGACGTTGCGTGGGTCTCAATTATCCTCTGCGGTGTTCCGATAATCCTCGAAGCGATCGTCGGGCTCATCACGGCATTCGACATCAAAGCAGACGTCCTCGTATCGATGGCGCTTATCGCCTCGGTCTGTATCGGAGAAATTTTCGCCGCAGGCGAAGTCGCGTTCATAATGCAACTCGGTGCGTTGCTCGAAGACCTAACGGTCGCCAAAGCCCGCGCGGGCATTGAAAAACTCGTCAAACTCACGCCGAGGACCGCGCGGATAATTTCCGACGGCGAAGAGACTGTCGTTGCGGCTGAGGAAGTAAAAACAGACGATATTTTAAGAGTTCTGCCCGGCGAAACCGTACCTGTCGACGGAATTATCGTTTCGGGGAAAACGTCGGTCGACGAATCGGTCATGACCGGAGAACCTTTGCCCGTCGACAAAGCGGAGGGCGACGGGGTCTCGAGCGGAACGGTAAACCGTTTCGGAGCGTTTGAAATGCGCGCGACAAAAGTCGGGGAAGACAGTTCGATAAGAAGAATGATACGGCTTGTCGAATCGGCTGATGCGGGGAAAGCCAAAATCGTCGGTATTGCCGACAGGTGGGCGACATGGATAGTCGTTACGGCGCTTGTCGCGGCGGCTCTGACGTGGATCATTTCGGGCGAAATTATCAGAGCGGTAACGATACTCGTCGTTTTCTGCCCCTGCGCACTGGTCCTCGCGACCCCGACGGCAATAATGGCGGCGATAGGCAACGCGACCAAACACGGCTTTCTCGTAAGAGAGGGAGACGCGCTCGAAAGGCTTGCGACAGTAGGCACCGCGGCGTTTGACAAAACAGGAACGCTCACCGTAGGAAAACCCGTCGTAACAAAGACGGGAAGCGTTCTTTATCCGATTTCGGAAGACGAACTGTTCGGACTTGCGGCATCTGCCGAAAGTCTTTCGGAACACCCGATAGGAAAGGCGATAGTTTCGTCTTACGGACGCCGACCCGAAAAGCCCGAAGATTTCGAAATGATACCGGGGCGAGGGGTAAAAGCGACGGTAGATAAAAAGTCCGTCATTGCGGGAAACGAAAAGATGCTTAACGAAGCGGGAATTACGCTCCCCGAAATTAAAAGGAACGTCGGTTCGACCGTTACGCATATCGCGGTAAACGGAAAATACGCAGGATATATCGAACTTTCCGACCCTGAGAAAAAAGACGGTCGGAAGACCGTCGAAAAGATAAAGGCGATCGGAGTTTCCCCCGTCCTTATTACGGGAGACAACAAAGAGACCGCCTCGGCAGTTGCGGAAAAACTCGGGATATCGGAGGTTTACGCAGGCTGTCTGCCCGAGGACAAACTTCGTCTGATAAAAGAATTCAGAGATAAAAACGGAGTTCTGATGACGGGAGACGGAATAAACGACGCGCCCGCGCTGAAAGCCGCGACCGTAGGGATCGCGATGGGCGGAATAGGCAGCGATATTGCCGTCGACGCGGCGGACATCGTGCTTGTAAATGACGATATAAAGAGCCTGCCGCACCTTATCGCCCTGTCAAAAAGAATGATGACGACGATAAAACTGAACCTCACCTTTTCGATGACGCTCAATTTTCTCGCGATAGCCCTTGCAATAACGGGGATATTGAATCCTGTCGTCGGCGCGCTCGTTCACAACGCAGGTTCGGTTCTCGTAATTATAAATTCGGCATTACTGCTGAAATGGAGGAGAAAAAATGATTAAAATTATAGGTATGATAATAGGCGCTGCGATCGCCGCGGTTTCCGTCGGGTTTCTTATCAAAGAGAAAAACGATCCCGAATCAAAAAAGATATACGGCATTATGTCTGCCTGCGGAGCAGTTGTATTTGTTGTTTGTCTTATTCTTATGCTTATATGAAAAAAGAGCCGCAAGGCTCTTTTTTCACAGTTCAATATAGTAAAGGCAAATGTTTTCGTATATTCCGTCCTTATTAAGAAAGCCGCCGGGGATAGTTCCGAGTTCGGTAAAACCTATCTTTTCGTAAAGGCGGCGCGCCGCAACATTTGTTTCGACAACGGCGTTGAATTGCAGAAGTCTGAACCCTTTTTCTTTCGCGGTCTTTATGCAGTCGCGGACAAGCGTTTCGCCCGCGTGAAGCCCTCTTGCGTTCCGCGAAACGGCAAAACTCGCGTTTGAAATATGTCCGCAGCGCCCTATATTATTCGGGTGCAGAATGTAAAGCCCGACAATTTCGCCGTCCTTTTTTGCAACGCCGCAATAGGTCTGTTCGGCAAAAAATTTCGCGGCAGTCTCTTCGGTAAGAGGCTCGGTCTGCGGAAACGCAATGCCGTCTTCGACGACCTCGTTCCATACCTCCGCCATTTTCGCGACGTCTGCCGCCGTATATTCACTTACTTTGATTTCCATTTCTTTTCCTCCTTATCGGAATTATGATTTCCGTAATAAATTTATCGCGGTCTTTGGTGAAACCGTCGTCGATTATCGTTATTTCTCTTGAAAAATCCGCCGCTTCAAGCCCGTTTTCGGAAATATACGTCATCAGTTTTTTATATTCCGACGGCGAATCGGCGTGACTTCCGTGGAACCTTAAAGTAACGGCGTCCGTTTCGGGAAGAGCGGTCACGTCGCACCCTTTTTCCTCGTCGTCGAGGATAAGAAAGATGCGGTCGTATTCGTCAAATTTGCCCGCAGAAAGATTTTCCGCGGAAATTCCGATACCGATTTTCCCTAAAAAGACGGTCGCCTCCTCCTGTTTTTTCCCGAGACGGCGGATAGGCTTTTCCATGTCAAGATAGCCCTTCGGCCGTAATTTTTCACGCATAAGCGAAATCCGCACGGCAGGTATCTTTTCGGTCTTTATCCTGTCGGTCTCCGCCTGTTCCGCATTTTTTATCTGCCGCAGACGGTTGTCGATTTTCTTTTCGATTCTTTCGAGTTCGAGCCGCTTTTTGATGACCTCGGTTTTCTGCTCTTCGAGCATTTTTTCGATCGTTTTGACGTCTCTGTTATTTATAAATTCCGAAATTTTCGAAAGCGGCATATCAAGCACGCGAAGATAGCATATCGTGTTCAGAACCTCAAACTGCCTCGGTCCGTAATATCGGTAGCCCGTTTCGGGGTCGGTATATTCGGGGGTCAGAAGTCCCGAGGTCTCGTAATGCCGAAGACTTCCGACGCTCAGGTTATACATTTTAGCGACGTCGCCTATCGAAAACAGTTCGTTTTTATCCATTCAAAACCTCCGTTTTGCGACAGCAAACAAAATATGCGATAACGCAGACGATGACCGAGACAAGCGACCCCGCCGCTGTCGCAAGTCCCATCGGGAAAAGCGTTTCGGGGAAAAGCGCGGACATAAAGTATGCGCCGGGTATCCTCGCGACAACGATGGCGATAACATTGTGAAGAAACGACAGTCCGGATTTTCCGCAAGCGCAGAAATAGCCGCTGAAACTGAAATGAATTCCCGCAAACATACAGTCGAGAATATAGCCCCGCAGATAAGGTCCTCCCGCGATGGCAACAGCCGCGTCGGGGGTGAAAAGCCCAACCAATGGTTCGGCGATAAACTGCACGAGCACCGACATACAAAGCCCGAAACCCGTTGCGATGATTATTGAATATTTAAGGGAAAGTTTCGCCCTGTCGTATCGGTTTGCTCCGATATTCTGCGCGCCGAACGCCGAGACGGTCGAAAGAAGAGACGACGGAACAAGGAAAACGAAACCTATTATCTTTTCGACTATTCCCACTGCCGCCGCGTCCGTAAGTCCGCGGAGATTTGCGATTACCGTGATTATAATAAAGGATATCTGAATAAATCCGTCCTGCAGGCAGACGGGAATACCGATTTTCAGAATCTCGCCCGTATTCTTCTTTTTCGGACGGAAATCCGCCTTTTCAAGCGAAAAATCGGTCTTCTTTTTCAAAATGAAAACAAGGGAAATAACAACGCTTATCGCCTGAGAAACCGTAGTTCCGAGAGCCGCGCCGACGGGTCCCATAGAAAAAGCCCCGATGAACAGATAATCAAGTCCGATATTCGCCCCGCAGGCAATTGCGATAAAATACATCGGGCTTTTGCTGTCCCCGAGTCCTCTGAATATCGAACTTATGATATTGTAAGCCGTAATAAACGGAATTCCGATAAAACAGACGGTAAGATACGCTTTCGTGCCGTCGACAGCCTCCGCGGGCGTCTGCATTACCGAAACTATACCGCTGTTGCAGATAAGCAGGATAACCGTCAGGACAAGTGACAGGCTCATAAAGAGAGTTACGGTGTTCCCGATGCTTTTCGAAACGGACTTCCCGTCCTTTGCGCCGACATATCTGCCTATCGTCACCGTCGAGCCCATCGCAAGCCCTACGATCATAACGGTGAGCATGTGCATTATCTGACTGCCGACCGAGACCGCAGTCGTCGCCGCGACTTCGTCGAACTGTCCTATTATGAATAGATCCGCCATTCCGTAAAGCGTCTGCAGGAAAAACGAAAGCAGATACGGAAGCGAAAACCGCAGCATATTTTTAAGTACGCTGCCCGAAGTAAGATCGTTTGTCATTTTTTTCTTTCCGCGGTCAAAGCCGCCCTCCTTACTCTCTAATATTAAACCCTATAACCGTTATAGAGTCAAGGATTTCGGCAAGTTTTTTCAAAAAGTTCAAACTATATAAAAAAATTCCCTTGACAAACGGATTTTTCGGATATAAAATAATGGCGGAAGAAGGAGGTAAAGAAAAAATGATAAAAACAACACTTTCGGTTGAGGGAATGGCTTGCGGAATGTGCGAATCGCATATAAACGACGCCGTCCGCAGAAATTTCAACGTAAAGTCGGTTAAATCTTCCCACAAAAAGAAACTTACGGAAATCGTTTCGGAGAATACTCTTGACGAGGAAAAACTCCGTCAGACAATAACCGATACGGGATATACCGTGACCGGCATAAAAAGCGAAGAGTACGTTAAAAAAGGACTTTTCGGAAGATAAGAAAGAGGGACTTAAGGGCTGAGGGCTGATAAGGGAGTATTGCTTCAAAACTTCGCCTTTCGGCACAATAATGCGTTAAAAACCCCGGATATGCGACAGCATTATCCGGGGCTTTTGCCTTTTCTTGCACTCGAAAATCTTGTTTTGAAGTGCTGGGCAGAGCAGAATCGAACTCTTATCGGTTTTGACGGACGGATTTCCGTCCTGACTTTCGCAGAAACCTTGTAAATACGACAGTATTCACTGCGGTTCCTTTGTCGTTATGCCGAAAATCCGTACCGTAAAAACTGCGTGCACCCGCCGCAGAGAAATTTTCGAGGGATTTTTCCTTTTTGAGATGCAGTCGGGCTGTCGCCCGACAAGGCGTTCTGCCACGGCAGTTTCGTAGCAGAGTAAAATTTCTTGTATCGAAGTTCAAAATGCAGCAAGGCTGTCGCCTTGCGAGGCTTTGGACAAAGATACGGGGAATTTTACTGTGAGAAACCAATGCTTCCTTATCAGCCCTCAGCCCAAGCAGTCCCTCTTTTTTTATATATCTTTTCTCCACACGTTGCGGTTGACGATTCCGGTGTAACTCCGGATTATCTTCACGACTTTGGTCGAGACGTTTTCGTCGGCGTAGTCGGGGACGGGAATTCCGAAGTCCCCGTTTTCCTGCATTGAAACCGCAGTTTCGACAGCGCCTATAAGTCCGCCCTCTGAAATTCCCGCAAGGACGAAAAGTCCTTTGTCGACGGCTTCGGGTCTTTCGGTCGAAGTCCTTATGCAGACCGCGGGGAACGGTTTTCCGACCGAGGTATAGAAACTTGCCTCTTCGGGAAGCGTTCCGCTGTCGGAAATAACGGCAAAGGCGTTCATCTGAAGATTGTTATAATCGTGGAAGCCGAGCGGCTCATGCATTATAACGCGGCTGTCAAGTCTGAAGCCCGTCGCGTCAAGGCGTTTTTTCGAACGCGGGTGGCAGGAATAAAGAACGGGCATACCGTATTTTTCGGCAACGGCGTTTATACCGCTGAAAAGAGACAAAAAGTTCTTTTCGGTATCGATATTTTCTTCTCTGTGTGCCGACAGAAGAATATACTTTTTCTTTTCGAGTCCGAGCCTTTTTAACACGTCGGATCTCTCGATTTCCTCAAGGTTTTCCCTTAAGACCTCCGCCATCGGAGAGCCTGTGACAAAGGTCCTTTCGGGCGGAAGACCGCAATCGGCAAGGTATCTGCGCGCGTGTTCGGAATACGCCATATTGACGTCGGAAATAATGTCGACTATCCTGCGGTTCGTTTCTTCGGGCAGACATTCGTCCTTACAGCGGTTGCCCGCCTCCATGTGAAAAACGGGGACATGAAGCCTTTTTGCCGAAATTGCCGCAAGACAGGAATTCGTATCTCCGAGAACGAGCATTGCGTCGGGAGACACCGCCGAAATAAGTTTATACGAACAGTTCACGATGTTTCCGACGGTCGCGCCGAGGTCGTCGCCGACGGCGTCCATATATACTTCGGGAGCGTCAAGGCGCAGGTCTTTGAAAAACACGCCGTTAAGATTATAGTCGTAATTCTGACCCGTATGCGCGAGCAGGCAGTCGAAATACCTGCGGCATTTTTTTATGACTGCGGAAAGTCTTATTATCTCGGGTCGGGTACCGACGACGATGAGCAGTTTAAGTCTGCCGTCGTTTTTGAATTTTATATCGGAATAATCAAGTTTCATCTTGCTTTTCCTCCACTTTTTCAGAGTATGTATCGGGGCGCGACGGGTCAAAATTTTCGTTTGCCCACATAAAGGTGACGAGAGGTTCGGCGTCGCTCAGATTTTCGATATTGTGAGTATATCCCGGAAGCAGTCTCACGGCGGTCATTTCGTCCCCCGAAACAGGGTATTCAAACACCTTTCCGTCGCCGAGCCGACGCTGTCTTATAACGCCTTTTCCCGAAACGACGACAAATATCTCCCACTTGGAATTGTGCCAGTGTTCGCCCTTTGTTATCCCCGGATTTGAAACATTGACCGAAAACTGTCCGCAGCCGTCGGTTTTTATTATTTCGGTGAAACTGCCGCGGCTGTCTTTGTTCATTTTAAGCGGAAACGCCGCTTTTTCGGGCGGAAGATAAGAAACGAAAGCCGAGAACAGTTTCTTTTCAAAAGAGCCGTCGGAAAACGGTTCAATGTTTCCGTGTTCCGCAAATTTTTGCAGAAGTTCGGCGATATGACCGAGGGTCGCCCTGTGGGTAACGGGGCAGAACATAAACCCGTTTTCAGCCTTATGCCCTTTTCCTTCAAGCAGGTCGAGCATTTCGCAGATAAGGTCGTCGATATATAAAAGTTCAAGTTCGGTTTTGGGGTCGTTTATCTTTATTTCAAGCCCGTTTGCGATATTATGGCAGAAGGTCGCGATAACCGAATTATAGTTCGGGCGGCACCATTTGCCGAAGACATTAGGGAATCTGTAAACGAAAACGGGAGCGCCCGTCTTTTTTGAATACTCAAAAAAGAGGTCTTCGCCCGCCTTTTTGCTTTTTCCGTAGTCGCTGTCTCCCGCCGCGTGGACCGACGAAGAAAGCATTACGGGACAGAAATTCGAATATTTTCCGAGCGTCTTTAACAGTTTTTCGGCAAACCCGAAATTCCCCGCAAGGAATTCCTCCGCTTTTTCGGGGCGGTTCACTCCCGCAAGGTTGAAAACGAAATCCGCATCTTTACAGTATTTTTCAAACTCGTCGCAGGGGGTGACGACGTCGCAGTAAAAGACCTCTTCGATATGAAGCCCCGAACGGGTACGGTCTTTTCCGTTTTTTATGTTTTCGAGGGCGGCGGTCAGGTTTTTTCCGACAAACCCCGACGAGCCGGTCACAAGTATTTTCATATTTTTCTACCGAGTTCTTCTTTTATATAATCGAGAGCCGCTATTTTTTCGACGGTTTCCTCAACCGAAAGAAGTCGGGTATTGTTCGAATTGAATTCGGTCAGAGTGTTGCGCTTTGTATTGCCGTCGCTGAAATATTTATCGTAGTTAAGACCTCTCCTGTCGCACGGCACGCGGTAGAAATCCCCGAGGTCGACGGCGGCGGCGCACTCTTCGTTCGTAAGAAGAGTTTCATACATTTTCTCGCCGTGGCGTATTCCTATAACGCGGATATTCTCTTCGTCTCCGCCGAAGATACGGCAGACGGCTTTCGCCTGCGTCTCTATCGTGCAGGCTGGGGCTTTCTGCACCAGAATATCGCCCGATTCACCCTTTTCGAAAGCAAAGAGCACCAGATCGACCGCCTCTTCGAGCGACATTATAAATCTTGTCATTTTCGGGTCTGTAACGGTTATCTTTTCGCCCTTTTTTATCTGGTCTATCCAAAGCGGGATAACCGAGCCGCGGGAACACATGACGTTCCCGTAACGGGTACAGCATATCTTCGTTTTTTCGGGGGAAACGGTCCTCGATTTTGCGACGACGACTTTTTCCATCATCGCTTTCGACGTTCCCATCGCGTTTACGGGGTACGCCGCCTTATCCGTCGACAGACAGACGACGGTTTTTACTCCCTCGTCGATAGCGGCGGTAAGCACGTTTTCCGTTCCGAGGATATTCGTCTTGACCGCTTCCAGCGGAAAAAATTCGCAGGACGGGACCTGCTTTAAGGCGGCGGCATGGAAAATATAATCCACGCCGTGCATCGCGTTCCTTACCGACGAAATATCCCTGACGTCGCCGATGTAAAACTTTATCTTGTCCGACAGTCCCGAAAACCGTGTCTGGAAATCGTGGCGCATATCGTCCTGTTTTTTTTCATCGCGCGAAAATATCCTTATTTCTCCGATGTCGGTCGGCAAAAAGCGATTTAAGACCGCATTCCCGAAGGAGCCTGTCCCTCCGGTTATCAGTAAGGTCTTGCCTGTAAATAAACTCATTTCCGTCATTCCTTTATATTATACCAGTTGTTTTTTAATATTTCAGCCTTGCTGCAAGGTCCGTCGGGATACAAATCGGGGCTTTTTTCTCCCGCAAGTACCGTTTCGGAAAGTTTGATAAGTCTTTCCGCGGCGACTTCCGCATTCCATGTTTCGGTAATGGTCTTATATGCTTCTTCCCCGAATCTCTCGGCAAGCGCCTGTGACAGCAGGAGTTTCTTTATCTTCTCATAAAGAGAATTCACATCTCCCGATTTATCGACAAACCCGTTTTCACCGTCTTTGACAAGAAACGGCGTTGAGCCTGCGGCATGGGACGCGACAACGGCGCACCCGCTGTTCATCGCCTCGTTAAGCACCGCTCCCCAGCCCTCCTGAAAATCGGAAGTGGTGATAAACACCGACGCTTTTTCCATTTCGGTCCGAACTTCGTCAGGATGCATACTGCCGAGAAAAACAACGTTTTGTTCAAGACCTTTTTCTTTTACGGCGTTACGGAGTTCGTCTTCCTTTTCGCCCGAACCGATAAACTTGAGGACAAAAGAGATCCCGTCGTTTTTTAGTTTTTCGGCGGCGGCAACGGCGTCTTCGGGGTGTTTCCACGAAAGAAATCTTCCGCACCAGAGTATTTCCGTCTTATCTTTTTCGGAGATAAGATTTTTTATATCGTATTTTTTTGTTTCGGGGAAATATCCCCATTTATAGGCGCGGTTTCTGCAAAGCCCCAATGCTGCCGCGTCCGCGGAAGTATAAGCGCTTGAACAGAGAAGATATATCCGCGCGCGTTCCGGGAAAAGTATATGCTGTTTTACATATCTCGGAAGAAGAGAGATTTTTGACGGGGTCTGTTTGAAAAAGCGCTCGGTACAGCGATACAGCAGTTTTTTCCCGTTTTTCGCAGCGTCAAGCATTTCCCCGGAAAAAGAATATCCGATTACAACGTCGGCTTCCGAAATTTCTTTTTCCGAATCCTCAGCCTTTTTTACATATTCCGCGATTTCTTCCTTATAGCCGAGTTTTTTTCGCATTTCGGACATTTCGCCTGTTGAGACGAAGGTATAATTCCCGTCGGTCAGCCGAAAAAAAGCCTCCGAAAACGCCTTCTGATGATGATTGAAATAGTTGGATATAAATACCGTTTTCATCATATTTATTCTCCGACAAGTTCTTTGTAAAGAGAAATATATTCCTCAAACTTTTTTACGTCGGAATATTCCGACGCTTTTTTTATGCAATTTTCGGCGGTAAACGGTTTTTCGGCGGATATTCTCCCGATTTCGTGCAGTAGAGAGTCAAAATCCCCCGTTTCAACACTTGCGCCGCAGTCGGGGTCTATCATTTCTCCGCTGCCTCCCGTAAGATAAGTGAGGACGGGAGTTCCGCACGCCAAAGCCTCGATATTGACGGTCGGGAAGTTATCATCGTACGTCGGGTTGACAAAAAGATCCGCCGCCGAATATATCTTTACAAGTTCGTTCTGATTTTGTGTCCGCGGCAGACGGATAACCGACGGCGAAAGACTTTCGGAGTTTGTCCCGACAGCAACGACCTTAAAGCCGTCCGGAAGTTTTTCGGCAAGTCTTGAAACGTCGTCTTTGCCTTTCCTGTCGTCCCATATATCGGCGACGCATAAAATCATAAAATCGGTTTTATCTATTCCGTGTTTTTCTCTGAAATCGCTTTCGGTCGGACGGAAGAGCGACAGGTCTATCCCGTTGTTTATTACTCTGACGTCTCCTCCCGCAAAAGATCTTTTCGCGAGGTCCGCCAGCCACTCGGACGGAGTAACGACCGTAATATCGGCGTCTTCAAAGATTTTCTTTTTCCTGCCGTAAAGCGTTTTACTGCGGTCGGAAAACCAACTGTAATTCCTGAAAACGGAGCAGTTCTCGCAACCCGTTTCCCACTTTTTACAGTTTTCGGAGATAAAGTGCATACAGTAGCCCGTAAACGCCCAGCAGTCGTGAAACGTCCAGACGGTTTTTATATTTTTACTTTTCAGATAATCAAAAAGCGTTCCGATATTGCAGATATGCCCGTGCAGGTTATGAAGATGAACGATATCGGGCTTTAATTCTTCGAGTTTTGCAATTATTTTTTTTGTGGCAGTTGCGGAATTGAACCCGTAATTCCCGAAAATTCTGCTTTTCAGAGCCTGAATTTTTATATACGGCTTATCCGCAACGGAAGTCGAGAATTCATAGCCGTCGCCCCTTACGGAATATAAAATATAATTTTCGATATTGTGTTCGTTAAGAAGTCTGCTTATCGCTTCGCATATTTTTCCCGTACTGCCGACCCCGCAGGTATCGTTTATCTGAACGATTTTCATTTTCAGGTCGCCTCCCAGAAGAAATGATACGGGAACGAATGAAGGCCCTCGCCCGTCGCCATTCCCCTGTAACCGAAATAGAAGAAATACACGGTAAAGAACACCAGCATAACGATTTTTGATATTTCGGTTATCTTTTTCTGGCTCTCATCGTGGTATTTAACGATCTTCGGAATACAGAGAGGCATGAATACTACAAAGTAATATGCCATTCGCATGACCATCATGTGTATGGGAGCAAACGTCATGATCGCAAGGGTAATAAGAAGAATATTCCGAAACATCTTGCCCGTTTCGTCAAGTCTGTTTTCGTCGGGAATAACTATCGAATACACAACAAATAATGAAAAAAGGACGATAGACATAAATGCGCCGGTCTGCGTAATACTGTATCCCGAATATATTCCGAAAGCACTTAAAAGGAAAGAAAATATCTCACGGTTGAAAACAAGGAGAATAAGGTACGCGGGAATAATGTAATAAAGAGATTTTTTGCGCAAGCGGAAACGGCAGGCGGGATAAAGAAGCAAAAGAACAAACGCCGAAGCGTGGAAAAGCCACGCAATGCCGACCGCCAGCAAAAACTTTATCGGTTTCTTCTCTCTTGCAAATTCAAAAGCAAGACACCCTATTCCTATCGCTATAGACTGGCGTATGCCGGAAAAGAACATAACGAAAATATCCGTATTTATAAAAAGCAATATTGTCAGAGGAGCGTCTTCGATATGCTTTCTGTATACATACAATATCGGGAGAAGCATAATAGCCGAAGCGATAACAAGAAACCACTGGAAACTGTCGGTAAAGACCGACACGACTTTATTTAACAGGAAATATCCGGGTTCGATATCTGTCCGGAATACATAACTCCATTCGGCGCTTTCCGAAGACTCAAACCAGTAGTAATAAGTTCCGTAATCGTTGCCGACGGTGCTGCCCCTTAAAGCAAGAAGCAAAAAATACAGGACGAAAAAGACCGTCAGTGTACGGCGGTCCGCCTGTTTGTATGAGGGGGAATGCGTAAAACCGAAATACGCAAGTCCCGGCAGAAGCAAAAGAAGATAATAGGGCAGCATAATGTTTCCTTAAAATACCGAGTATAACAGAGCGCGAAGGAACTCTGCCGAGGCAAAGTTCCTTCCGCCGAAAGACAAATTTTATTCCGGCTTGTAGAAAATATCGAGAACGGTCTTTTTGAATTCCGTCTCGTCGGGATAGAATTCAACGCCGTCTTCTCCGATCCCGATCTTACCCGAAACGGAGACAACGCCTTTGAACTCAAAGGATTTCAGTCTGTCCGAAAGCATCGAAACAACGCCGGTGTTGCAGTCGGTCACCATATAGGGATCGATCTTGTCGAAAACTTCGTCCATGTTTATTTTATCGTCGGAAAGTTGTTTTGTGAAAACGGAATAAAACGATTCCATATATGTTTTCTGTCGCGCCATTCGCTCAAGGTTCGTCTGATTCCCGACATCGTAGCGCGCACGCACGAATTTGAGCGCCTGCGTTCCGTCAAGGACGACATCGGCGCCCTTTTTAAGCGCGGGGTCAAGAGCCGTAAGATCTTCGTCGACAGTGACCTCAACGCCTCCGACAAGATCGTTGAGAATCGCGATCCCGTCCATATTGAGCGAAACATAGTTCGAGATAACTATATTGTAAAGCAATTTTGAAACGGCGCTTTTCGTGTTGATACAACTGTCTTCAAGCCCGCTTCCGTAAGAATGGGAAAGCGCTATCTGAGCGCGGACAGTACCGACGACGGAGCCGCCGAGACCGAGCGCGTTCATTTCCGTTACGGTATCACGGTTTATATGAAGTACCGTGCAGGTCTTTGTCCTCAGATTAAACGCCGCAACGCAGATAAAATCGGCAAGTCCGTCGTTTCTGTAAGACTCGCTGTCCGCAACTTCTCCGTCGGAATCGATTCCCATAAGAAGAACCGAAACGACATTCCCGTCCGGAATATATTTAGTTCCCTCAAATTCTATCACTCTTGACGAGCCGTTATTTTCAACAGGGTCTTCAAAATGAAATTCGAGGACCGTCGCTATCTTATAGAGCGAAAAAAGGAAAAGGAGAGCGGCGAGAGTAAAAGCCAGAACCTTAAGTTTCGGAGATGCGGAAGCCTTTTTCATTTTTTATACCGTCAGTTTTCGGATTTTTTCGATTTGTTTCTGAAAACAACAATGAGGACCATCGCGGCAAGCGACGCTGCGGCGACCGTCGTCCATACCGCCAGAGATACGGCGTCGGAAGTATTGGACGGAGTATCTTCGATAAGGAAGACTACCGGACAAATTTTCGAGAAAGAAATATTTATCTGACCGTTTTCGAGGATCTTAATATCCTTTGCAGGAACTCTGATCCATGTTCCGTTATTTTTGACCATAACGACGACGCTCTTTTTCTTGAGGTCTATCTTAGTCTTGAAGGTGATGTTGAGTTTGTTATCTTCCGAAAGAGTATTTTCCTTTGTATAGAAAATATCGAAAAGATCGGAAACGACAAGTTTATCGAGTTTGAGACCGTCCTTTTTTACGGACGCGGCGTCTTCATCGGAAAAAATAGCGGAAGCGCCGTTCTTGTCTATTTCGTCATAGACGTTATGCAGTTCTTCCTGAATGTCGCTTTCCTCGCCGGGGCGGTAAGGAGTTATGATCAACTGATCTGCAGTGACGTCTTCTTTTTTATTGTTGTTACGGTCGACAATGGAGGCAACCACGACTTCGGGCGCGGGTTTTACAGTGATACTTTCGACAAAAGAGGACTCCGCCGCAAAGGTCGGAAGAGCAACCGTCGCGAGGATAACCGCGGTCATAATGATAGAGATTACTTTTTTCATGATGGTTTCACCTTTCTTTATGATTTTCGTGTTGTATGATGAGCATTTGTCATCGGTCAATGATCCGAGACTGAGCCGCTTCTATTACGGTAATGGGTGCGGGTCCCGCCTTTTTTGTTATCCTTTCGACCGCCTCGCCGAGATTCGGGGGTCGGGTCGAAACGTTATGGCAGTCGGAACCGAGCAGATGAACGAGATTGTCGTTTATCATTGGTATCATTTTGCCTGCGGTCGCAAAATGGAGGAACGCGCTTGCGTTCGCCTGTATAAGACCGCCGTTGACGACAAATTTCTTAAGGAGTCTTATCTCATCGCGGGAAACTCCGTATCGGTCGACATGTGCAAGCAGAGGCGTTATCCTGAGGTTTTCCGCAAGTTGCAGGATTTCGGAAAACATTCTTTCGGACCATTTTCCCATGGGCATTTCTATAAGAAGAAGCCCCGTGTCGCCTATCGCCATTTCCGAAAGAAGTCCGCAGTTTTTCATACCCTCGAAATACGCGACTTCCGCTCCCGACAGAAGGTCGGGCAGATCGTCGGGCATTTTCTCTTTAAGTTTTTCAAGCGCCTCGCTTCTTCTTTTGAGAAACGTTTCGGGAGTATCGAGATCCGCATAAAAATGCGGAGTTACGGCAACCGTTTTTATTCCTGCGGCAGCCTCCGCGCGGAGCATTTCAAGAGACTCTTCGACGCTGTGGCTCCCGTCGTCCATTCGGGGAAGAATGTGGGTGTGAAAGTCGATAATATTCATCAGCTTTCGCTGTCGCCCTCTTCGTAGGAGCGTTTGTATTCCTTATAGTATTTCGCGTAATATTTTCCGTACTTCTTATACTTTTTGCTGTATTTTCCCGAAGACGTTGACGCATAATTGAAAACGACGCCGAGGATCTTCGCGCCGACCTGTTCAAGTTGGCGGACGGTTTCGGCAAAAGCCGTTCTGTAAGCATAATTCTGTCTTGCGACAAGTATCATGCCGCTGACGTATTTCGAAACGACCAGCGCGTCTGAAACGCTCGTTACGGGCGGAAGGTCTATTATGATATAATCATATTTTTCGGAGATCGTTTCTATGAGAGCGCCCATTCTCTTTGAAGTGAGAAGTTCCGACGGGTTCGGGGGAACGTCTCCCGAAACAAGGACGGAAAGTCCTTCGAAAAGTTGGGTGACTTTTATTTTCTGATCAAGCCCGACAAGCAGGTTTGAAAGCCCCGGAGTAGGAGCAAGACCCGTTATTCTCGCGATCGTCGGAAGTCTCATATCTCCCTCGATAAGAAGAACTTTTTTATCGGTCTGGGCTATCGAATATGCAAGGTTTATAGAAGTGAAAGTTTTTCCCTCTCCCGGGATTGAACTCGTAACGCCGATAACGCGGCAGGAGTCTTCGTCGGGAAGAGAAAAGGACACGTTTGTTCTTAAAAGTTTGAATGCCTCGGCAGTCGCAAAGTTCATATTCGGTCCGAGAACGGAATCCGAATTGTGGGTGTCGACGGCGTCGGACCTGCGGTTTTCTTTCATGTGATTCCTCCTTATTTTTTCGGTCTGAAAAACGGGTTACTTACGGTAATAGTACCGACCCGAAGAATATTTCCCGTCCGAATCGTTCCTGACTTTCGGAATTACCGCGAGAAGCGGGAGATCGTAATTCTGGGTGATATACTCTTCGTTCTTTATATAAGGATCGGAATATTTGACTATGAGAATTATTATGATGGCGACAGCCGCCCCGATAAAGAAGCCTATCAGGGTGTTCCTCGAATAACTCGGGGAAGAGCGGTGGGTCGGAACGACCGCGGTCTCGACTATTTTGACCGAACTTCCGTCAACGACCGACGCTATTTTATCGGGAAGAATACGCGCTATCGTATTGGCGATATTTTCCGCCTGATACGGGTCGTGATCCCATACGACGACTTTGAAAACTTCGGTGGAATTCACCGCTTTCGCGGAGATATGCCCCGAAAGTTCGGCATAAGACATATCGACGCCCGATTCCTTTATAACATCGTCAAGCGTCATTCTCGTTTTGAGGATAACGACGTAGGTATTTACAAGTTTCTGAGCCGCGGTAAGGTCGGAGGAGGAAATGCTCACGCCGACGTTTCCGACGGATATCGAAGTGTTGTTGACGTAAAACATAACGTCCGCTTCGTATTTCGGCTGAATAAGATAGTATGTCCACAGAAACGCCGCGCCCGCGAAAAGGACGGCGGCAAGGATTATCGCCCACGCCTTTTCCCAGAGCGTTTTGAGTATCTGCAGAATATCCACATCGATTATTTTTTCTTTTCTTTTCACTCGCCTGTTCTCCATTCTTTCTCCCTGTCGCAGACGTCGTTGACCTCGCTCGGCTTTTTATACGACGGAACCGTATTGAAAAACGCCTCCCGAACTTTGGCAAAGCCGTTTTCCTCGGTGTCTTCCCTTACCGCCGTGCATAAAACGTCAAGTCTGCGGTCGACTTCCTCTCTTGAGAGAGGTTCGTCCTTTTCGACAAATATCATGTTGTGCGTGCTGATTTCGGTTTTTTCGGTCTTAACGAGAAGTTCTTCGTAAAGTTTCTCGCCGGGACGAAGCCCTATTTCCTTGATGTCTATATCGACATACGGGGTAAATCCCGCAAGTTTTATCATATTTTCCGCAAGATCTATTATCTTTACGGGTTTGCCCATATCGAGCACGAAAAGTTCGCCCTTTTCCGCCTGAAGTCCGGTCTGAAGAAGCAGACTGCACGCCTCGCTTATGGTCATGAAGTATCTTATTATACGCTTGTCGGTTATCGTTACGGGTCCGCCCGCCTCTATCTGTTTTTTGAACAGAGGAACGACCGAGCCGTTGGAACCGAGGACGTTTCCGAACCTGACGGCGGCAAAGGAGGTATTGCTGTCCCTGCGGCACTGGACTATCATTTCGCAGACGCGCTTGGACGCTCCCATAATGTTGGTCGGATTGACCGCTTTATCGGTGGAAATAAGAATAAACTTTTCAACACCGTATTTTTCCGCAAGGTCGGCGGCGTTTTTCGTTCCGACGCAGTTATTCTTGACCGCTTCCGCGGGATTACTCTCCATCAAAGGAACGTGCTTGTGCGCCGCGGCGTGGAAAACTATTTCGGGTCTGTAAAACTCAAAGACTTCCTCAAGGCGCGCTCTGTCGCGGACCGACGCTATTTCGACGGAAATATCGAGAGAGTCGCCGTAACGCATTTTAAGTTCCTGCTGAATATCGTATGCGTTGTTTTCGTAAATATCAAGAATGACAAGTTTCTTCGGCGAAAGGACCGCTATCTGACGGCAGAGTTCGCTGCCTATCGAGCCGCCGCCCCCCGTTACGAGAATTGTCTTTCCGGAATAGTATTCCGAAAGTTCCGATCTGTCAAGAGTTACGGGCGAACGGAAAAGCAGGTCTTCGATACGGAGTTCTCTTAAAATCCGTCTTCCGCCCGAAGAGGTCCTGCCCTCTCCGAACGGGTAGTCGTAAACCTTTATTTCAAGTCCCGTCTGGGAATATTTCGCGTAAAGTTTTTCGATACGGCTGCCCCTGTTTTCCGAAAAAGCGAGAATTACTGCGGAAACGGGAAGCGCCTTTACTATCGGGATAATTTTATCGTCGTTTCCGTCAAGAACCGACATATTCATAATTTTGTTGCCGATCTTGCGTTTGTCTATATCGACGAAACAGTAGGGTTTGTATTTCGAATTTCTGTTGTAAAGAAGCTCGCGGGCAAGCATTGTTCCTATCGTTCCCGCGCCGACGATAACGACGTATTTGTAATCTTCCTTTTTCGACAGATGCTTTCTCTGATGTTTGCACTGATAAAGAAAACGCAGGAAAAGTTCGACAAGGGTGGCTATGGCGACAAGCGAAATGCTCTGCCATATCCCGACGCTTATCTGACGCGTCCAGACGATAACGAAAGCAATGCTCCCGCCGATAAAGTTCGCAAAAATGAGCCGCAGGTAAAGAGTAAAGGAAGCGTAACGCCATACATGGTTATAAACGCCGAACACCGCGTCCGAAACAAGAAGACAGACGGCGAACACCGTGAAATTCCTTATAAGAATAGGAAACGGAACGCCCGTCGCGGTCGAAGATATCGGCACGCAAAGAAGCGAAAACAGATATGCGAAAATAAGACAGCAAATATCTATTGCCGCCAAAAGAACCTGTCTTCTTCCGAAGATTTTTATTTTCCCTATGTTCCTGTTTTCCATTTTAATATCCGTTTCAATTATAAATATTTACCCGATTATCATTTTACAGTAAAGTGCGGATTTTGTCAAGTCTTTGAGGGAAATATTACCCGACGGAAAAAACTTTTTACCGATCGGCAAAAAGAAGGGTATACAGGGCGCCGACGGTCGGGAGATACACAGGACATTCTTCTTTCATTCTCTCCGAAATTTCGGGCACGAAATGAGACCAGCCGGCGGCGGCGAAATCCGTTCCTGCGGCGTCCGCCATCTTTTTACCGGGAAGAAGATCGTCGACGACAAGTATTTCTTTCGGCGAAAGAGAAAACATTTTCATAATTTCGAAAAGCGGAAACGGAGACGGTTTCCGTTCATCGGCGGGACGCTCCCAGCCGAAGACGGCGTCGGGAAGAGGCAGTCCGTTTTCGCGGTAGTCCCGCAGAATATTGTCTTTCATCGAATGGGAAACGACGCAGACATATCCGCCTTCTTCTTTTTGCCTTTTAACGACTTCGGAAATTCCCGTATACGCTTTCGGGACGCGGGTCTTTACATATTCGTTCCAGTTATCGACCTGAAACTGCATCTCCTCTTCGGTAAAACCGAGAATTTTATAGCAATAGTCGGAAAAACCGGGGTCGAAATTATATTTTATATGTTCTTCGAGCGAAATTTTCGTTTCGGGCCGCAAAACCGAAAGCGATTTCGAAAACGCAGGGTAGTGAATGGTTTCGGTGCTGTTCACTACGGTGTCGTCATGGTCGAGGACAAGACATTTATATTTCATAAGCCCACTCCTTTACGGAAATTTTAACATACCCGCAGTCCGATTGCAAGCGGCAATAATGAACTATTTGCAAATTCTCTTGAAAAAACAGGTTTTTCGTGGTAGAATATATCTGTAAACTAACATATGCGATGAAAGTCTGTTGGCATTTTTCTTTAAGAAAAACACCCAATGGTCTTTTTTTTGCGGAAAGGACACTTATGCTGAAAAAAATGAAGCGTTTTCTCGGCTGCGTCAGGGAATACAAAAAGGCGACGATAATCACCCTTATTCTCATTGTCGGCGAAGCCGCCATCGAAACGTTTATACCGTTTATAACAGCCGATCTCGTCAATCAGATAAACGGCGGAGTCGAAATGGGAAACGTCGTAAGAACAGGTATCCTGCTTGTGGTTATGGCAATTCTTTCGCTTTCGTTCGGCGGAGTTGCGGGCTTTACCTGCTCGAAAGCGTCCGCGGGCTTTGCAAAGAACCTGCGCCACGACCTGTTTTCAAAAGTGCAGACCTACACTTTCGGAAATATCGACAGGTTTTCTTCTTCCTCGCTCGTCACGCGAATGACGACCGACGTCGCGAACATTCAGATGTCGTATATGATGATAATAAGAACCGCGGTAAGAGCGCCTTTAATGCTTATCTTCTCGATCGTTATGGCGTATATTATGGGCGGCTCGCTTGCGACCTGCTTCGTTATAGTCGTTCCCGTCCTTGCGTTCGGGCTCATGATGATAGGCAAAGCCGCGATGCCCGCGTTCCGCAGAGTCTTCAAAAAGTACGACCGTCTTAACGAGTCTATCGAAGAGAACGTCAGGGCAATGAGAGTCGTCAAGGGTTTTTCGAGAGAAGACTATGAAAAGAAAAAGTTCGGTTTTGCCGCGGAAGACATAAGAAAAGACTTCACCAAAGCGGAAAGGATAGTCGCATTTAATGCGCCCCTTATGCAGGTCTGCGTTTACTTCAATATGATATTCATTCTGCTTGTCGGTTCGCGTCTCACCGTTTCTTCGGGCGGCACGCTTATCGACGTCGGACAGATCTCGGCAATGCTCACCTACGGGTTCCAGATACTGATGTCCCTTATGATGCTTTCGATGATATACGTTATCATTACGATGTCTTCCGAATCAATGAACAGGGTCTGCGAAGTCCTTGATGAAACTCCGTCGATGAGAAATCCCGAAAACCCGATAACCGAAGTTAAAAACGGCGATATCGACTTTGACAACGTAAGTTTCAAATATTCCGAAAATGCGAAAAAATATGCGCTTTCGGATATCGACCTTCATATAAAATCGGGAATGACCGTCGGGATCCTCGGCGGCACGGGCGTCGGAAAATCGTCTCTCGTCCAACTTATTCCCCGTCTTTACGACGTAACTTCGGGAAGCGTCAGAGTCGGCGGCACAGACGTCCGCGATTACGATATCGAAACGCTCCGCGAAAACGTCGCGATGGTTCTTCAGAAGAACCTGCTTTTCTCGGGAACGATAAAAGATAACTTAAAATGGGGCAACGAAAACGCGACCGACGAAGAGATCGCGGAGGCGTGCAGGCTTGCTCAGGCGGAGGAATTCATTCTTTCCTTCCCCGAGGGTTACGAGACCCACATCGAACAGGGCGGAACAAACGTTTCGGGCGGACAGAAACAGAGACTTTGTATTGCCCGCGCTCTCTTAAAAAAGCCGAAGATCTTGATTCTCGACGACTCGACGAGCGCCGTCGACACCAAGACCGACGCTCTTATAAGGGCGGGTTTTGCAAAATATATCCCCGAAACAACGAAAATAATTATTGCACAGCGTGTTTCCTCGGTCGAAAACGCCGATATGATAATCGTCATGGACGGCGGCAGGACAGTCGACTGCGGAAAGCATGAAGAACTTCTCAAAACAAGCGAAATTTACCGCGAAGTTTACGAACAGCAGACGAACGGAGGCGATGACAATGAATAAGAAAACGGCTCCGAAGAAAAACACTCTTTCAAGACTTCTCAAAATGCTTTTCAAAGCGTACCCCGTTGCAATGCCGTTGACGGTCGTTTGCATTATCTTTTCCGCGGTCACGTCGTCGATACCTGCGATATTTACCCAGAAAGTAATTGCGGAAATAGAAAAGTGGGTTAAGTCCGGCAACTGGGAAGAGGCGGCAAAGGCGATAATTCCGATGATAGGGATTTTAATTGTCCTTTACGTTCTCGCGATAGCCGCAATAACGGTTTACAACCAACTTATAGTAACGATAACGCAGGGCTTTCTGTGCAAACTGCGCAGAAATATGTTCGACGGAATGCAGGATCTGCCGATAAGATATTTCGACACAAACAAAACGGGCGACATAATGAGCCATTACACGAACGATATCGACCCCGTACGCCCCCTTATTTCGCAGTCGCTTCCGATGCTTCTGCAATCCTGCGTCATAGTCGCGACGGTCTTCGGAATCATGATTTATTACAGCGTTTGGATGACCCTGCTCGTAGTTCTCGGCGTTATCGCAATGCTGTTTATCTCAAAGAAAATAGGCGGCGGCTCGGCGAAATATTTCGTCCGTCAGCAGAGATCTATGGGTAAAGCCGAGGGCTTTATACAGGAAATGATGAACGGTCAGAAAGTCGTCAAAGTTTTCTGTCACGAAGACAAAGCGCAGGAGGATTTCGACAAGGTAAACGAAAACCTCTATCAGGACGGTTACCGCGCGAACGCTTATGCAAACTGCCTCGGTCCGATAATCATGAATATAGGAAACGTCCTCTACGTCATAATCGCCGTTGTCGGCGGGCTTTTCCTGCTTTCGGGACTGCCGAACCTCAGCATTTCGGGGCTTGCCTTTAACATCAGTATCCTTATCCCGTTCTTAAATATGTCGAAACAGTTTTCCGGAAACGTCAATCAGGCGGCACAGCAGATAAACACGATAGTCATGGGGCTTGCGGGCGCCGAGCGAATTTTCGAACTGATGGACGAAAAACCCGAAACGGACGACGGATACGTCACTCTCGTAAACGCCGAGACCGACGAAAACGGAAACATCACCGAAACCGAAAAGCGCACCGGGAAATGGGCTTGGAGACACCCCCACGAAGACGGAACTCTCACCTATACACCCCTTAAAGGCGATGTAAGACTCTTCGACGTCGACTTCGGCTATGAAGAGGGAAAGGACGTTCTTCACGATGTAACAGTTTACGCCGAACCGGGTCAGAAAGTCGCGTTCGTAGGCGCGACGGGTGCGGGCAAAACAACGATAACCAATCTTATAAACCGCTTTTACGACATCGCCGACGGAAAGATACGCTACGACGGAATAAACATCAATAAGATAAGGAAATCCGACCTCCGCCGTTCCCTCGGAATAGTCTTGCAGGAAACGAACCTCTTTACGGGCAGCGTTATGGACAATATCCGTTACGGAAGACTTGACGCTACCGACGAAGAATGTATCGCGGCGGCGAAACTTGCGGGAGCGGACGACTTTATAACGCGTCTTCCCGACGGATACGCGACCGAACTTTCGAACAACGGTTCGAACCTTTCGCAGGGACAGCGCCAACTTATCGCCATCGCGCGCGCGGCTGTCGCAGACCCGCCCGTCATGATACTCGACGAGGCGACAAGTTCAATAGACACCCGAACCGAGGCAATAGTCCAGCGCGGAATGGATAAACTCATGGAGGGCAGAACGGTATTCGTAATCGCCCACAGACTTTCGACCGTAAAGAATTCCGACGTCATAATGGTCCTCGACCACGGACGGATAATCGAACGCGGCGACCATAAGAAACTCATCGAAGAAAAAGGCACTTATTACCGCCTTTACACAGGAGCGTTCGAACTCGAATAAAAAAATATGCCTGCATACTTTCGGTATGCAGGCAATTTTTTTATTTTTCCAGAAACAGTTTCCGCGTTACGAAATTGAAGACCATGACTATTGCCGTGGCGGCGATTTTGACTATCAGATAATTTATCAGCATATAATCGACGCCTA
The DNA here is from genome assembly GCA_934486965.1 of uncultured Eubacteriales bacterium. Lineage (GTDB taxonomy): Bacteria > Bacillota > Clostridia > Oscillospirales > UBA644 > Geddesella. The sequence continues at coordinate 25,545 of CAKSQP010000007.1, forward strand.
TTTTCATTATAAGTTCGGTAAGCCCCAGCCCTATCACGCTGAAAAGGATAAAAAGGATAAAATCGCGTTTTTTGCTGTGTTCGGGGTTCGGGTCGAACACGAACTTCACGCTTAAAATATAGTTCACGATAACCGAAACGGAAAACGCCGCCGCCGCGGAAAGAAAGACGTTTACCCCGCAAAGGTCGGTAAGCAGGAAAAGCACTCCGTAGTCGATCGCAAAACAGGTAAAGCCGACCCCGCCGAATTTTATAAGTTGGACCGCAAGTTTTTTCATAAGACAAACTCCGTAATCAGAATATATAAAATATATCACCGCTTTTTCTTTTTGTCAAGCAAGCCGCTTTCCTGCGGACGTCCGTTCACTTCCGCATAACTTTCGTCGAGCAGTGCGGTTATTTTTTCAAACGGAACGTCGGGCGAAAGAATAACGGTTATCCAATATTTCTTATTCATGTGATATGCGGGGAAAACCGCCTTATTATCAACGGTCTCCGACATCTTTTCGGGCGGGTGTTTGAGGTTTATAACCGAAATTTCACCGTCGGACGGAACTCCGAGATTTCTGTATTTTATTCTCATAATAAGCCCGTACCACTTGCCTTTCGGAGTACGCAAAACGGCGGAAACTCCGTCCCCCGAAAACGGGTTATCGGGCTTTGTTCCGTATTTTTGCAAAGCGTAGTCAAGCAGTTTTACGACGGTATTTTCGCCCGAATACAGTTTTTTCACCGTCTCTTCGGCTTTTTCAAGGACCTCTTTCCGCATTTCCGAAACAAATGCGCCGCCCGCTGCGGCAACGTCGAAAAGCACGTATTTTTCCCCGCCGTCGTAAACCTCGACCGAAAATTCGGGGAAAGAAAGCGTAAAAACGGCGGTCATCTGACAGGAAAGCAAAATTTCAAGTTTTCCGTTCTCAAAGCCCGCTTTTTTTTCGGACGTCGGACGGCAGCCGTGAAGAAGATACGAAATATCCACAGTCTCACCTCACATATATAATACAGGCAAGTGTTGAACTTTTTGAAAAATATATCGCAATTTTTGATTTTTACCGCAAAAATACGTCAACCGTGCGGTTTTTGCGGGGCTGCCGCAGGACAGAGACGAGCGATTTTTCTATTGCATTTTAGCGGATATTGTGATAAAATAATAGAAATAAATAAAATTACAGATATAGGGGGACAAAATATGCTTAACGATATTCTTTCCGAAAAGATTGTCTGCGAGGGCATTACCTTTGACGATGTGCTTTTAATTCCCGCACATTCCGACATTGTCGTAAGAAACGTAGACCTTTCAACAAACCTCACTCAGTCCATTCGCCTCAACATTCCTCTTATGAGCGCCGCAATGGACACCGTCACCGAAAGCAAAATGGCTATTGCCATGGCGAGAGAGGGCGGTATCGGCATTATACATAAAAATATGTCGATAGAGAAGCAGGCGGAAGAAGTCGACAAGGTAAAAAGAAGCGAAAACGGCGTTATCACAAACCCGTTCTATCTTTCTCCGACCGACCTCATTTCCGACGCGGACAACCTCATGCACAAATACAGAATAAGCGGAGTCCCCGTCTGCGAGGGCAAAAAACTCGTCGGAATAATAACGAACCGCGATATGCGTTTCATTTCCGACTATACCGCACCCATAAGCAAATATATGACGAAAGACCACCTCATCACCGCTCCCGTCGGAACGACCCTTGACGACGCGCAGGAGATTCTTCGCCGCAACAAGATAGAAAAACTTCCGCTTGTCGACGATAACGGAGATCTGAGAGGTCTTATAACGATAAAAGATATCGAAAAAGCGATAAAATATCCGAACACGGCGCGCGACGAGGCGGGCAGACTGCTTTGCGGCGGCGCTATCGGAGTTACGGGCGACGTCTGCGAAAGAGCCGAAGCGCTCCTTGCAAACGGCGTTGACGTAATGGTTCTCGACTCCGCGCACGGACATTCCGAAAATATTGCGAAAGCGATACGCAAAATAAAAGCGGCGTTCCCCCACGCTCAGCTTGTTGCCGGAAATATCGCGACCGCAGAGGGTGCCGAATTCCTTATCGACGCAGGCGCCGACGCTATTAAAGTCGGTATAGGTCCCGGCTCGATATGCACGACCCGCGTTGTCGCAGGTATCGGCGTTCCGCAGATAACCGCTATCCTTGCGGCGGCTTCCGTTGCAAAGAAAAAGAATATCCCCGTCATTGCCGACGGCGGTATCAAATACAGCGGAGATATCCCGAAGGCTATCGCCGCGGGCGGAGACGTCGTTATGATGGGTTCGATGTTCGCGGGCTGTGACGAAAGCACGGGCGAAAGCGAACTCTTCGAAGGCAGAAAATTCAAGGTCTACCGCGGAATGGGTTCGATTGCCGCAATGAAACAGGGTTCAAAAGACAGATACTTCCAAGAGGGCGCTTCGAAACTCGTTCCCGAAGGCGTCGAAGGAAGAGTTCCTTACAAAGGAAAGGTTTCCGACACCATTTTCCAACTTCTCGGCGGTCTCCGTTCGGGAATGGGCTACTGCGGCGCTCACACCGTTAAAGAACTTCAGGAAAAAGGTAAATTCGTAAAGATCACGGGAGCAGGTCTCAAAGAAAGCCACCCCCACGATATTCACATAACAAAAGAGGCACCGAACTACTCCCAGCACTAATCTGAAAAGGTGTTGTTAAAAAATGTCCGATATTAAAAAAATTCCCCTTGCCGTTAAAATGCGCCCGACGACCTTAGACGAAATGGTCGGGCAAAAGCATCTCCTCGGCAGGGGAATGCCTTTAAGAACGATAATCGAAAGCGGAAATATCCCGAATATGATTTTTTACGGCAGTTCGGGGATAGGCAAAACGACTCTCGCCTACATAATCGCGTCGCAGACGAAAAAAACGCTCTATAAACTCAACGCGACGACCGCCTCGACCTCCGATATAAAAGATATAATCGCCGAAATAGACTCTCTGCAAAATGAAAACGGGATAGTTTTATATCTCGACGAAATACAGTATTTCAACAAAAAACAACAGCAGATATTTCTCCAGTTTATCGAAAACGGCGACATAACGCTTATCGCCTCGACGACCGAGAACCCGTATTTTTATGTTTATAACGCTATCCTTTCCCGTTCGACGGTTTTCGAATTCCGTCCGATAGACAAAAAGGAAATGGAAAAGGCGGTAACGCGCGCTTTCGAATTTGTCCGAAACGAAAACCCGAAAATCAAATTTGAGATCGAAGACGGCGTTATAAAACATCTTGCCTCTGCCTGCGGAGGAGACGTAAGAAAAGCGATGAACACCGTCGAACTGCTGACTGTGTTCAAGGTCGGACAGAAGACCGTTTCGGTAACTCTCGAAAAGGCGAAAGCGCTTGCGCAGAAGAGCAACATGAAATACGACAGGGACGGCGACGGACACTATGACGCGCTGTCGGCTCTGCAAAAATCTATCCGCGGTTCGGACGAAAACGCGGCGCTGCACTATGCCGCAAGAATTATGGAGGGCGGAGACCTGCCGTCGCTTTGCCGCAGGCTTCTCGTCATCGCCGCCGAAGACATAGGTCTTGCTTACCCGCAGGCGATAACGATAACGAAATCGTGCGTCGACGCGGCTTTGCAACTCGGTCTTCCCGAGGCGCGTATTCCCCTTGCGGAGGCGGTAATTCTGCTTGCGACCGCCCCGAAATCGAATTCTGTAATATGTGCGATCGACGCGGCTCTTTCCGACCTCAAAAACAAAGAAATATACGAAATCCCGCCGTATCTTCTCGATTCGCACTACAAAGGCTCGTCAAAACTCGGCCACGGTATCGGCTATAAGTATCCGCACAATTTCCCGAATCACTATGTAAAACAGCAGTATCTGCCCGACGCGATAAAGAACGCGAAATATTACGAATTCGGAGAAAACAAGACCGAACAGGCGGCAAAACGCTATTGGGACGAGGTTAAAAATGAAAAAAAGTGAGATTCCGGAATTTATAAATAAGGTTTTCGCGGAATACCCCGACGTAAAATGTGCGCTTGATTTTTCCTCACCCCTCGAACTGCTTGTTGCGTCGCGGCTGTCGGCTCAATGCACCGATATCCGCGTAAACATCGTCTGTAAGGAACTTTTCAAAAAGTATAAGACCGTTTCGGATTTTGCGAACGCCGACCGCGACGAACTCGAAAAGATGATATTTTCCTGCGGGCTTTACCGAACGAAGGCGCGTGACATCATCGCCGCGGCAAAAAAACTCGAGGAAACGGGAAAATTCCCCGAAACGCTCGAAGAATTCTGCGCGCTTCCGGGCGTCGGCAGAAAGATAGCAAACCTTATGATGGGCGAAATTTACGGCGACCCGTCGGTCGTCATTGCGGACACCCACTGTATCCGCCTTTCGAACAGGCTCGGGCTTTGTTCGTCGGAAAACCCCGCAGTCGTCGAAAAAACACTCAAAAAAATTCTGCCCGAAAACACGGGTTTTCACTATTCCCACGCGATGGTCGCCCACGGCAGAAAGGTCTGCAAATCGCAAAACCCCGACTGCGAAAACTGCTTTATCTCAGACTTCTGCAAGTATTACAAAAACACGGAGAAAAAGAAATGCAATATAAAGAAATAATCCTTAAAATAAAAACTTCGGACGAAGATACCGCCACGGCAATAGTTTCTCTTCTCGACATCGGCGGGATTTACACCGAAGACTATTCCGACCTTGAAGAATGCCCGCTTGTAAAAAATTTTGCGCTCATCGACGAAGAACTCTTAAAAAAAGATAAAAACACCGTTCTTCTGCATATCTATTTTGCGGAGCATATCGACGTTTCCGCCTGTCTCGACTTTATAAAGGCCCGCTTCGACGCCGAGAATATCGCGTTTGAAGTCATGGAAAACAAGGTCGAAGAAGACGATTTCGCAAACAACTGGAAACAGTATTACAAGCCCCTGAAAATCAAAAATATCACCGTCGTTCCCGAATGGGAAGATTACAAAGCCTCCGACGGCGAAACTATCCTCCGAATCGATCCGGGCGTTGCTTTCGGGACGGGGAACCACGAAACGACCTCTCTTTGCGTTGAAAAATTGCAGGAGACCGTCAAAAAAGGCGATAAAGTCCTCGACCTCGGCTGCGGCAGCGGTATTCTTTCGATAGCCTCGCTCCTCCTCGGCGCGTCCGCCGTCGACGCCGTGGATATCGACCCGAACGCCGTGAAAATTTCAAAAGAAAACGCCTCGCTCAACAAATTCGACGGCATTTTCAGAGCCCAAACGGGAAACGTCCTTGAAAAAGGAAGCGAAATTTTCGATTTTGTCGGCAAGGGGTACAATGTCGTTGTCGCGAATATCGTAGCGGACGTTCTTATAAGAATTTGTTCTTTTATAAAGGAACACACCGCGTCCGGAGCGTATTTTATCCTTTCGGGAATAATCTGCGAGAGGTGCGGAGAGGTTGAAAAAGCACTCAAAGACAACGGCTTTACGGTTGAAGAAATTGCCGAAAAACGCGGCTGGAACTGCATCGTCGCGAGGGCGTAGATATGCGCAATGAAATTTTTCTTTTAAGGCAGTACGGAGCAAAGCCCGACCGTGCCGTCAAAAATTACGGCGGAGACGAAGACTTTTATCTTTCCTGCCTGCAAAAGTTTTTATCGGACGACTCCTTTGAAAAACTCGGCTTGTTCGTCCGCAGCGGCAGTCTGAAAAACTCGGATAAGACCGCCGCTTTTATCGAGGAATTCTCCGAAATTCTCGGACTTTGCGAACTTGAAGAAAGGACGAAGAAACTCCGCGTTTCCCTCTCTTCGGGACACCTTAAAAAGGCAATAGAAGACTTCTCGGCAGTCGTTTCCGAAAAAGACAGACTGAAAAATTATTTAATAATCAAGAAAAGCACCTGACAGGGCTGATGGCTGATAGGGAAGTATTGGTTTCTCACAGCAAAATTCCCCGTATCTTTGTCCAAAGCCTCGCAAGGCGTCAGCCTTGCTGCATTTTGAACTTCGATACAAGAAATTTTACCATGCTACGAAACTGCC
>CAKSQP010000008.1 GCA_934486965.1 uncultured Eubacteriales bacterium
TTATACCAATTCTTTGAAAAAATGTCAATAAAATTAGGGCAAAATATTTATTTTCGTCATTTCGAACAAAAAAAGTGTGACATTTTTGTGCAACTGATACAAAATTGTATTTTTGACGTTGTTTTGACATTATTTAAGATGACAAAAAGAGCCACGGACCGAAGTCCGTGGCTCTTAGGTTCAATAATTATTATTGCCGGACAAGTTTTCCGTCTGCACCGAAGTAGTAAATGCCTGCGGGAAGGAGTCCGTTTGCTTTTGCAGCACTGAACGCATACCATGTGTTCTTAACTGCTTTAAGGTAACTGTTGATGAAGTAGTAATTTCCATCAGCGTCTTTTACAAGGCCCTTTGAAATTGCAACTCCGTTTTCGTAGTAACGGATATCTCCGTTGGTTTCGAAGGTAAGACCGTTCTTAACTACGAGTTTACCGTCTTCGCCGAAGAAATATGTTCCTGCGGGAAGGAGTCCGTTTGCTTTTGCTGCACTGAACGCATACCATGTGTTCTTAACTGCTTTACGCGTGCTGTTGATGAAGTAGTAGTTGCCGTCAGCGTCTTTTACAAGGCCCTTTGAAATTGCAACTCCGTTTTCGTAGTAACGGATATCGCCGTTGGTTTCGAAGGTAAGACCGTTCTTAACTACGAGTTTACCGTCTTCGCCGAAGAAGTATGTGCCTGCGGGAAGGAGTCCGTTTGCCTTTGCAGTGCTGAACGCATACCATGTGTTCTTAACTGCTTTAAGGTAACTGTTGATGAAGTAATAATTTCCTTCATATTCAACAAGTCCCTTTGCAACTGCGATCCCGTCCTCATAATAACGGAGGTCTCCGCGGGAATCCATCTCAAAACCGTTCATCAGTTGCAGTTTGCCGCTACCGTCTGGCGAATACCGGACATAAACTACGGGGATATTCTTCTTCTGTGCGTAAGTATCGGCATAACTACCCTTTATTGTCCTGATTGTCAAATTCTCACAATCGTCAAAAGCATCTTCTGCTATCCTTGTTACGCTGTCGGGGATAGTTATGCTTGTAAGTTTAGCACAACCATAAAAGGCCCTGCCTTCTATACTTGTAACGCTGTCGGGAATTGTTAGGCTTGTAAGCCCGGTACAATTGTAAAAGGCATAAGGCTCTATCCATTTAACGCTGTTGGGAATCGTTATGTTTATAAGTGCGATACAATCCTCAAAAGTCCATGATCCTATACCCGTTAGGCTGTCAGGCATAGTTATGCTTGCAAGTCCGGTACAACCGGAAAAAGCACCATCACCTATACTTGTTATACTGTTCGGAATCGTTATGCTTGTAAGCCCAGTACAACTCCAAAAAGCATAATTCCCTATACTTGTTATACTGTTCGGAATCGTTATGCTTGTAAGTCCGGTACAACGGGCAAAAATACCTTCTTCTATATTTGTTACACTATCAGGAATCATGATGCTTGTAATCTTAGCACAACCGTAAAAAGCCCTGTCTCCTATACTTGTAACGCTGTCGGGAATAGTTATGCTTGTAATCTCTGCACAATTTAAAAAAGCATCTTCTCCTATACTTGTAACGCTGTCGGGGATAGTTATGCTTGTAAGCCCGGTACAACCGGAAAAGGTCCCTTCTCTTATACTTGTTATGCTGTCGGGAATTGTTATGCTTGTAAGTCCGGTGCAGTCGGAAAAAGCATAATTTCCTATACTTTTTACACTATCAGGAATCGTTATACTTACGATATCAGATTTCCCAGAAAAACAATATGAGCCTATTCGTTCGATTCCTTCGGGAATATTATAATCATCAATTTTGACTCCGTTAAGGTATAATGCAGTTCCTTCAATCGACAATGGAGTTGCATCCTTACTACCAAAATCGATGGCATACCATTTTGCCAAATCTGTTATATCAACTCTTGTAAGCCCGGTACAATATTCAAAAGCCCCGCCATCTATACTTGTTACACTGTCAGGAATCGTTATGCTTGTAAGTCCGGTACAACCGAAAAAAGCGCCACTTCCTATACTTGTTACACTATGGGGAATAGTTATGCTTGTAAGCCCTGTACAATTGAAAAAAGCTCTCCACCCTATACTTGTTACACTGTCGGGAATAGTTATGCTTGTAAGCCCGGTACAATCTTCAAAAGCACTGCCATTTATCCTTGTTACGCTGTCGGGAATTGTTAGGCTTGCAAGCCCGGTACAACCGTAAAAAGCAAGAGAGTCTATACTTGTTACGCTGTCGGGAATCGTTATGCTTGTAAGTCCGGTACAACCGGAAAAAGCACTATATCCTATGCTTGTTACGCTATTGGCAATCGTTACCTTTTTCAAAGAGGTTTTATTCTCAAATGCAGAATCGGCAATTTGGGTTACAGGATAGCCGTTATATTCCGAAGAAATGGTTATTTCGGTCACAGTATCACTGCAGCCGGTAACTACCGCATGGTCTCCGTCGATTTTATAGTATACATCGTCGATAAGTTCCGCTGTAGATTCTATCTGCGGAAAGATTGCAAAAAGGAAAACTGCGACCAAAAATATGCTTAATATTTTTTTGAATTTTTCCATAACATTATCCTCTCATTTTATTTTGCATAAAACAGTTCAGTTTTTTGAGGTCGGAAATTTTTTGCTTTCCCGACCTCAAATTCCGTCTGAAGTCTACTGCTGGACAAGTTTACCGTCTTCGCCGAAGAAGTAGTTGCCTGCGGGAAGGAGTCCGTTTGCCTTTGCAGCGCTGAACGCATACCATGTGTTCTTAACTGCTTTACGCGTGCTGTTGATGAAGTAGTAGTTGCCTTCGGAATCCTGAACAAGACCCTTGGAAACTGCAACGCCGTTTTCATAGTAACGGATATCTCCGTTGGTTTCGAAGGTAAGACCGTTCTTGATTACGAGTTTACCGTCTTCACCGAAGAAGTATGTTCCTGCGGGAAGGAGTCCGTTTGCTTTTGCAGCGCTGAACGCATACCATGTGTTCTTAACCGCTTTAAGGTAACTGTTGATGAAGTAGTAGTTGCCTTCGGAATCTTTTACAAGACCCTTGGAAACTGCAACGCCGTTTTCATAGTAACGAATGTCGCCGTTTGCTTCGAAGGTAAGACCGTTCTTGATTACGAGTTTACCGTCTTCACCGAAGAAGTAGTTTCCTGCGGGAAGGAGTCCGTTTGCTTTTGCAGCGCTGAACGCATACCATGTGTTCTTAACTGCTTTACGCTTGCTGTTGATGAAGTAGTAGTTGCCTTCGGAATCCTGAACAAGACCCTTGGAAACTGCAACGCCGTTTTCATAGTAACGGATATCTCCGTTGGTTTCGAAGGTAAGACCGTTCTTGATTACGAGTTTACCGTCTTCACCGAAGAAGTATGTTCCTGCGGGAAGGAGTCCGTTTGCTTTTGCAGCACTGAACGCATACCATGTGTTCTTAACCGCTTTAAGGTAACTGTTGATGAAGTAATAATTTCCTTCATATTCAACAAGTCCCTTTGCGACTGCGATCCCGTCCTCATAATAACGGAGGTCTCCGCGGGAATCCATCTCAAAACCGTTCATCAGTTGCAGTTTGCCGCTATCATCGGGCGAATATTTGACATAAACTACGGGGATATTATTCTCCTGTGCGTAAGTATCGGCATAACTATCCTTTATTGCCCTGATTGTTAAATTTTCACAATCGTCAAAAGCATCTTTTTCTATCCATGTTACGCTGTCAGGGATAGTTATGATTGTAAGTCCGGTGCAACCGTCAAAAATATCTCCTTCTATACTTTTTACACCGTTGGAAATCGTTATGCTTGTAAGTCCGGTACAATCTCGAAAAGCATTATATCCTATAATTGTTACACTGTTGGGTATCGTTATGCTTGTAAGCCCGGTACAACCGGAAAAAGCAGCATAGCCTATACTTGTTACACTGTCGGGAATAGTTATGCTTGTAAGTCCGGTACAACCTGAAAAAGCACAGCTCTCTATCTTTGTTACGCCATACGGAATTACAATGTCTGTAATGAGTTCACCGTTCAGATATAAATTATGAGCATAATACAACGGACTCGACTCATTGTAAGTGAAATCAATATCGCACCATTTTGCAAGGTCGGTTATATTAACCCTTTCAAGCCCGGTACAACCTTCAAAAGCATAACGTCTTATACTTGTTACGCTGTCGGGAATAGTTATACTTGTAAGCCCGGTGCAACCGGAAAAGGTTCCTTCTCTTATACATGTTATGCTGTCTGGAATTGTTACATTTGAAAGTTCGGTACAATTTTGAAAAGCATAATCTCCTATAGTTGTCACGCTGTCGTGAATAGTTATGCTTGTAAGCCCGGTACAACCGGAAAAAGCATAATTTCCTATACTTGTTACACTGTGGGGAATTGTTACATTTGCAAGTCCGGTACAATTGCAAAAAGCATATTCTCCTATACTTGTTACGCTGTCGGGTATTGTTATGTTTGTAAGTCCGGTACAACCTCTAAAGGTAAAATTCCCTATATTTGTTACGCTGTCGGGAATGGTTATGCTTGTAAATCCGGTACAACCGTCAAAAGCAAGATTTTCTATGCTTGTTACGCCATGCGGAATTGCAAGGTCAGTAACAAGTTCGCCGTTCAGATATAAATTATGAGCATAATACAAAGGATTCGACCCGAAATAGAAAGTGATATCGCACCATTTTGCAAGGTCGGTTATGTTAACTCTTTTAAGCCCGGTACAACCGGAAAAAGCCCCGCCACCTATACTTGTTACACTGTCGGGAATCGTTACACTTGTAAGGCTGGTACAACCGCCAAAAGCAGAATCCCTTATACTTGTTATGCCATAAGGAATTACAAGGTCCGTAACAAGTTCGCCGTTCAGATATAAATTATGAGCATAATACAAAGGATTCGCCAGATTATAAAAATCAATATCGCACCATTTTGCAAGGTCGGTTATGTTAACCTTTTTAAGCTCGGTACAACCGTCAAAAGCATGACTTCCTATCTGTGTTACGCTGTCAGGGATCGTTATGCTCGAAAGTCCGGTACAACCGTAAAAAGCAAGATTTCCTATGCTTGTTACGCTGTCGGCAATCGTTACACTTGTAAGGCTGGTACAACTGTAAAAAGAATACTGCCCTATACTTGTTACTTCGTTCGGAATTACAAGGTCTGTAACAAGTTCGTCGTTCAGATATAAATTATGAGCATAATACAGAGGATTTGAATAAGAATAATTAAAATTAATTTCGCACCATTTTGCAAGGTCGGTTATATTAACTCGTTTTAGGTCCGTGCATTTTAAAAAGGCGCTATCCCCTATACTTGTTACGCTGGCAGGAATTGTTACGCTTACGAGTCCGGTACAACAGGAAAAGGCAGAAGCCCCTATACTTGTTACGCTGTTGGGAATCGTTACGCTTGTAAGTCCGGAGCACCAGAGAAAAGCACCTTCTCCTATACTTGTTACGCTGTCGGCAATCGTTACCTTTTTCAAGGAGGTTTTATTCTCAAATGCAGAATCGGCAATTTGGGTTACCGGATAACCGTTATATTCCGAAGAAATGACTATTTCAGTCGCTGTGTCGCTGCAACCGGTGACTACCGCATGGTCTCCGTCGATTTTATAATATACGCCGTCGACAAGTTCCGAATCGGCAGGAACCGCCGCCTCAAAGACCATGGGGCTTATTATTCCGGGAATAAACATAAACATAAGCGCCGCAACTAAAAATAAACTCAGTACTTTTTTCATATTGACCTCCGATTTTTTCAATATATTTATTTTTTCTTTTTGCTGTAACATTATATATAACTCTTTGGCAGGAATGGACAATCGGGATTTTCGGACATTTTTTCTGCCGTTGATGAGTTTTATTCAGCAACATAATCCGCATTATGTTGCTTTCTACATATTGAATAAGCCCGAAGGTCAGGCATAAAAAAATTTACGAATGTTTTCGGGCATTATGAAAAAGCCTTTTCGATAGGAACATGATGAAAAGGCTTTGCTGTCATGCAATTTTTCGGTCAGTCACATGATTTTACCGAATTTCCGGCATAAAATAGTTGACTTTCCGACAAAAGGGTGTTATAATGAAGTGTGTTTATTGTGGATTTTGACACATTTCACACGAAACTCAGCAACATAATGCGGATTATGTTATTTTACAAGATCAGATGCATATTTTCCATGCGGCGGCGGTGTTCTTCGCCGGTCGAAATGATATAAATTCTTGTTGTGTCGATGCTTGAATGTCCGAGGATATCGGCGAGTTTTGCGATATCTTTTTCAACCGACCAGAAGACGCGGGCGAAAAGATGCCGCAGGTTATGCGGAAAGACTTTTCGGCTGTCGACGCCCGCCGCGGCACAGAGATTTTTCATTCCACGCCAAACGGTTATCCTGTTTATCGGGTTTCCGTTTCTTGTAACGAATATTATTCCGCTTTTTATCCCCTGCTCCGCCGCGTAGCGGAGTAATTTTTTTTGCAATTCGCGAACGATAAACACCGTTCGGGTTTTCGCCTTACAGGTAACCGTGGCGTTCCCTTTTTTCGCCGCCTCGACGGTTATATAACGAAGTTCGCCGACGCGGATTCCCGTTCCGCAGATCGTCTGAATGATAAGAGAAATTCTGCGGTTTCCCTTTTGTTCAGCCGCCCTGCAAAGGCTTTTGTATTCCGCTTTTGAAAGTTCTTTTTCTTCGGGGCAAAAAACTTTCTTTTGAAGTTTCAGAGTCTTGACTTTAAGGTCGTGCCACCCTAAAAACCCGAAAAGTCGGTTCAGGGAAACAAGCATTGAATTCACGCTTGAAGCGGAGTATTTTCCGACGATGAAATTTTTATATTCAAGCACTGATTCCCGTGTCGCCCTGCCGCCCGAAAACGCGGCAAAAGAAAGGACGTCGCGGACATATTTCCCGACCGTCGCGGGGCTTTTTCGTCGGAAATAAGGAAGTTTCGGAAAGCCGAAACGGCAGACGGTGTCAAAATTTTATCCATATTATCACCTCAATTCAATTATACAAGAAAAAAAAGAGCCGTGAAATCCAAAAGATTTCACGGCTCTTAATATTGAAAATCAAATATTCTGGTGAATGTAATACAGCGTGCAGGTTTCTTTGTTCTGAATCTGTTATCCTAAAGTCTCATATCCTGCCCAGCGGGCGAGGTGGCGTGCGAGGACAAGTCTGTCAAGGTTGTTGACTTTTCCGTCGCCGTTGACGTCCGCCGCATCACCGCTTATTCCCTCGTCGAGGGCGGTCTTCCATTTGGCAAGCCAGCGGGAAAGCAGAAGTCTGTCGAGATTGTTGACCTTGCCGTCGCCGTTGATGTCTCCGTAAAGAAAATCTATATAATCATCTTTATAGGTATGGTCGCAGTGAACGCAGGTGTGAAGCGTATAGCCCTGTGCTTCTTTTGTGGGTCTGACCTTTTCGGTCCTGTAAACGTGAGCGGATTTTTCCGTCACTTTTCCGAGTTGCAGGGTTTCGCAGTCAAAGCAGTATATGTCTCCCGAATAGCCTTCGCTCCGGCAAGTCGACGGAACGTAATTCCGAAGTTCTGTATGCTTATGGTTTTCGGGGTTCTTTTCTTCGTATTGGGTGCCGCATCTTGCGCAGACGGCTGCGGAAACACAGGTCGCCTCTCCTCCCGAATGGACGGAATAGGGAACTCCCGCAGTCCGAAGAAGATCTTCGGCATTGCTTCCTGCCGAAACTTCGGCGATAAGTCTGTCGCACCCGTCAAACGCCGAATCGCCTATATATCTGATATTTCCGGGAATGACTATTAGAATAATGTCTATACAGCCCCAAAAGGCGTTGTCTCCGATCGTCGTAACGCTGTCGGGAAGGAATATTTCGGTAAGTCCCGTACAGTCGGAAAACGCTCCGTCGCCGATGATCATAACTCCGTCGGGTATTTTTATATCGGTAAGTCCCGTACAGCCCGCGAAAAGCCCGTCCTCTATTTTGTCAAGGTGTTCAGGCAACCTGACATCGGTAAGTACGGGGCAATAAGCAAATGCGTCTTTTCCTATCGTTATAATGCTGTCGGGAAGTCTTATTATGATGATATAAATGCAGTGCATAAACGCACCGTTTCCGATATGTTTAACGCCTGAAGGAATGGTTACAGTGCTTACCGTCGCCCCGACAAATGCGAAATCTCCTATCTTTTCAACGCCGTCGGGAATAATAAGGTCGACTATCTTTTCGCCGTTGAGATAAAGGCCTCCTGCATACAAAAGCGGATTTGAGTCTTTATCGATAAAGGATATTCCGCACCATTTCGCAAGATCGAATATGTAAACGCGTTCGAGGTTTTCGCAGCCCTTAAAGGCGGATTTCCCTATCTTTACTATGCTGTCGGGTACGGTTATACTTTTCAGATTTGTTTTGTTTTCAAAGGCAAGATCTTCGATTTCGGTTACGGGCAAGCCCTCGTATTCCGATTTTATAACGATATCCGACATCGAACCGTTGCAGTCGGTGACTACGGCGTGATCCCCGACCGTTTTGTAATAAACGTCGGTAATGTCGGTGTATTCGTCCTTGTAACTGTCGCCGCAGACTTCGCAGGTGTGAAGCGTATATCCCCTTGCTTCTTTTGTCGCGGGAATGACTTCGGTTTTGTAATCGTGTCCCGCAGATTTGACGGTTTCTCCGTAAGAAACCAAAGCGCCGCAGTCGAGACAATAAACGTCGCCCGTATAGCCGTCCTTTTCGCAGGTCATTTCTTCATAATTTCGGAGTCCGGTGTTTTGGTGGACGGTCGGGTCTTTTTCTCCGTAAGCCGTTTGGCAGGCGGAGCATATTTTCGGGGAAGAACAGTTCGCCGTGCCTCCGTAATGAAGTTCTTTATCCTCTGTTCTGTCGCCGCAGCGGCATGCTTTGTAATGATAATCGCCCTCTGCGACCCATGTGTTATAATAATGTGAATGTTCCGATGTTTTTACGGTGAGAATATCGCTTGCTCCGCTTGCGGGTAAGTCTCCTATCGCTTTTATTCTCTGTCGGAAATGATATTCCGTTGACGGGGCGAGACCCTCAAATAAGGTATCGTCCTGCCAATTTACGCCGTCAATGCTGTATTCGCAGCCCGCGACATATTCCAGCCGTACAGAATCTTCGGTTGCAAACCAGACGGTCGGGTCTTCGGGAACAGAGCCTGAAAAATAACAGACCGTTTTTCTGTTTTGTTTTGCATATTCGGCGGCAAAACTGCCTCTCTGCGTCCATATCGCTACGGAACTGCCTTCAAAGGCTGCATTGCCTATCTCCGTTACGCTTTCGGGAATTATAATTATTTTCAGATCTTTGCAATCGTAAAAAGCTGATTTCCCTATGCTTGTAACGCTGTCGGGAATTTTAACCGCAGTAATTTTCGACCTCACAAAGGCATAGTCTCCGACAGAAGTGACCCCGTCGGGAATTACAAATCCCGTGAGGTTCTTTCCGTTAAGATAAAGGCCGTAATAACAATTGTAGTATGTTATACCCCCGCCATGAGAGACCGAACACCATTTTGCAAGATCCGGTATGTGAATGTTTTCGGTTGCCGATCCGAAAACATGTATGCCCATACTTTCCAGACTTTCGGGAAGAGTTATGCTTTTAAGTTCGGAACAGCCGTCAAACGCTTTGTCTCCGATAGAAGTAACGCCCTCGGAAATGATGATTTCGGAAAGAGAAGTGCAATCCCGAAAAGCCTCGTCTCCGATAGATGTAACGTTTTCGGGAACGGTAATTTCGGAAAGAGAGGTGCAATTCATGAAAACTCCGTCCCCGATGGTTTCAACGCTTTGCGGAAGTGTTATTCCGGCAAGGCTGCTGCAACCGTCAAAAGCATTGTATCCGATATTTTTTATGCCCTCTCCGAGAACGACCGATTCAAGGGCTGTGCAGCCGTAAAACGTTGTGCTCGGCAAATATTCGATACTTCCGGGAATTGTCGCACTTCTGAGAGATGTGCAGCCCGCAAAGATACTGCCGGAAGAACCTTCGCTTGTAAGTTCGGTTACGCTTTCGGGAATATCTATGCTTTCAAGAGACTTACACCCCATGAAAGCACTTATGCCTATCTTTGTTACGCTGTCGGGGATATCTATATTCGTAATTCCGCAGTCGTTAAACGCACCATCACCTATTTCGGTAATCGTATCGGGCAGATTGACTCTTTTCAGTCCGGGAAGATTTGCAAAAGCACTGCTTTTGATTTTCGTGACGGGAAGCCCGTTGTATGTCGGTTGAACGGTGACAACGTCATAACCGTTCTGACAGTCTACAACGACCGCGATATCGTGACGGACATTTCCTGCCGTATAATATGTTTCCGTGCTGTAATAAACGCCCTTAATAAGTTTTTTCGACGCAGCAGAAAATTCGGGCGTCGGCAAAAGAGCGGCAATGAGTACAAAACACAGAATAAAAGACACGGTTTTTCTGAAAATTTTCATAAATATAGCTCCCTTTACTTAATATAAGGCAAAGTTGCGTATTCTTCCCAACGGGCAAGATGGCGGGCGAGGATAAGGCGGTCAAGGCTGTTGACTTTTCCGTCGCAGTTGACGTCCGCCGCGGCTTCGTTAATGCCTGCGGCAAGGGCTTCGGGCCATTTTGCAAGCCACCGTGTCAGCAGAAGTCTGTCGAGAGAGTTTACGGTCCCGTCGCCGTTTACGTCTCCTATAAGTACGTCGGAAACGGAGATCGCGCCGTCATTTGTTGCAATATATATTTGATTTCCGTCTTTATCCATGATATCGAAAGCGTCGTAATCGTAAGAAACGGATATCGGCGTTTTGCCGAGTTTTGCCCCGTCGAGAATTTCAAAGGTGAGAATTGCGATTTTTCCGCTTGCCGTAAAGTTTTCGGTCTCGGTATCGTTTACCCAGCAGAGAGTATAGGGCGACTTCATGTCGGGGCTGTGCGTTTCGCCGCCGAGCAAATGACCGTCCTCAACTTTTATAAGGCGAAGCGCGGTTTCGTCGTATTTTACCGACAAAAGCATCGAAACAATACCCGGATTGTTTTCAAGAGAAATTGCAACTTTCACGGTTTTGCCGACTATCCCGTAAACCGAATCGACCGAGATGACGGGAGCGTCGTCTCCTTTGTATTCGGTGAAATTCGTTTTATAACTGTCGCCGCATTCCGAACAGGTGATAAGCGTATATCCCTTTTTGCCGGGTTCGGGATCGTAAAGTTTGGCGAAATATTTATGCTGTTTTGCAAGAACTTTGCCCGAAGAAATAAGGAGGGAGCAGTCGTCGCAATAAACGTCTCCCGAATAACCCGATTCGGTGCAGGTCGGGGTCACGGCGTTGCGGATAACGGTATTTTTATGATTTTCGGCGTTTATCGCACCGTAAGGCTTTTGACATATATCGCAGGTCGCCGCCCTTGAGCAGGTCGCCTCTCCGCCCGAATGATTTCCTCTGTTGAATTTTTCACCGCAGGGGCAGACCATATAATGCTCGTATTGGTCATATATCCATTCGGTTGAGACATGAGTATGAGGTGCGGTGAAAATAAGGGTCTTGGGTCCTTCGACGGAAAAACCGGAGTTCGTCTTTTTCCTCATGACAAAAGAATAACAGCCGTTATATTCGAGATTTTCGAAAATGTTGCTGTCCTGCCACTCGCCGTCCTGTATCCGATATTCATATCCTGCTTCGGGAACAAGGGCAATTGAAGTCTCGGTGGTATACAGTTTCTTGGGGGATTTCGCCGTCGTATATACCGTTTCGGGCTTGCTTGCAAAACTTTCGTTATAATCTGCGGCTTTTGCGACCCTGCGGTATACTTTTACTATCCCGTCGGTCGGTATTTCAGCGGTAAATGTCGTGGCTTTCGTCCAGTTTTCCCCGTCGGTGCTGTATTCGTAAGGCTCGTAGATATCGGCGGAAACGGAAACCGAAAGTTTCTTATCCAACGTATATTTTGCGGAGGCGATTTGCGGGGGTGTCGGAGTTCTTTCGAGAAGATAAAGCGAAATTCCGTACAAGTCGGCGGCTTCCGCGGCGGCGCTGCCTCTTGTCGCAACTATCGTAAGTTCTCTGCAACTCATAAACAACTGAGGATAGATAGTAGTAATCCCCTCGGGGATAATCGCCTTTTCGAGAGCCGTGCAGTTTCCGAAGGCATAGTTTGCCATCGTTGTATCGTTGTCGGGAAGTTTTAAGGTTTTAAGGTCGGTACAGCAGAAAAATGCGCAACTTCCGATAAATGAAACACTGTCGGGAATTTCGACGTCGGTAAGTCCCGTAACGTTTGTAAAGGTGAAACTTTTTATTTCGGTAAGCCCGTCGGGGAAAGAAAGCGAAGTTATTTTTTCGCCGTTGAGATACATATCGTGAGCTTCAAACGGAAGTTCCGTGGGGTCGGTGTCGAATGTTACACCGCACCATTTTTCAATATCGGAAATATGTATTTCTTTGAGAGCGGAATCATTGAAAAAAGCACGGCGTCCGACGTTTTTAAGGGTCGTCGGGAAAGTTATTTTTTCAAGAGCCGTACACGAGGCAAACGCAGTCCGTCCGATTTCGACAACGCCCTCGGGAATGACTATTTCCGTAAGAGAAGAGCAGCCGCCGAAAAATCCGTTGGGTATCTTTTCGATATCTTTCGGGAACGTTATTTTTTCAAGAGAGGTGCAGAGTTCAAAAATGCAGTCGCCGAGGGTCGTTACGCTGTCGGGAAGCACGACTTCGGAAAAAGAACAGCCGCTCAGGGCATATTCGCCTATTGAAGTAACGCTGTCGGGAAGAGAAATTTCCGTTATTCCCGAGCAGTCCCGAAACGCTCCGTCGCCGATAACGGTCACGCCGTCGGGAATTTTTACCGACAGAATATCGGAACAGCCTGCCAGAGCATAGGGGGCAATTTCGGTCGTGTCTTCGGGAAAAACGACCTTTGTCACGGGCGAGCCGTCAATGCAGAGGCTGTGTGCCATGTATGTCGGGCTTGAATATTCATGAGAAAAATTGTTCGACAGCCATTTTGTGATATCGGAAATATTGACTTTTTTCATGTTTTCGCAATATCTGAAAACATTGATGCCGAATTCCGCGTTTTCTCCGTAAAAGGTAAATTCTTCAAGATTTGTGCAACCCTGAAACGCAGAATAGCCTATTTTCTTTACGCTTTCGGAAACCGTCACTTTTTTTAACGTCGTTTTATTCAAAAACGCCGAGTCCGCAATTTCGGTTACGGGACGCCCGTTATAAACCGATCTTACCGTTATGTCGGTCGCTCCGTCCGAACAGCCCGTGACAACGGCGTGGTCGCCCTCCGATTTATAATAAACGTTGAGAACGAGTTCGCCGTCCGCGGCGGAAATTTCGGGTATAGGCAAAAGCGCCGAAATAAGCACAAAGCATAAAATAAAAGCGGCGATCTTTCTGAAATTTGTCATTGTCGGTCTCCTTGTTCGGAAAATATGTTAAAAAAATATGTAGTTACATATTATAGTATAACATTGTAATACGGTTTTGTCAAACAGGCATAAAAAGAGGCTGTAAAAACTTTCGTCTTTACAGCCTTTCGGTTATTTTGTATACGGCAGGGTCTTGTATTCCTCCCAATGGGCAAGGTGACGGGCGAGGACAAGACGGTCGAGGTTATTTACTTTTCCGTCGCTGTTGACGTCCGCCGCGGCTTCGTTTATTCCCTCGGCGACCGCCTCCTGCCATTTGGCAAGGAAACGCGAGAGAAGGAGTCTGTCTTTGGCGTTCACGACGCCGTCGCCGTTGATGTCGCCGATAATAAGATCGGTATAATTGTCTTTGTAATCGGCTCCGCAGTGGACGCAGGTGTGCAAAGTGTAACCCTGCGAGTCTTTTGTCGGGAAAATTCTTTCGGTTTTATAGGAATGGTCCGATTTTCCCGTACTTGTCCCGTGCGAGATTATTTCGCCGCAGTCAAGGCAGGCGGTGTCTCCCGAATATCCCTCTTGCTGACAGGTCGGCGGAACGGCGTTTATTGTTCCCGTATGTTTATGGTTATCGGGGTCTTTTTCGCCGTAGGGAAGTCCGCAACTTTCGCAGATCGCGCCCGAAATGCAGGTCGCCTCTCCGCCCGAATGATATGCAAGAGAAATATCATATCCGTCGGCATGAGTTTTTGCAAAGTTCTCGGTATAACTTCCGCGGGAAGTCTCAAGCGTTATATCAAAGAAAGCGGTGTTGTGTATATATTCAACGCTGTCGGGGATCCCTATTTTTTTCAGACTCGGGCAAGCATTGAACGCGGCCTCTTCAATGCGGGTAAGCGTCGACGGGAGTTTTACTCTTTCGAGTTTTTCGCAGGAAGCGAAAAGTTCGTAAGGAATCGTTTCAACTCCCTCGGGAATTTCTATTTCGGTAAGGCTTATACAGAATCCGAAGACCTGAAAGCTGAAATTTTTAAGATTTTTCGGAAGTTTTATTTCCGTCAGGCTCTGGCAGCCGCCGAACGCCGCCTGTCCGATAGTTTCGATACTGTCGGGCAGGGTCACTTTCGTAAGACTCGTACAGCCCGAAACAAAGTAGTCCTCCAGAGTTTTTATGCCGTCGGGAACAGCAATTTCCGTGAGCGACGTACACCCCGAAAAAGCAAATTCTCCGATGGACGTTACGCTGTCGGGGATCTTTATATCGGAAAGTCTTACGCAGTCCCTGAAAACGCCTTTCCCAAGAGTTTTAAGCCCGTCGGGAAGAGAGACCGAAGTGAGCGCCTGACAACCGGCAAACGCACTGTCGCCGAGCAGGGTCAGACTTTGCGGTATGTTTATTTCTTTGAGGGCAGAGCAGTTTGCGAAAGCACTGCTTTCTATTTCGGTAACTCCCTCCGGAAGAACGACCTTTTCAAGGCTTTTACAGCCGTAAAACGCTCTTCCGACGCTTTTTGTGCCTTCGGGGAATACGGCTTCTTTTACGGGTTCTCCGTTAAGATAAAGATTTTTCGCATAAAGAACGGGGTTTGCGTCGTATTCTCCGAAATTTATCGTTATCCATGCGGAAATGTCGGAGATGTTGACTTTTTCAAGTCCGTAGCAGTCCGCAAAAGCGGAACTCCCTATTTCGGTAAGACTTTTCGGCAGGTTTACCGAATGTACGGAATTCAGTGCGGCAAAAGCATATTTGCCTATCGACGTGACGCCCTCCGGTATAACAAGATCCACGACCTTTTCACCGTTTACATAGAGATCTGCGGCGGTTCCGTAGAACGGAGAGGAATTGAAATCCGCAAAAGAGGAGGCGCACCATTTTGAAATATCCGGTATGTTTATCTTTTTAACTTTGTAGCAGTCGTAAAAAGCATTCGGCTCAACATTCAGGGCGGAAGACCCGAAAGTTATTTCCGAAAGCCATGTGCAGCCGAAAAATGCGGCGTTTTTAATTGTGGTTACGCTGTCGGGCAAAACGACGCTGTTAAGATCTGTTTTCCCCGCAAAACCCGAAACCTCCGTTACGGGATAGCCGTTATATTCCGATTTTATGACGATATCCGTCACCCCGTCCGCACAGCCGATCGCGGCGGCGTGGTCTCCCACTGTCTCATAATAGACGCCGTCGGCAAGTTCTCCGTCCGCGGCGGAAAACGGGAGCGTCGGCAAAAGCGCCGAGATAAGAACCAGACACAAAATAAAAACTGCGGTCTTTTTCAAAACTGTCATTGTAAACTCTCCTTATCGGAAAATATATATACAGTATAACACTGTAAAGCCTTTTTGTCAAACAAAAAGAAGCCCCCGAAGGGGCTACTTTATTTCGATTTTTTTCGTCTGACAATAAGGAACAATGCGATTCCGCAGGGAATTATTACCGCGGCGGAAATTGCGATGATGACAGGAATCTGAAGTCCTGCTTCCTGCGTTTCGGTAGATTGACCGTTGCCGTTCCGAATCTCTGCCGTTTCGACGTAACTGTCGCCGCAGGTAACGCAACTGTAAGTATCGGTTTCTTTTCCGTCTTCGTTTTCTATCGAAAGCAGGCGGTAGGTATGTCCCGTTGCGGGAATTTCGGTTTGCGCCGCAAGAATTTCACCGCATACCGAGCATTTTTGCCCCTCGGTAAGCCCGTTTTGCGTGCAGGTCGGCAAAACTTCGGCGAGAGTTTCGACGGAATGCCCCGTCGCTTTTACCGTTTCTTTTTTCGTCTCTTTGCAGACGGTGCAGGTAAATACGTTTATTCCGTCTTCGGTGCAGGTCGCCGTCTTTTCGGCGGTTCCTCCGTCCCATTTGTGTCCGCTTGCCGCAATTTTTTCGGTGTAACTGTCGCCGCAGGAACAGGTATATGTTTTTATTCCGCTTTCGGTGCAGGTCGGATTTTTTGTCACCGCCGAAGTATAACTGTGGCTGTGGGTCTGTCCTGTTGCCGTAAGGTTTTTATAGCGTATATAATATGTTACTTCATAAGCGTAGGTAAGCGGCATATCTTCGTAAATTACCGCGTTCTGCGCGCCGTCCCAGCGGGTGTTCTGGTCGATGAGGGTTGCGGTCTTTGAATCTTTAACGGAAATTATTACCCCGGTATGCCCGTATTTAGGCATACCGCCGACCGAAACGAAGATGTCTCCCGCTCTCGGCGTAAATCCGTCGTGATTTTTTATAACTTCCCATTTCGACGGATCGCGGGAGGCGACCGACGGATATGATTTTGCCGTGTAGACTCCGTAAGTTCCGCTTTTTGCGTTTCCCGTTACAAGCCAGTTCATATAGGCGGTCGTAAAATCGGAGCATTGCGCGCCGTAAACGCCGTCAAGGTCGTAATAGGCGTTTTCCTGCGCCCTGAGCCATGAGGCGGCGTCGGAAACGGAAACGGTACGTCCCGAAGCGGCTGAAAACGGGACTGCCGAAAAAGTTGCAATAATGAGTATTGAAACGATTGCCGCTGAAATGAATTTCTTCATATTATTTACAGAGTTCCTTTGCAAGGGCGTCTATCTGCCCGATGCTTTCGGCAGAAAGGGCGGACATAATCTTAACGGAATTTTCCGCATAAGTTATGTTTTTCATACTTTCGAGCATGCCCTTCATAACTTTTGCCGCTGTCGGCGCCCATGAGCCGTTTTCGATAAACGCAACCGTCTTGTTCTGAAAATTGCGCTCGGTCAGGTGATTTATAAATTCCTTCATAAAGGGGAAAATATCGGCGTTGTAGGTCGTCGTCGCAAAGACGGCCGTGCCGTATCTGAAAGCGTCTTCGACGGCTTCTGCCATGTCTTCTCTTGCAAGGTCGCAGACCGATACTTTCGGACAGCCGTATTCCTTTAACTTTTCGGCGAGCAAAAGCGCCGCCTTTTTCGTGTGTCCGTAAACGGAAGTGTAGGCGATGAAAACGCCCTCCGTTTCGGTTTTATAGGAAGACCAAATGTCGTAAAGTCCGAGATAATATCCGAGGTTTTCGGTAAGCACGGGACCGTGCAGCGGGCATATTTTTTCGATAGAAAGCGTCGCCGCTTTTTTGAGAAGATTTTGAACCTGCATTCCGTATTTGCCGACAATTCCGAAGTAATAGCGTCTTGCTTCGCACGCCCAGTCCTCGTCCGCGTCGGTCGTTCCGAATTTGCCGAAACCGTCTGCGGAAAAGAGTATCTTATCCTTATCGTCGTAAGTTACGATGACTTCGGGCCAATGTACCATCGGCGCCGTGATAAAGGTAAGGGTGTGCGCTCCGAGCGACAGGGTATCTTTTTCACCGACGACAAGTCTTCTGTCGGCGAAATCGGTGCCGAAGAAGTTTTTCATCATCGTAAACGCCTTTGCGGAGGAAACGACGGTCGCTTCGGGGTATTCGGTCATAAAGTTTACGATATTTGCGGAATGGTCGGGTTCCATGTGCTGAACTATCAGATAATCGGGCTTTCTGCCGTCAAGAGCGGCGGACAGGTTTCCGAGCCATTCTTTTCCGAAATTCGCGTCGACGGTATCGAATACCGCGATTTTTTCGTCAAGGATAACATACGAATTGTATGCCATTCCTTTTTCGACCTTATACTGTCCCTCAAAGAGGTCGATGTCTCTGTCGTTTACGCCTATGTGGATTACATCGTCGGTGATATTCATTTTTCTTTCCTTTCCTTTTACATCTTGATATTACCGTCCGTTGTTATCGTTACAACATTGAACGGGATAAATTTTCCGCTGTTTTCAACGGCTTTCCTTGCCGCAAGTTCTATTCCGCCGCAGCACGGTACTTCCATTCTTACGACGGTGACGGACATTATGTCGTTTGCCGAGATGATATCCGTCAGTTTCTCGGCGTAGTTTCCCTCATCGAGTTTCGGACAGCCGATAAGAACTATTCTGTTTTTAATAAAATCGTTATGAAAATTGCCGTAGGCATACGCCGTGCAGTCTGCCGCGATAAGCAGGTTTGCGCCCGAAAAATAGGGGGCTGTCGGCGGTACGAGTTTTATCTGTACGGGCCACTGCATGAGCATACTGTCCGAAAACGTCGGGACGACGCTTTCTTTTTTTCTGAGAGTTCTTGCCATGCTTCCGGGGCAGCCGCCTCCGTGTTTTGCTCTTTTTACGGCTTCTCCGTCAAACGGCAGCGCTTCTCTTTCCTCAAAAGATATCGCGCCCGTCGGACACGCCGCAAGACAGTTTTTCAGCCCGTCGCAGAAATCCTCTCTTACGAGTTTCGCTTTTCCGTCTATTATCTTCAAAGCACCCTCGTGACAGGACGAAACGCAAAGTCCGCAGCCGGTGCACTTTTCTTCGTCTATTTTTATTATTGTTCTTTTCATCAGAATCTCCTCCGTTACTTGACTTTCTGACGGCATTATAGTATACTGAGCCCGAAAAGTATGTTGTATTTACAACATTTATGAAGGGAAATTTTATGAAAATAAATTTTGAAACGCTGAAAAAAGCGCCGCTTTTTAACGGAATAGAGTCGGACGAATTTCTGCCGTGTCTTCGGGCGACGGTCGGAAACTACGGAAAAGGGCAGACGGTTTTTGCCGAGGGCGACGAGATAAAATATGTAGGAGTCGTCCTTTCGGGAAGCGTTCATATAATAAGCGAGGATTTCAACGGAAACCGCACCATTTCGGCGACTGCGGGGACGGGAGACCTCTTTGCCGAGGCTTTCGCTTTTTCGGGCAAAAAATATTTTCCCGTGAGCGTTGTTGCGGCGGAGCCGTCCGAAATTCTGTTTCTTGACCGTAACTGTCTTCATTCGCCCTGCGCGCGTTCCTGCGAAAATCACCGCAGGCTCATTTCGAATCTGCTCGGAATAATCGTCGGAAAAAACCTTATCCTGAATAAGAAAATAGAATTTCTTTCAAAACGCACGACCCGCGAAAAACTGATGGCATATCTTTTGTCGGAGGCAAAAAGAGCGGGGAAAAGCAGTTTTGTGATTCCCTATGACCGTCAGGCGCTCGCGGATTTTCTGTGCGTTGACAGGAGCGCGATGTCGACGGAAATAGGCAAACTCCGCAAAGAGGGAATAATAAAAGCCGAAAAAAACCGATTTACAATTTTCAAAGAGCGTTGATAAGGACCGCCGCAGGCGGTCCCTTCTTTATTTTAATAAACTACGAGCAAAAGATAGAGGACTTTCGAGCGCTCTGCGGCGTCTTCGGTCTCATAGTATCCGTTGTCGACGAGCATTGCTTTCGCATATTCCTCGGTCGTGTCGTAGCGCTTCTGCACGGCTTCTATCGCCTGCGTTTCGGTATAGTCGTAGAAAGAATATTTCTCGGTGACTTCTTTTCCTATCTCTATTTTATCGTCGACCGTGCCGTTGTCGAAATTCTTTTCCTCAAGTTCTTTTTTTATAAGGTCTTCCGTTTTTTCGGAAACTCCGGATATATCATTTTTGATGACGTCGTCGGCTGTCATGCCGTTGTAATGAGCATAATTGTAAAGATAGGTCATAAATTCGGTCTGCTCTTTTCTCGTCATTTTGGATACGTCTTTTGCGTTGACGATGTCGGTCACGTCCACTCCGAACTGCTGTTGTATTTCGGAGATCATGTCTTCGGCGGTATAAGTGCCGGGTTCGTCGTCGGGGTTGGTCTTCGTGTTGTCTTTCTGTTCGGTCTGCTGACCGTTTTTGTCGGGATCCGCGTTGTTGTTTCCGCCGCAGGCGACAAAGGAAAGGCAAAGCGCAAGACAGATAATGAAGGCTGTTATTTTTTTCATATTATTCTTTCTCCTTTTTCTTGGGTATGTAAAGAAACGAAACGGAAAACGGTTCGTTTTTATCGCGCGAAATGTAATGACGCAGGAAGACCGCGATCGAAATTATAACGCAGCCGACGGTTATATGGATACTCGAAACGAAAAACGCCGAGAAGAAACCGAACAGCACGAAAACGACGACGGAGCGCCAGATATGGGAGCGGACGACGGCTATGACCGAAAAGAAAATATATAAGCCCGCAAGCATTATAAGCGGCCGCCAGTCAAGGAAAGAAAGTCCCAGAAGCGAGCCGAAAGACGCGGCTATCGCCTTTCCGCCGCGGAAACGGTTGAAAACGGGGAAAATGTGTCCGATAACGGGGGCTGCGATGATAAACGAAAAAAGGAAACTTTTCGGATCTACGAAGAAAAGCGAAAAATATACGGGAAGAAAGCCTTTCGCAAGGTCGAAAAGAAGCGCCGTTATCCCTCCGACGACTCCGCAGGACTTGAAGACGTTCGACGCGCCTGGGTTGCCGTCCGCATTTTCCGAAACGATGTCGCATTTGAAAAACAGTTTCGCGATTATCTTCGACCAAAGGATACTTCCCGAAAGATAGCCCGCGACAATGAAAAATATATAGTAAAACAGGGTCATCGGCCGTCTCCCCCTGAAACTTCGAGCATTTTTTCCGCGAGGCGGACGATATTCACCGCCGCGTCGGGTTTTGCGTTTTCGTGTTGGCTGTCGAGCATTTTTCTGCGTTTTTCCTTATCCTCGACAAGCATTTTTCCGTACAGTATCTGCGTAAGCATATTGTTCGCGTGAACGGAAATGGACTGTCTGCCGAAAAAGCGGTAGTTGCGGCTTTCGCAGCCGGGAATGGGGGCTGTGTGAATTGTCGGAACGCAGGAAACGAGAGCCTCCGTCGAGGAAAGTCCTCCGGGTTTCGTATATATAACGTCGCACGCCGCCATATAGTCGGCGACCGCTTTCGTAAAGCCTATGATTCTGACGTCGGAGTTTCCCGCAAACATTCGGTCGAGTTTTTCTTTCATTGAGGCGTTGCTTCCGCATATAACCGCGATCTGACAGTTTCCCGCATATTTATAAAGCAATTTTGTAAACAGGGGAATTCTGCCGAACCCCATGCTTCCGCCCATTATAAGGTACAGCGGCTTGTCCGGATCAAAACCGAGTTTCTTTTTTGCCTCGGGGCCGTGTATCTCTCTTGAGAAACTTCCGTCGACGGGTATCCCGTAAGAATATATCCTGTCGCCCGGAAGGTTTCTTCTTATATATTCCCTGCGTAAATTTTCGTGCGGAGAAATATATGCGTCGCACTGAATTTCATTCCAGAACGGAATACAGGTGTAGTCCGTCGCGACGGCTATCGTCGGCGGAATGTGAATTCTGTGTTTTTTAAGAAAAGTAAGAGCCTCGGCAGGGTAAAGGTGGGTCGCGGCGACGATGTCGAAACCGTTGTCGTCGATATATTTTTTGAGTTTGAGCCCCAGACCTTTATTGGCGTAATATATCGGGGACATTCCCGGAAGATAACTCACGCCTTTTCCGAGATTATAGACCGCTCCGAAAAGGTGCGGCGTATATTTTGCCGTGTTGATATAAAGGGAACTTAACCTGCGGCTCGTCTTTTCGCCCGCAAGCAGGAGATAGTCCTTGACTTCCGCCTCGTGTCCCATTTTCTCGGCAGCTGCTTTTATTGCGTAAGCCGCGGTGTTGTGTCCGCCGCCGGTGTTGCAGGAAAGAATAAGCAGTTTCATTTTTTCTACCCCGTAATTATGATATACCCGTATATATTCTACTAAAAAAACGTCCCATTGTCAACCGTAATTTCACACTTTCTTAAAAAACTCAATCACCGATTTTTCACATTTTCCCGCTATCATTAAAGTAATCGAGTGGCATTGGCTCTCCCTTTGCGTAAGTCCGGATCGACCGGACTTACGCTTTTTTTATTATACAGGAGGAAAACATGGATAAAAACGAAAATTTTCTTGCAGAAGAAAAAATAGGCAGACTGATGAGGAAATACGCGCTTCCCTGCGTCATTTCTCTTTTGGTCGCCGCCCTTTACAACATCGTTGACCAGATATTTATTGCAAACGCCGATTATCTCGGCTCAAACGGAAACGCCGCGAATAACGCCGTGTTCCCGATGACGGTCATCGCGCTTGCGGTCGCCGTCATGATAGGCGACGGCTGTTGCGCTTTCGTCAGCATAAGTCTCGGAAAAGGCGAGAAGAAACACGCTTCGGCAAGTATCGGAAACGCCGTTCTTCTTTCTGTCGTTTCGGGAGTGGTTATCGCCGTTATATATCTTCTCTTCCCCGACTTTTTCGTTACGGCGTTCGGCGGCAACGTAAACGAAGAAACATATTCCTTTGCAAAAGAATATTTCTTTTGGATAAGCCTCGGCGTTCCTCTTTATGTTTTCGGACAGGCGGCAAACCCGATAATAAGAGCCGACGGAAGTCCGAAATTCGCGATGATATCGACCGTTGCGGGGGCTGTCGTAAATATAATCCTCGACCCTGTTTTTATTTTTGTTTTCAGGTGGGGAATGGCGGGAGCCGCGATAGCCACCGTTGCGGGACAGCTGCTTACCGCAATTCTTGCCGCAATATATCTCTGCAACACTAAAAAAGTATCCCTTACAAAAGACAGTTTTATTCCGAACGGAAAAGTCGTCGGAAAATCTCTTTCGCTCGGAGCGTGCAGCTTTCTTGCTCAAATTTCTCTTGTCGCGGCAATGGCGGCAATCAACAATTCGGTAAAAACTTACGGAATGAAAGACCCCGTCTTTTCTCTTGCCGAATATGCCCAGATACCTATGGCTGTCGTCGGGATAGTTATGAAATTTTTTCAGATAGTCATTTCGTCGGTCATCGGACTTGCCGCAGGCTGTATCCCCGTCGTCGGCTTCAATATCGGAGCAGGGCGGCGTGACAGGGTAAAAGGACTGCTTACGCGGTTGCTCATCGCCGAAACTGTTATCGGTGTTATTGCCCTTATTGCCGCCGAAATTTTCCCGAACTCCCTTATCGGAATTTTCGGAGCGTCCGCCGAAAGCGTTTATTACACCGAATTCGCGGTGAAATCATTCAGAATTTATCTCTGCACCGTGGTTCTTGCGTGTATAAACAAGGCGACTTTCATATTTTTGCAGGCAATGGGTAAAGCCGGCCTTTCGACTTTCCTTTCGACCGTAAGGGAAATCGTTTTCGGGGTCGGATTCGCTGTTTTGCTGCCGCTTTTTATGGGGCTTGACGGTGTTCTCTGGTCGATGCCCGCGTCAGACGTATTGACCTTTATAATTTCCGCAATCATTCTCGCAAAAACATACAAAACACTTTCCGAATAGAAAAAGACCGCAGATAGGGCTGAGGTCTGATAAGGAAGCATTGCTTCAAAACATCACCTTTCGGCACAATAATGCGTTAAAACCTCCGGATATGCGACAGCATTATCCGGAGGTTTTTTCTTTTCTTGCACTCGAAAATCTTGTTTTGAAGTGCTACGCAGTTTCGTAGCAGAGTAAAATTTCTTGTATCGAAGTTCAAAATGCAGCAAGGCCGTCGCCTTGCGAGGCTTTGGACAAAGATACGGGGAATTTTACTGTGAGAAACCAATGCTTCCTTATCAGCCCTCAGCCAAAACTGCGGTCAAATCATATCTATAAAATCCGTGATTATTTCGTTTGAAACGAGAAATCCTTTCGGGGTAAGGGCAAAAGAGTTTTCGGTGAATTTTCCGAGTCCCGTTTTCTCAAGTTTTGCGGCAAAATCAAGCATTTCGGGGTTCATTTTTTCTTTGAGAATTCCGTCGGACGTCCGAAGCGACAGGAGAAAATATTCCTCCGCAAGGTCGCCGTTCGAAAGAATTTCGTCGGTTATCTTTTCGGCGTTTCCCGAAATAAAAGCGTTTATGTCGGGGGAAATATGGTAACGGACGTTGTCTTCAAAGCCGTAAGCCCCCGAGCCGAACGCAATATAATTTTTGCCCTGCCAGTATGACGAATTGTGCAGGGCTTTTTTGCCGTCTTTTGCAAAATTCGAGACTTCGTAATGCTCATAGCCTCTTTTCGAAAGAAATTCGGACGCCGCAAGGTACATATCCGCCGCCCTGTCTTCGTCGGGTTCCTTTACGCCTTTTTTTGCGAAAACCGTGTTTTTCTCAACTTTGAGGATATACGCCGAAATATGCGGAATTTCAAGGTCTGCGGCTTTGCCGAGCGACGAAAGAAGAGACTTTTCGGTCTGGGTCGGAAGTCCGATGATAAAGTCTGCGGAAATATTGTCTATCCCCGATTTTCGGATCGTTTCGATCGCTTTTTCCGCCTGCACCGCGGTATGTCTTCTGCCGCAGAGCGAAAGTTCGCCGTCGTCAAAAGACTGAACGCCGACAGATACCCTGTTTCCGCCGCAGGAAGAAAACGCCGACAGAAATTCTTCGGTCGTGCTTTCGGGGTTTGTTTCGACGGTGAATTCTTCGACTTTCGAAAGGTCGAACGCCCTGCCGAGAGACAGGGAAAGCGCCTCAAGGTCTGCGGGCGTCAAAAGCGAGGGGGTCCCGCCGCCTATATAAACGGTTTTCGGAGACGGTCTTCCGCGATATTCTTCTATTTTCCGAAAAAGAGCCGAAACATAGTCCCGCCTTGTCTGCGGGGACGAAACGCGCGAATAGAAATTGCAGTAAGCGCATTTCGACGAACAGAACGGAATGTGGATATATATTCCGAAATCAGTCTTCATCGAGTTTAAGCACCGCCATGAAAGCCTCTTGCGGAACTTCGACAGAACCGAGTTTCCGCATACGCTTTTTGCCCTCTTTCTGCTTTTCGAGAAGTTTCTTTTTACGGGTGATGTCTCCTCCGTAGCATTTCGCAAGGACGTCTTTTCTCCATGCCTTGACGGTCTCGCGGGCGATTATTTTGCCTCCGATACACGCCTGTACGGGCACTTCGAAAAGTTGGCGGGGAATGTTGTCCTTTAACTTTTCCGCAATTTTTCTGCCGCGGGAATATGCGCTTTCGGAATTGACGATAAAGGAAAGGGCGTCGACTATCTCTCCGTTCAGCATGATGTCGAGTTTTACGAGTTTGCCCTCTTTATAGCCTTTGAATTCGTAATCAAAAGAAGCGTAACCTCTCGTGCGGCTTTTGAGAGCGTCGAAAAAGTCGTAGATTATTTCGTTAAGGGGCATTTCGTAATGCAGATTTACGCGGTTTTCGTCGATGTACTGCATATTTTTGAAAACTCCGCGTCGGTTCTGGCAAAGGTCCATTACCGTTCCCGTATATTCGTTCGGGGTTATTATGTCGGCGTTGACTACCGGCTCTTCCGCTTTCAGAATGTCGTTCTGGTTCGGGTATGCCGTCGGGTTGTCTATATATACGACCTCGCCGTCCGTTTTCGTTATCCTGTAAACAACGCTCGGCGCGGTGGTTATAAGGTCGAGATTATATTCTCTTTCAAGGCGCTCCTGAATTATCTCCATGTGCAGAAGCCCTAAAAATCCGCATCGGTATCCGAAACCGAGCGCCGTCGAATTTTCGGGCTCAAAGGTTAAGGAAGCGTCGTTTAACTGCAATTTTTCAAGAGCCTCGCGCAGGTCTCCGTATTTCGAACCGTCGGCAGGATAAATTCCGCAGAACACCATCGGATTTACCTTTTTATAACCGGGAAGAGGCTCTGCTGCGGGGTTTGCCGAAAGCGTTACGGTGTCTCCGACGCTCGTATCCTGAACGGTCTTTATGCTCGCCATGATATAGCCGACTTCGCCCGACGAAAGGCTTTCCGCTGCCTGATATCCGAAAGGACGGAGATATCCGACCTCAACGACGTCGAATTCGGCGCCCGTGGACATCATTTTCATTCTGTCGCCTGCGGAAATTTTCCCGTCGAAAAGTCTGACGTAGACGATAACTCCGCGGTAACTGTCATAAACCGAGTCGAAGATAAGAGCGCGCAAAGGCTTTCCGTCCGCTTCTTTCGGTGCCGGAATTTTGCTTACGACCTGTTCGAGAACTTCCTTTATATTTACGCCCGTTTTTGCGGAAACGCGGGGAGCGTCCTCCGCAGGTATTCCGATGACGTCCTCAATTTCTTTTATGACTCTTTCGGGGTCGGCGTTCGGAAGATCTATTTTATTTATGACGGGGATTATTTCAAGGTCGTTTTCAAGCGCAAGATAGGTATTGGCAAGGGTCTGCGCCTCGATTCCCTGAGACGCGTCGACGACGAGGACCGCCCCTTCGCACGCGACAAGCGAACGGGAGACTTCATAGTTGAAGTCGACGTGACCCGGCGTGTCGATAAGGTTGAATTCATACTCTTCGCCGTTGTCGGCGGTATAGTTGAGTTTTACGGCACGCGCTTTTATCGTTATTCCGCGTTCTCTTTCAAGGTCCATATTGTCGAGGATCTGATCCTCCATCTCTCTTTTCGAAACGGTGTCGGTAAGTTCGAGAATACGGTCCGCAAGAGTGGATTTTCCGTGGTCTATATGTGCGATTATACAAAAATTACGGATATTTTTCATCTTATCTTCCTTTCAACATTCCTATTATATAGAAATCGTTTTTCTTTGTCAAGAAAGCAATTTTGATTTTTCTTTGAAGTGGAAATTATCTCTTGACTTTGCTTTTGCGATAAGATATAATCAGTGTAGAAAGAATTTTCAAGGAGGTAACACTATGAAACCGACAAAACCCATTGCACTTCAGCTTTATTCCGTAAGATTCGACATGGCGGAGGATTTCTACGGAACGCTTAAAAAGGTCGCGGATATGGGATACGACGGCGTTGAATTCGCAGGCTTTTACGGAGAAAAGGCGGAGGACGTCAAAAAAGCGTGCGACGAACTCGGACTTGTCCCCATTTCAAGCCACGTCGTTATGACCCCGCTCCTTATAGACGAACTTGACGCTCAGATAGAATATCATAAGACTCTCGGCTGTAAATACATCGTTATGCCTTACGCCGACGAAAATTACAGACCGGGCGGTCCGAAATTCGAAGAAGGTCTCAAACTTTATGCCGAAATAGGCAAGAAACTCAAAGATAACGGAATTTCCTTCCTTTATCACAACCACGACTTCGAATTTATCAAATACGGCGACACCAACGGATTCGACTATCTCTATTCCGCAGTTCCCGCCGAATATCTCAATCCCGAGATCGACGTCTGCTGGGTTTCCGTCGCAGGCAGAGATCCCGCGGCTTACATCAGAAAATACAACGGAAGACTTGAAGTCCTTCACCTTAAGGACTACATTCTCAAAGACCCCGAACATAAGGGCAATATGTACGCTCTTATCGACGAAAACGGTCAGGACGATATCAACATTGATATTTCCGAAAGCGAAAACTTCGATTTCAGACCGCTCGGCGAAGGTCAGGTCGGCGTTCCCGCAATTATCGACGCCGCGGAAGAATGTAATATGAAATGGTATGTCGTCGAACAGGACAGAAGTTCCGACAGACCCGCGCTTGACGCAGTAAAGGCGTCTATCGACTACCTCAGAGGATTGCAGAAATAAATAATTGCAAAAAGACGGCGATAAATTATCGCCGTCTTTTCAATCTCTTAATTACAGCCACAGCCGCAGCTATTGTTATTGCTGTTACAGCCGCAGTCGTTATTATCCCTGAAAAGAAAGTAAAGTATAACTATTGCTATTATTATTATCCAGATATTGTTATTACAGAACACTGTTATCACCCCTGCTATATACTATGCCGCAGACGGATTTGCGTGACTGTGAAAATTTTGTAAAATAAGAAAAAAGGGTATTGACAAAACGCCCGACGGTTTGTATATTATATATGTAGTTAGCGACAACTAACCCTTGAAGTCGGAAAAAGCCTTTCGGTTTTTCCGTTTTTTAAGGAAACCAAGTTAGCGAATACTAACCGAGTAAAGGAGGAACAGGATATGCCACTGACATTCGCAGCCGTAGGAGAGACAAATATCATAAAGAAGATCGGCGGTTTGCCCGAAGTCAAAAAACACCTCGAAAATCTCGGTTTCGTCGTCGGAGGAAACGTAACGGTCGTTTCGTCGATAGGCGGAAACCTTATCGTAAACGTCAAAGAAGCGCGTGTTGCGATAAGCAAGGAAATGGCGCAGAAAATAATTGTATAAGGAGGAATTTTCATGAAAACACTTCGTGACGCAAAGATCGGAGATACCGTCAAAGTCGTTAAACTTTACGGCGAGGGTGCTCTCAAACGCAGGATCATGGACATGGGAATAACCAAAGGTATTGAAATTACCGTAAGAAAAGTCGCTCCCCTCGGAGATCCTATCGAAGTAAACGTCCGCGGCTATGAACTTTCTTTGAGAAAAGCCGACGCGGAAATGATTGAAGTCGAATAATTTTTTAGTTGCGAGTTAGCAAATACTAACCAAAGGAGAGAATAATATGGAGTTGAAAATCGCCCTTGCGGGCAACCCAAACTGCGGTAAAACAACGCTGTTTAACGCACTCACGGGTTCAAACCAGTTCGTTGGTAACTGGCCGGGAGTTACGGTTGAGAAAAAAGAAGGAAAGTTAAAGAAACATAACGACGTAATAATCACCGACCTTCCGGGTATCTATTCGCTTTCCCCCTATACCCTTGAAGAAGTTGTTGCAAGAAATTATCTTATCGAGGAAAGACCCGACGCTATCCTTAATATAATAGACGGTACGAACCTCGAAAGAAACCTTTATCTTACGACCCAGCTCGTCGAACTCGGAATCCCCGTTGTCGTCGCTATCAATATGTGCGACGTCGTCAAAAAGAACGGCGATAAGATCGACATTGAGCAGCTGTCAGCCGCTCTCGGCTGCAAAGTCGTTGAAATTTCCGCTCTTAAAGGCACAGGCATAAAGGAAGCGGCAGAGGCGGCAATCGTCGCTGCAAAGGAAACCAA
>CAKSQP010000009.1 GCA_934486965.1 uncultured Eubacteriales bacterium
CGAACTTCCGCAAGCGGAAAGGAGTCCCGCAACGAGAGTTATCGCCAGACATATCGCGAAAACTTTTGAAAGTTTTTTCATTTTTCGAACACCTTTCTTTATTTGATTTCGGTTTTTATCCGAATTTATGTGCAAACTGCACTATTTCACAATTGCAGTATATCACAAATTCGGCAAGGTTTCAAGGTGTGACATTACAAGTTCACAAAAATGAACTATGTTTCTTATATATGAATATACGGCGGCGGCGCGGCATAGATATTAAGCAAGAATACAGTCAAAAATGAGGTGCCGTTATGAGTTATCTAAAGAATTTTATTCCGATAAACCGTGCCGTCGGCGTAAAAAGGAGCGAATCGTCGGCGGAGGCGGAGGTCCTGCTGCCCGATTACTACCCGCCTGTAATGCGGATAATACGGGCGGAAGCGGTCCCGTTTGTAAGAACGCAGACGGCTTACGGCGACAAACTTTCGGTAGAGGGAAACGTCGAATTCAGAGTCCTTTATCAGTCGGACGACGGCGGGCTCAACAGTTTCTTCTACAAAGCGCCGTTTTCTCACGCCGCAGACATTTCCGAGATGAAGAACGCCGTTCCCACGGTCGCGGCGGAACTTGATTTCAAAGACGTAAGAGCGTTAAGCCCCCAGAAACTTTCGCTCCGCGCGTCGGTCCTGCTGTCCGTTTCGGCGACGGTCGGGGAAGACGCCGAAATACTTTCCGACAACGGAACGCCCGACGGAAATATCGCGACGCTGTCGTCCGAAGAAACTTTCTGCAGGCAGATAGGCAACGTTTCGAAAACTCTCCGTCATTCGGGAGAAATATCCCTTGAAAAGAAGCCCGCGATGGAACGGATAATCCGATACGACATAGTTTATTCGGACACCGATTTCAAGCCGATGGGCAAAAAGACGCTTGTTAAAAGCGACATGACGCTGAAGATAGTTTATCTTTCGCCCGACATGAAAAAGCCTGCGTTCATCGAAGAAAAGACCGTTGTTTCGCAGTCTCTCGACATTGAAATTCCGGACGGGAACACCGCGGCAATAATAAGTCCGCAGGTCGCCGACTGCCGTTTCGACCTCAAGGAAAACTCCGAGGGAAAGATAACGGCAATAGAATATTCGACCGAAACGACCGTGAATTTTTCGCTTTTCGAAGAGAAAAAAGCGGCTGTGATAACCGACGCGTTCGGTATCGGCAAGGAAATAGAGACTGAAAAAAGCGAAGTTTTCACCGAAGAAATGTTCCCGCAGAAACAGACCGTTTCTTTTGAGGAGACCGCGGATATAGGCGAATTTTCCGAGATATTCGACGTCTCGGCTGTCGCTGTGGGACGGGAGGCGACTTTTGATAAAGAGAATCATATTTCGGAATTCGGAGGGGAGTTTCTCGTCAATATCCTGTATTCAGACAGAGACGGGGAGATCGTTTCGGCAGACAAAAAAATACCGTTTTCCCTCAAACGCGAAGCGGGCGACGGCGTCGCGGCAAGGCAGGCGCTCGACATTGCGGTTTCTTCCGTTAAATACGAAGCGGCGGAAAGTCTCAGGCTTTCTATCGAATGTTCCGTATCCGGAGCCGTTTTTCTTTCGCAGAAAAGAGAAGTCATAACGGGAATTTCGGAAAAGGAGGAAAAGCCCGAAGACGACGGCTCGAACCTTGTCCTGTATTACGCGCAGAAAGGCGAAAAACTCTGGGACATCGCGAAAAAATACCGCACTCCGCCCGAAAAGATATGCGAAGAAAACGGAATTTCGGGAAATTTCATCGAAGAAGAGAGAATGATATTCATACCGCGTTTCATATAAAATTCAATCATAGTTCCGATTTGAATATTGACTTAACGGCAAAATTATGCTATAATCAGACGGTTCAAGATAATAGGCGCTTTCCCTGAAAACCTGTCCGTTGAAGGATTAGTAGCTGATTTCTCCGCGATCTGAGCTCTTTCGTAACGGTAGCGTTATGAAAGAGCTTTTTACAGGAGAAACTATTCGAGAGAGAACGATATGACTGATACAAGACCGTTTTTAAGCGTTGTCGCCCCCGTTTACGGAGTCGAAAAATATCTGAAAAGAACGATAGACAGTATTCTCTGCCAGACTTTCGGCGATTTCGAACTTATTCTCGTCGACGATAAGTCTCCCGACGGCTGTCCCGAGATCTGCGACAGAGCGGCGGAGGAAAACGAAAAGATAAAAGTCATTCACCATGCCGAAAATATGGGACTTTCCGCCGCAAGAAACACCGGAATGGCGGCGGCTTCGGGTCGCTTTATATGGTTTTTCGACCCCGACGACTATATCGACGGGACATTTTTCGAAAAGATAAAAGAGGCGTCCGAAAATACGCCCGCGAAAGTTTTTCTCTTCGGGCTTACCGAGGAATATTCCGACGGAAACGGCGAAATCAAAAATACCGAGACGATAGTTCCCGAAGACAAATATCTCGTCGGGAAAGAGGAAGTGCGCTCCGAGGTCCTTTACCTCGAAAAAAACACCCTTTACGGCTATGCGTGGAACAAGGTCTACGACCTCGGTTATCTGCGCGAAACGGGAATAACCTTTGAAAAAATAGCCCTTATCGAAGATATAGTTTTCAACATAAAAGTCTTCGACGGACTTGACAGTTTAAGAATTCTTCCGATATCTCCCTATCACTATAACCGACGTTACGACGGGAGCCTTTCGGTAAGTTATATCCCGAACTATTTCGAACTGAACGGTACGCGGATACGCCTTTTGACCGAACAGTTTTCGAAGTGGGGAATGTTCGACGGAAAAACAAGGGGCGAAATTGCCGTTTTATATACGAGATACATTTATTCCGCGATAGCGAGGTCTTTCGACAAACGTTCGGAAATGACTTCCGACGACAGAAAAAAGTGGCTCAATTCGGTCTTTGAGGACAGGCTTTTTGCCGAGACCGTTCCTTACGGAAAGCCCGAAAGCAGATCGCTTAAAATAATGATCTCCGCATTGCAGAAAAAGCAGGTAAACAAGAGCCTCGCTCTCGGCAGATTCATTTATTCGGTAAAGAATTCCCTGCCGATGTTATTTTCAAAAATCAAACAGAAAAAATAGGCGTCTGCGCCCCTGCGCGGACGCCCGAAAAAAACGACTTTGCCTCCATCGGGCAAAGTTATTATATTGTAAGGGGAAAAACTTATATGACGAAAATAAGCGTAATAATTCCCGTATATAATGTTGAAACATATCTCGAAAAATGCGTCGAAAGCGTTGTCTGTCAGAACTTTTCCGATTATGAGATAATATTGGTCGACGACGGTTCTTCCGACGGAAGCGGAATACTTTGCGACAGGCTCGGAGAAAAATATCCCGAAATAAAAGTCATTCATCAGGAGAACAAGGGTCAGGGCGGCGCAAGGAACACGGGAATAGAAAACGCGTCGGGAGAATATCTGCTTTTTGTCGACAGCGACGACACGATAACCGACGGAGCGCTTTCCTTTTTATATGATACCGCGGAAGAAAACGGCTCGGATATCGTTTCTTTCGGCATGGATTTCGTCGGCGAAGACGGCAAAACGCTTTCCGTTCTAAGACCGTCGGAAAACGGGACCGAAAACGTTTCGGGGAATAAAAAGATGCATTACCTTACGACCGATACCTACGCGGCGGACAAACTTTACAGGAGAAGTCTGCTTACCGAAAACGGTATAAAATTTCCCGAACGGGTATGGTACGAGGATCTCTGCGTAGTCATGAAAGCGGCGCTTTTTGCAAAAACGCTTACGCTTACCGATAAAATTCTTTATAAATATCTTCAGCGCGAAAATTCGACGATGCACATAAAGAACACCGACAAAAACGAAGATATGCTCACGGTCGTTTCCGAAATTCTTGATTTTTACAGGAAAAACGGCGCGTTCGAAGAACACCGCGAAGAACTTTGCTTTATGACCGTAATGCACGTCGAAGTGCTCTGCACTTTAAGGGTCGCCGCGGAAGACGGCAGACACCCGCTTCTGCAGAAGTTCTATGACTTTACAAAAGAGAATTTTCCCGATTTCAAAACCGACAAATATGTCTCGGCGCATCTGTCGAAAAGGCACAGAATAATATTCGCTTTTTCAAAGCGCGGAATGTACGGAATGTTAAGGCTGCTCAACGCGGCAAACAAACTCCGTTAAAAACAAATTCTTATCAGAGGGTAAAAGATGAAAAACAAATTCGCAATTTCCGAAAAAAGAATGGAATTCATTCAGAATCTGTTCACCGTCGTTTTTATGATATACGCGATCCTCAGTTGCTGCGGACTGACGTACGGCAGACCGATAATCAAGCCGTTCATGTGGGGTTCTTTCCTGCTTTCGGCGGTGATACTGCTTTACAGAGTCCTGAATTTCAGGGAATATTTCAAAGTTCCGATAACGGTATTTTCACTGATGATGGTCGGCTCGGCGGGTATCTCGACGATACTCAACCGCAATCATTCTTTCAAGAGCAACGTCATTTTCTGCATTTACTGGGCGTTTTACTTCCTCGTTCTTTTCACCACCGGAAAAAGCAGAAAAAAGGAAGACTGCAGAAAAACGCTCCGTATCGCCGCGACGGCTTTCACCGCATACACCACGCTTTTCACGGTCGTGAGTTTTATCCTCTATTTTGCGGGAAAAAGCGAGACCTACGACGTTCCGGGCGGGAACTATACATATAATATAGGCTTCAGATGGGGCAGACTCTGGGGAATTTTCCTCAACCCGAACCACGGGGCTGTTTCCTGCGCGATAGCGATACTGTTCCTTGTATATGTTTTCCGCAACAGAAAGAAGATCTGGGAAAGAATACTCATAGTCCTTGACGTATGCATTCATCTTCTGTATATCGTCTTCTCCGATTCGAGAACGGGAACGGTCGTTCTTTCGGTAGGCGTAGCGACTTATGTTTTCGCAATTCTCTTAAAAACGTTCAGATGGAAAAAAGTTCTGACGGTACTTGTATCGGGAGTTATCGCCGTCGGCATTGCCGCAGGTTGCTTTGCGGGCGTAAGACAGATAAGAAAACCCGTCAATATAATCATAAGTTATGTAAATTCGCAGACAGGCGGCAACAATCCCGAAAAACCCGAAGACAACATTATAGACAGAGGTTACGACCTTTCGGAGGATATAAGCAACCGCCGTTTTGATGTATGGAAGAGCGGCGCCGAAGTCTTTATAAACTCGGGCAAAAATATGATATTCGGGCTTTCCTACTGCGGTTTTACCGAATACGCACAGGAAAATATGCCCGATACATACATCGTCAACAACGATTACGCGGTAATGATAACGCTTGACAACGAAATACTGAACATAACGATAGCAAACGGTATTTTCGGAATAATAAGCGCAGTCGCGTTTATCGGTTATATTCTGGTCTTTGTCATCGTAAAATTCAAAAAGGTCGGAAAAGACGAAAAATATTTTGTCGCGCTCCAGCTTGCAATTCTTTTCCCCCTTGCGTGCGCGGCGATGTTCTCGTCGATAATGTTCTATCATTTTTCGCCGAACGCGGTAATGTTCTGGACGGTCCTCGGACAGGTCACGGCGTATCTCGGCGCAGGAAAGAAGACTGAAAATGAAATTTGACATCGATATCGTAGTTCCGTGGGTGGACGGCGGAGACCCCGCATGGCTCGCCGAAAAAAGGAAATACAGACCCGACGCGGGGACTGACGACAACGTAAACCGCTACCGCGACTGGGGACTTCTGCCCTATTGGTTCAGGAGCGTCGAAAAGTATGCTCCGTGGGTACGGAAAATTCATTTCGTGACATGGGGACATATCCCGTCATGGCTGAATACCGGAAACCCGAAACTTAATATAGTAAAACATTCCGACTATATGCCGGAAAAATATCTGCCCGTCTTCAGTTCGCACCCGATCGAACTCAATATGCACCGCATAGAGGGGCTTGCGGAACATTTTCTCTATTCGAACGACGATCTGCTGTTTACGGCGCCCTGCGCCCCCGAAGATTTCTTCTCGGACGGCAAACCCGTCGACATCGCGATGGAAATTCCCCTGAGATTTCTCTTCGGCAGTATCGACCATATAACGGGGAACAATATGCTTGTCATAAACAGGCGTTTCAATAAAAGAGAAACCGAAATGAAAAACAAAAAGATATGGTTTTCTCTCAAAGCGCCGAAAGCGACCCTCAAAAACCTTTATATGTTTCCGGGGAAAGGTTTTTCCGCGTTTTACAATCCTCACCTCATGCAGCCGTTTCTGAAATCGACCCTCGAAGAAGTCTGGAAAGAGGAGGAGCCCGTTCTTGATGAGACCTGCTCTCACCGTTTCAGAAGCAACGAGGACGTCAGCCAGTGGCTTTTCAGATACTGGCAGTTCGCAAACGGAAGCATCGTCCAGAGCGAAAAGCCGAGAGGCAGATTTTTCTCGATAGGAGCCGACGACTCGGCAATAAAGGACGCAGTTCTCGGTCATAAGTATAAGACCGTATGCCTGAGCGACGACGACGTAAATTACGATTTTGAAAAGGAACAGGCGTTTTTACACGGACTTTTCGAAAAAACACTGCCCGAAAAATCGTCTTTCGA
The DNA here is from genome assembly GCA_934486965.1 of uncultured Eubacteriales bacterium. GTDB lineage: Bacteria > Bacillota > Clostridia > Oscillospirales > UBA644 > Geddesella. The sequence continues at coordinate 6,569 of CAKSQP010000009.1, forward strand.
AATATAAAAGGAGACAGACCGTGGCAAAAGAGATTTATTTTCTGTGTGCGCAGGGCGTTCACGGCGGACCCGAAGCAATACATCAGATCGTCGATAAGATCAACGGCTGTACCGATTGCAGGGCGCATATCGCCTTTTATCAGAAAAATTTCGTTCCCGAAGAAAAATTCAGAAATTTCAACGCAGACTATGTAAATATAAAGGACGTGCCCGACTCCGAAAACACCGTTCTCTGCACTCCCGAAACGCACACCTATTATCTCAGAAAATTCAAAAACGTCCGGAAAGTAATAGTCTGGCTTTCTCTCTATTATTATTTAAGGAACGTAAAAGAAGAGGAATACACGTTTTCGGAAAGATGCAGATACCGCTACTCAAAAGGCAGATTTCCGTGGCCTGCGTATCCGCTCTATTACCTGAAAGACCTTCTTAATAAAAAAGACCATTTCAAATTCGACATGGACGGTATCCTCCACACGCAGAACTGCGAATATGTTGCGGAATTCCTGCGGGAGCACGGCGTCAGAGATTCCGAAATGCTCTATCTTGACGGACCTGTCAGGGCGGAATATTTCGAAAATTCCGCGCGCCCCGAAAAGAAAAATCAGATCGCATACAACCCCGGCAAAGGTGCCGACGAATATATGCCCGAAGTTATCGAAGAGATAAAGGCGAAAATCCCCGACATGACGTTTGTTCCGATAGAAAAAATGACCGTCGCACAGGTAAAGGAAACGCTTCTCACCTCAAAAGTTTATCTCGATTTCGGCTTTTTCCCCGGTCCCGAAAAACTCGTCAAGGAAGCGGCGCTTTGCGGCTGTAACATCATAACCTCCGACAAGGGCGCGGCGAAAAACGACAAAGACGTCCTTATCCCGTCGGATTTCAAATTCAATATGGAAACGCGCCCCTATAAAGAGATCGCGACGCTGACAAAGGCAATGCTTGAAAATTACGGGGATTATAATAAACTGTTCGAACCCTATGTAAAAAAAGTCAGAGAACTGAACGATAACTTCGAACGGGACGTTATCGCTTTTGTCGATAAGATAAAAGGAAATACATTATGAATAAATATCAGATAGTCGAAACGGCACAGAAAAATCAGCACGCGGGAAGCAAGGCGCGCGAAGACGTTGCGTTTTTTGCGGAAGAAGCGGGTTACAGACCGCTGTATATCAAATGCCGTATCATAAAGAAATTGTCGCTTTACGAACGCGCTCTGAAATATGTCAGACCGTTCTTTTCATGGTTCGGGGCTTTTCTGAAAATCAAGAAAAACTCCGCCGTGCTTATTCAGAACCCGTTTTACAACAGGCAGTTCGGAAGAGAATTTTTTCTTAAAAGACTGAAAAAATCGAAAAAATGCACAATTATCTCGGTCGTTCACGACGCCGAAATTCTGAGGGGAAGTCTCTGGTCGGACAAAAGCACTCAGAACGAATTCGACTTCATGAGATCGAACTCCGATTATTTTATCGTTCACAACGAATTGATGGAAAAAGCGTTTTCGGACATGGGTTTCGACGAAAAAAGCCTTATCCCGCTTGAAATTTTCGATTACAGGACGGACGGTAAAATTTCGGCGAAAAGCCCCTCGGAAAACACTGCGGACATCATCGTCGCGGGAAACCTGCGCCCCGAAAAATGTCCTTACGTCTATATGCTCGGGAAAATCAAAAACGGACCTTCGGTCAACCTTTACGGACCGAATTACACAGGCGGTGCCGAAAACAGCAGTATAAAATATAACGGTTCGTTCCCGTCGGAAAAGATACCCGAAATAATCGACGGCAGATTCGGACTTATATGGGACGGCGACAGTCTCGACGGGTGCAGCGGCGAAACGGGAAGATACCTTAAGGTCAACGACCCGCACAAAACCTCGCTCTATCTGGTGTCAAGACACCCCGTCATAATATGGAAAGAAGCGGCAATGGCGCGGTTCGTCGAAAAAGAAAACGTCGGCGTCTGCATCGGCGCTCTGACCGAAATAAAGGAAAAGATAAACTCGGTTTCGGACGCAGAATATGCAAAAATGCTTGAAAACGTCGAAAGGATAGCCGAGAAACTCGAAAAAGGATATTATCTCAAGACCGCACTGAAAAAGTGCGAAGATGAAATCTGCAAAGAATAGGAGGTCATGCGGTGAAAGGCACTGTCGTTAAGAATTATATTTACAACACGGCGTATCAGATATTACTTGTTCTGACGCCGCTTATAACATCTCCCTATCTTGCCCGTACTCTCCAGCAGACTTCCGTCGGCATCTACAACTACGCTTACTCGATAGTTTCGTATTTCGTGCTTTTCGGAACGCTCGGAAGCGCGCTCTTCGCACAGAGAGAAATCGCCTACTGTCAGGAAGAACCCGAAAAACGCTCGAAAGTTTTCAGAGAAATAATCATTCTGCGAATGGCGACCGTCGCCGTCGCGATAGTTGTTTACCTTGTTTTTGCATTTTCCGCGGCACGGTACAGGACGGTCTTCCTTATCCTCGTCATAGAACTTGTTTCAACGGCGTTTGATATCACATGGTTCTTTCAGGGAATGGAAGATTTCAGGAAAATAGTTATCAGAAACACCGTTTTCAAACTTATAGGCATAGCGCTTATCTTCATATTCATAAAATCGCCCGACGATCTTTACAAATACGCGCTCTGCATTACCGTTCCGACGCTTCTCGGAAACATTTCCCTCTGGCTCTATCTCCCGAAATACCTTGTAAAGGCGAAAGCGGAATTCAAATCGATAATATCGTATATAAAACCGATGCTCGCCCTGTTTTTGCCGCAGATAGCCATTGAGGTCTACACTATCCTTGACAAAACGATGATAGGTCTTCTCGCAAGCGATATCGACAACGTTGCGTATTACACCTATTCGCAGAATATAGTCAAGGCATTGCTCCAACTTATCACCTCGCTCGGCGTCGTAATGCTCCCTGCGATGACAAACGCCTTTGCCCACAAGCGTCACGAGCAGATAAACGAAATGATGAGCAATTCCGTTACCTTCGTCTTTATGCTCGGCTGTCCGATGACCTTCGGGCTTGCGGCGTGCGCAAACAATCTCGTTCTCTGGTTCTACGGAAGCGGATATTCGGCGGTAGGACCTCTGATGATGACGATTTGCCCGATAATCCTCGCGATAGGAATGTCTACGGTCATCGGAAAACAGTTTTTACTGCCGTCAAAAAGACAGACAGCCTTTACCGTTTCCGTCATCAGCGGCGCCGTCACGAACTTTATCCTGAACCTCATACTCATACCGAGATTCAACGCGATAGGTGCGTCGGTCGCAACGGTCATTGCCGAAATAACCGTCGTTATCGTTCAGATCTGCTATGTCCGCAAGGAAATAAACATTCTGGGATATATAAAGGGAAATCTGAGATATCTTATCTATTCGGCAATAATGTTCGCCGCGGTTTATCCGATCTCCTTTGCACTTCACGGTATCCTCTGCACCGTCGTTCAGTTCGCCGCGGGAGTTGCGGTCTATCTCGTCCTGCTTTTCGCAACAAAGGACAAAAATATCGACTTTATGATAAGTTCGATACGGAAAATCATTATAAAGCACAGTTAAATCAAAAAGTTCGCCGAAATTTACGATTTATCTCTTGACTCGCGCCCCGATTTATGGTATAATGGCAAGGTCCTAAGACAATAGGTGCTTTCGCTTAAACATACCTATCGAGGAAGAGTTTAATAAGTTTTTTCCCGAGATTTACGCTCTTTCACGATATTTTCCGTGAAAGAGCTGTTTTTTTGAAAGCATCTCCGAATAATACAGGAGGTGACAACAATGCCCAGTGCAAAAGTTCTCGAACAGAAGAAAGAGATCGTAAAGGCTCTTGCCGAGAAAATGAAGAATGCAAACGCCGGCGTTTTCGTTGACTACAAAGGTATCAACGTTGCAGACGACACCGCTCTTCGTAACGAACTCCGTAAAGCAGGCGTTGAATATTCCGTTATAAAGAATACTCTCGCACGTTTTGCAGTCGAAGAAATCGGCTATGGCGCCCTTTCCGATATCTTTAACGGAACGACCGCTCTTGCGACGTCCGACGATCAGGTCGCAGCGGCAAAGATCCTTTGCAACTACGCAAAAGATCACGAAAACTTCACCGTCAAAGCAGGCTTTATCGACGGCGAAATTCTTGACGCAGACGGAGTTATCGCTCTTTCGAAAATTCCTTCCAAAGAAGGTCTTATCGCAAAGATGCTCGGAAGTCTGCAGTCTTCTCTCTACGGTCTTGCTTATGTTCTTCAGGCAAAGATCGACAAAGAAAACGGCGAAGCCGCAGAAGCATAATTTATGCTTAAATTAAATTAAAATTTATTCAGGAGGAAATTAAAATGGCTAACGAAAAAATCACCAATATACTTGAAGAAATCAAAACCCTTACCATACTTGAACTTGCTGACCTTGTAAAGGCTCTCGAAGAAGAGTTCGGAGTATCCGCAGCACCCGTTGCAGCAGTTGCAGCAGCACCCGCTGACGGCGCCGCAGCAGCAGCTGAACAGACCGAATTCACCGTTGTTCTTGCTGACGCAGGCGAAAGCAAAATGGCAGTTGTCAAGGCTGTCAGAGACGCAACAGGCCTCGGACTCAAAGATTCCAAAGACCTCGTTGACAAAGCTCCTTCGAACATCAAAGAAAATGTTTCCAAGGAAGAGGCTGAAGCACTCAAAGCCGCTCTTGAAGCAGCAGGCGCTAAAGTCGAACTTAAGTAATTATTGCTTAAAAGACATAAAGTCCGCAGAATTTTCTGCGGACTTTTTATTTGCGTTGCCCTCTTGACAAAATGCGAAACGTCGTGTATTATTACGATAGAACAAGGGGAAACATCTATGAAGAAACGGCTGCTCGGACAATCTCTGTCCCGCCCGTTTCGTTTTTTGACAGGACATTTTGTCTTTGCAAATTATAGCGACAAAGTAATTGCTTTATTTGAAGAAAAAACGGACGGCAGTTATGTCGTAAAGATATGAGTTTTTACGGCGATGAAAACTTTAATGTCAGAGAAAAGGAGTGTTATTATTGATCTCGGCAATTAAAAAATGGTTTACGGTGATTTTGCTCATTATGCTGATAGATCCGTATTCAACTCTGGATCTTGATGATATGGGGAAAAAGTATCTCGACTGCAAGCAGGATATCGTGAAGATCGTCGCACCGCTCGAAGTGCGTACAAACTACGATTATTTTGATTCCGACGGGGGTGTGCGCGTCTCCCATTCGATAACCGTCGACGACGGTTCTTATTCCGATAACGTTTATATCACTGTTGATTTTGAATATTCGAATACGGTGACCGAAACTGTTTCTGTTGATTTTTTCGGACCGAATGACGCCTGGACGGCGGAAAATATAAATATGTTTGCGGCACTTGTCGCCCGTTTTTCATATAAAGACAAAGATATTGAAGAATGGGAAGACATAATAACAAAACTGCCGGATAAGGGTATGTACGAAGTCGACTCTGACGCAAAATTCTATAATAATTCGACGGGACTTTCGGGTTATTTCAACCGCACATATCGGGAGAAGACCTCAAAACCCGCTCTTCCGGAAGAAGAATCGGACACCAGAGAATTTATCATTCGAATGATAAAGGATATGCAATAGCCCCCGTCTTGACATTCTTTCGGGCAAAGAGTATAATTATGACACGGTTGCCCGCACGGCAAAGCGTGCTTTACGGCAGACAGCAAGATGATTGGGGAAAGCAATATGAAAAAATATAAAATAGGATATACGGCAGGAATATATGATATGTTCCATATCGGGCATCTGAATCTGTTGAAACGGGCAAAAGAACACTGTGAATATCTGATCGTCGGAGTAACTACCGATGAATTGGCTCAATATAAAAACAAAAAACCGATAATCCCTTATTCGGATAGAAAGCAGATAGTTGAAGCAATAAGATATGTCGATTCCGTTGTTCCGCAGGAAAATATGGATAAACTTGCCGCCTGCAAAAGACTTCATGCCGACGTCATATTTGTCGGAGATGATTGGAAGGGCACGGAAAAATGGAATAAGATAGAACAGGATCTGGCGACCATAGGTGCCGATGTCGTATACTTCCCGTATACAAAAGGCATATCGTCTACAATTATAAGAGAAAGATTGCTGAAAGACAACTTCTCTTCCTGAATTTCATCTTATTTAACTCTTTATTTTTCAGTGGTACTGTCAATATGAAAAAAATCATGATCGGTTCGGTCATTTTATGTCTTGCCGTTCTGTTATTCTTTCTTTCGGCGTTTGCAATGTTCGGGACGGCGGACCCACTTGAAAATTCAGTCAGATTTCCGATGACGGATATTGCATTGAAGATGTTGAACGGAAGCCCCGACAATACTTTGCAGAACGACGGTTTAATTCTTACTTATTCCGATAAAATTCTGTCGGACCGTTCCGCCGAGGTTTGTTACCGTCTGGTAAAAGGCGGCGTTTTTTACAGGTTGGTCGACGTCACATATACGTTCAGCGCTGCGGACAGCGAAGACTCAGCGCGGCTTTTTGATACCCTGACGGAAGAACTGCAGGCAAAATACCGCGATAAAGAGAACTATTTTGCGGAGAAAAGCGAGGACGGAAAAGAAAACCGCTTCGGACTTGACTTCGGCGCGACGTCACTTGACATAACCGTAACACTGAAAGAGGGGCCGGTAAAGGTGTATGTTTCATACCTGTCCTGCGGAAAAATATATATTCGGAGCGGCGATTTTATCGTCGCTCTTTTTCTGTTGAAAATTAAATCCTTTTTTGATATAATAAAGTCGGTTCCTGTCCACGGACGGAATACGGTTACCATTCGTCTTTAATCGGAGGGAAAATATCTCGGACATTACAATAAAACCTTTGACAACAGAGTTGATACCTGATTTCTTTGATTTTTTTAATAACCGCGCATTTACGGATAATCCTCCGTGGGGAGGCTGTTATTGTATCTGCCGGCAAATGACCAAGGCGGAGGAACAGGCTTAACTGATTGATCGGACCGAAGAATCGGGCGGCGGAGACGAAAACTTTATGCGCGCACTTCGCGAGATCGTCGTAAGGCAGATAACCTCGGGACTTTTGCGGGGGTATCCGGCGTATGCCGACGGGCTGTCGATAGGTTGGTGTAACGCAAACGACAAGGCGAACTTTTCCCTTGAATCGGCGAACGGTGCCCGACTGTATGCGCCCGCCGAAATGCGGGAAAAGGCTGTGATATGTTTTGAGATCGCTCCCGAATATCACGGAAAAGGCGTGGCTACCGCACTGTTTGATCGGGTCGTGGTCGACGCCGCGGCTGAGGGGTATCTTGCAGTCGAAGGTTTCCCGCAGGTGCACGGCAAACGTTACGAATGGGATTTTTCAGGCCCCGTCCGCTTATACGGGAAAGCCGGATTTATAAAAGTATCGGCGAATGACGGGTCTGTTGTCATGAGAAAAGAGTTGGCGTCCGATCTGCCTACCCTATTGACAAAATCCGAAACATAGTGTATTATTACAGTAGAACAAAAAAACAGAGAGGGTCGCAATTCATGAAGAAAAAACTGTTCTGCGTAATGCTTGTGTTTATGCTCGTTCTGCTGAGCGGCTGTTCGGATATATATTTCAGTCCCGCCCGTTTCGTTTTGGACAGTGATTATGCCAAAAGACTGGTGACGAATTTTGCTGAAGAAATCGTCGAAGAGTATGAGTATATATCAACTCCGACAATAGAACTTAATATAGGAGACATGAAGTATGCCCGAGATAGTTTTTCCGGAAAGGTTTCAGAAAATTATACTATCAGTGTTGATAGTAATGGGAGTTTGATTCTGTATAAATATTCAAAATCCCGAAAAGGTAAATATGATCTTTTTAACAGTGAAATTGTCTTGACAGGTCATTATATCTGCGCAAATTATAACGACAAAGCAATAGCGTTCTGCGAGGAGACGGAAAACGGCAGATATTATCTTCTCAGTTATGAATTCGAAACGGGAGATGTCAGATATCATGCAGATCTTGAAGAACTGTACTCTTTCTTCGATTTGGATAAGAGCAAATGGTTCGTTTGTTGTAAGTTGTATAAAGATATGCTGCAATATGATGATTCTTTTCGTTGATAAAAAAATTTTACAGAATAGAGAAAGAGAGCCTTTTGGCTCTCTTTCTCTATTGAGAATTAAATATTCGCTTAACAGTCTCCGTTTTCATTCCCAAAAGGCTGAATTTCTTTTTCGGGATCATTGCAATTTTTGATATCTTTGCCGTCAATCGTCTCTGCTCTTTCTTTAATAAATTCACAAAGTTCCTTTTCATAAAAAGTTAAAATAAATTCGGCGAACCTATCAAGAAATTTTTTTGTTTCTTCCGTCATTTTCGTATTCCTCCTATAATTCAGTTCTCAGTATTTATCGAGGGGGCATAAACGCACGGTTATGAGGTTTTGCAATAACAGCAAGAAGACAGGAATCGTATCTTCACAACTACACCTCCTTTCTAATTTAACAAAACAGGGCTGTAAAACGTTGTTTTACAGCCCTGTTTTTTATTCTTCGGTTTTTTTCTTCCGCCTGTGCGTTTTCATATATACGAGGCTTTTGACATATTCCTCGATATCGTAAATGAGATGTTCGAAACCGTTGCTTTCCATCGAGTCGAAAATGCCCGCGGGGAGAGTCTGAGAATCGACGGTCGGGAACGAAATGTAGACGGAAAGGCGGCTTTTGTTCTGCGTTACAAGCAGATTTCCGCCCTCGGATTCGACAAACGAGCGCGCGTCGCGAAGTCCGTAATTATATATCCCGCCTTCTCCGACCGACAGCCCGAAAGGTTCGGCTTTCGCGTGTTTTCCGACGTTCGCATAAAAGCGGAGAACCGTCATGTTCTCCTTGCGGGACATTTCGAACCTTATCTTCACATTGTAATCCGCGGTTGCGGAGATAAAGCGGCAGGTCCGCAGAAGCGTTTCGGCAACGCCGCCTTTCGACGCAAAAATTACGGTTGAATCGTCTTTTTCAACGAAATCTTTCGGCAGGACGAGCGGGGACACCGCCTTTGCAAGATAGGCTATCAGTTCGGAAAGCCTGAAATAGCATTTTCCCGAACCGGAAATGGCGGAAATGCGGCCGACTATTTCCGAAAGGCTTGAAGAAATTTCGGAAAGACCAGACACGGTCTTTGAAATATCGGTTATCTGACCGTGGATACGCAACGGGATATCTCCCGTCACCATAGACGAAAGCCTGTCGGCGGCGTTTTTGAGAGTATGGGTAAAATTATCGCTCACCGCCTGCGAAAGTTTCAGTTTGTTCTTATTCCCGACAGTCATCACCGTCAGGTCGTCAAAACCCTCGAACGTTATCTTATAGCAGACCGCGCGACCGTTGTCGAAAACGCCCTCGGCGGTAAAGACGCTGCCGTTCTTTCCCGGAAGAGCGATAGGCTCTCTGCCGTTATATCTGCGGAAACTTTTAATTCCCGCGTCGGTGAGAAAATCAAGGACAGTCGTTTCCTTGCAGAGTTCTTCCGCAACGGCGTACATCTTCGCGTTATAATAAAAAGGACGGAAATTCTTTGTTATAAAAAGAACGGGGCGCGGACTTTTCTCATACGTTCTTTTCAGAGAAGCCGCAAGAAAACTCCTTTTGCGTTTCAACGGTATACCTCATTTCTGTTTTTTCGTTTTCATCTTTTTCCGGTTTTTTAACATAGAAATAAAATGTCTGAACAGCGGAAACAAAAATAAGCATAATTATTATCGAATTTTTGAAAAGAGCGGAAAATCCCTCTTTTTTCGAAAAAGCGTTTTCGGGTTTTTCCCCGAAAGAAAAGCCCTTTGCGGCAATGAAAAGAATGAGCCCGACAAGAGCGACCGTCCCGCCGATAACGGAAACGGCAATTCCCGCTTTCTCAAAGGAAAAGACTTTTGCCGCCGCCGACGCAAAGCGGAAAACAAACGAAACGGCGAAAACCGCAAGCGAAGAATTCGTTTTTATAAAAAGCGCCGAAAGGATTATCGCGGAAGCGACCGTCATGATAAGCGACGACCATTCGGGGAAAAGCAGAATATTGAGAATTGCGACCGCCGCAACGGAAAAGGCGTAAGAAGAGTTTTTAACGCTTCCGAGAGCGACCGTCCTGAGCGAAAACTCGGTCGCCGCCGCCGAAACAAGGGGCAGGACGATAAGGAAAACGGCTTTTGAAAAAACGTCGTCGGTCGCCGCGGGATACGGTTCGCTGAAAATAAAACCGTCGGATACCATAAAGGAAAAAAGTTTTTCGAGAGGACAGAACAGTGCGACGGAAAGTCCGCCGAGGAAAAGTATTGCCGCAACGGTCAAAACCGTGTTTTTTTCGCCTTTTTCAAAAAAGTTTTTTATGCCGATACCGTGGATTTTTCCGTAGATAAAAAACGGAACGAAAAGGGAAACGGCGTTCGCGAGAATTTCAATAAATACTTTCAGAGCGGACGGCAGAGTTGACGCGTTAAGGTTCTGTATCGGGTAGTAAAAAAGCAGACGCAGAACGAAAACAAAGCCCGCAACGATAAAAAGCGTCGTATAAACGCTCTTTATTTTTTCCTGTCTTTTTTCTTCCTCAAATGTCATTATCTTCTTCATTTTTTGTTCCTCAGAATTTTGTGAGATGTCCCTCGTTTGAAAGTCCGTCAAAACCGCTTTGGCGCAATGCCTCGTAAAGGACGACCGCAACGGAATTCGACAGATTAAGGCTTCGCTGGTTCGGCATCATCGGAATTCTCACGCATTTTTCGTAGTTGTCGTGCAAAAGTTCTTCGGGAAGCCCCTTTGTTTCCTTTCCGAAAAGAATGAAAACGCCGTCGGGATATTCCGCCTCGGTATGGTTTTTTGCCGCCTTGGTCGACGCAAAGACCATCGGTTTTCCCTTTGCGAATTCGAGAAAATCGGCAAGGCTTTCATGAATTTGCAAGTTAAGGTCTTTCCAATAGTCGAGCCCCGCGCGGCGGACGTGTTTTTCGTCGACCGAAAAGCCCATCGGTTTTACAAGATGAAGCTTCGCGCCCGTACAGACGCAGGTCCTTGAAATATTGCCGGTGTTCTGCGGAATTTCCGGCTCCACAAGCACAATATTTATCTCTTTCATTTTTCTTCGAGCGCCTCTTTTGCGGTGTCCATATCGCCTTTATAGTATACGGTCGAGTCGCCGACTATCTGGGTGTGTTCGTGGCCCTTGCCCGCAAGGAAAACGACGTCTCCCTTGCCCGCTTTTTCGACGGCGAACCGTACGGCTTTTTCCCTGTCGGTGATTTTCGTGTAATCGACATTCGTCTTTTTAAGGTTGTTTTCGACTTCCGAAAGAATTTCTTCGGGGTCTTCTCTTGCGGGGTCGTCGGAAGTTAAAATTACGAAATCCGCCTTTTTGCCCGCAATTTCGGGAAGTTCGGTCCTGCGGTCGTAGGCTTTGTTTCCCTGACAGCCGAAAAGACATATTTTTTTGCTTTCGGGATAGAATTTATCGACGTAATCGAAGACCGCCGAAAAGGAAAGGGCGTTGTGGGCGTAATCGACTATTACCGTTTTGCCGTCCTTTTCGATTATCTCCATTCTGCCGTCGACTTCGGTCTTTGCAAGCCCTCTTTTTATCGCGTCGGTGTCGACCCCCGAAAGGGTCGCCGAAACGATCGCCGCAAGGGCGTTATAAATGTTGAAACGCCCTGCCATTTTTATCGAATATTCTTCGGCGCCGACTTTGAAAGTCGCTCCCCTTTTTGTGAGAACGATGTCGGTCGCCCTGAAGTCGGCGGGTTTTTCAATGCCGAAAGTGTAAAGTTTTTCGCAGGTCGCGGCGGCGATAACCTCTTCTGCATATTTATCGTCGGTGTTGACAATTCCGTTTTTGCAGAGGGTCAGCATACGCAGTTTTGCCGCCTTGTATTCTTCGAAACTGTGGTGTTCCGTCGGGCTCATGTGGTCGGGGGAAAGATTTAAGTATATTCCGTTGAAAAACGGGACGTATTCGACGCGGTTATATTGCAGAGCCTGCGAAGAAACTTCCATAACAGCCGCTTTGACTCCCTGAACCGAAAACGCATTGAAAATTTCGTAAAGAGGCAGGGCTTCGGGGGTCGTCCCCGTCTTCTCGACAGGCTTTCCGCCGCAGGTCGCCCCGTTCGTCGATATCATTCCCACTTTGTCTTTGCCGAAATATTCGTCGAAGATGTTTTTGAGCATATACGCGACGGTCGTCTTGCCTTTCGTTCCCGTAACGCCCGTCAGAAGAAAGCGTTTTGCGGGGTTGCCGTAAAAAGCCTTTGCCAGAAGCGGCATCGCGAGCCTTACGTCTGAAACGATAACGTGCGGCAGGGTCTTTGAATATTCCTTTTCCGCGATATAGCCGCAAATTCCGTCTTTTACAGCGGCGGTGAAATATTCTTCTCTGAAATTTGCGCCCTTGACGAAAAACAGGGTGTCTTTGCCTGCCTGCCGCGAGTCGCAGGTGATCTTCTCAAAATCGCAGTCCCCCGAAAAAGAGACCGCAAGATTTTCTTTTTTCAAAATTTCAACAGTTTCGGATAGTTTCATTTTTTTACCTGTTCCAGTATTTTTTGTCGAGGCTTCTGAAAAATACCGCCTCGGCGATATGTTTTTTCTTTATTTCGCGACTGCCCTCAAGGTCGGCTATCGTCCGCGAAACTTTTATTATCTTGTCGTAGGCTCTCATCGAAAGAGAGAGTTTGACGAACATCTGCTGTAAAAATTCGGAAGCGCCTTTTTCGGTCTCACACTCCCTTATCATTGTCGGAGTCATTCCCGAATTGCTCGTTATGTTCGTCCCCGCAAAGCGTTCGACCTGCATTTTTCTTGCGGCGTCGACTCTCTGTTTTATCTCAGCCGAACTTTCGGCGGGAGCCGCCGTTTTTATGTCTTCGAGCCTTACGGGCGGCAGTTCGACCTGCAAGTCTATTCTGTCGAGAAGAGGTCCCGAAATTCGGTTTATATAGCGCGAGACCGCCGCGGGCGTACAACTGCATTTCAACGTCGGGTGTCCGAAATTTCCGCACGGACACGGGTTCATCGCGCAGACGAGCATAAAGTTTGCGGGGTATGTCAGCGTTTTTCTTACTCTGCTTATCGTGACGTTTCCGTCCTCCATCGGCTGCCGTAGCGTTTCAAGGAGTTTTACGGGAAATTCGGGCAGTTCGTCGAGGAAAAGCACTCCGTTATGGGCAAGGGAAATGGTTCCCGGACCGGGTACGGTGCCGCCGCCGATAAGTCCTGCGGTCGAAATTCCCTGATTTGCTTTTATAAAGGGTCGGGTCGAAACGAGCGGGTGTTCAGGCGTGAGTTTCCCCGCGACCGAATATATCTTGCTGCTTTCGAGCATTTCGTCAAACGTCATGTCGGGAAGAATTGTCGGAAGTCTTTTCGCGAGCATACTTTTTCCCGTTCCCGGAGGTCCGATAAAAAGCAGGTTATGGTTTCCCGCCGCGGCAATTTCACAGGCGCGCCTTGCCGACTGCTGACCGATGACCTCCGAAAAATCGCCGTAGACGTTTTCCCTTTCCGAAAGAATTCTGTCGAGCCGACATTCTTCGGGCGAAAGAAGAGCCTGTCCCTTAAGATGCGCAACGAGCGACGAAAGAGTTTTTACGCCGTAGACTTTTATTCCCTCAATTACAGACCCCTCCGCGGCGTTCTTTTCGGGGACGTAAATTTCTTCAAAGCCGAGCGTTTTCGCGGTGATTACCGACGCTAAAACTCCGCTTATTCCCCTGACTTCGCCCGAAAGCGAAATTTCGCCGATAAACGCCTGTTTTTCGGACGGTTCGGAAATTTTGCCGGCGGACGCGAGAATTCCGAGAAGCATCGGCAGGTCGTAAGCCGACCCCTCTTTTCTTATGTGCGCGGGAGCGAGGTTTTGCGTAACGGTACATTCGGGGAGCGGAAAACCGCTGTTTGCAAGGGCTATCCTTATCCTTTCGCGGGATTCTCTCACCGCCGCGTCGGGAAGTCCGACGACCGATAAAAGCGTCCCCTCGAAACTTTTCGAAATTTCGGTCTCAACGACGACCGCAAAGCCGTCAAGCCCCGTAAGACCGATACTTTTGACCCTGCTTACCATTTTTTTTCCCTCCCCTGCATTTTTCCCTTGAAAGTATTTTACTATAAACAGTTGTAAAATTCAATAGATATTCATAAAAAAAATATAGATTTTCCGTAAAAACTATGGTATACTGTATAATAGAAAACTATCAAATCCGACCGTCGTTTTTTCCGAGACGGAAGAAAGAGGTAAAAATATGGGACTTTTCAATCTTTTCGGTTCATACAGTCAGAAAGAACTGAAAAAAATACAGCCGACCGTAAACAAGGTTCTGGCGCTTGAAGACGATTATAAAAAACTTTCCGACGCCGAACTCAAAGCGAAGACGCCTGAATTCAAAGAGCGCCTTGCAAACGGCGAAACTCTCGACGACATTCTGCCCGAAGCGTTCGCGACCGTCAGGGAAGCCGCAGACCGCGTTCTCGGAATGAGACATTACCCCTGTCAGATCGTCGGCGGTATCATTCTTCATCAAGGAAGAATCACCGAGATGAAGACGGGCGAAGGAAAGACCTTTGTCGCGACCCTGCCGTCCTACTTAAACGCCCTCACGGGAAAAGGCGTGCATATCGTCACAGTAAACGATTACCTTGCAAAGCGTGACAGCGAATGGATGGGGAAAATCCACCGTTTTCTCGGACTTTCGGTAGGGCTCATCGTCGGCGGCGAACATAATGCGGCGGACAGACAGAAAGCCTACGCCGCGGATATAACCTACGGAACGAACAACGAATTCGGGTTCGACTATCTGCGCGACAATATGGCTATCTACAAAGAAAATATGGTCCAGCGCGGACTCAATTTCGCAATTGTCGACGAAGTGGACTCTATCCTTATCGACGAGGCGAGAACACCTCTTATCATTTCGGGTACGGGCGAAGAAAGCGACGAAATGTATAAAAAGGCGGACGATTTCGTTTGCCGCCTCACTCCTGTCCGCATAAAGGAAATGGAGGACAAGGAAATTTACGACGACGTCGACGCCGACTACATTATCGAAGAGAAAAACAAGCACGCCGTCCTCACCGCAAGAGGTATAGAAAAAGCACAGCGCGCTTTCGGAATAGAAAACCTTGCAGACTATGAAAACGTCGAACTTCAGCACTATATCAATCAGGCGCTCCACGCTCACGGAATAATGCAGAGAGATATCGACTATGTCGTAAAAGACGGCGAAGTCATTATCGTCGACGAATTCACGGGACGTATGATGTTCGGAAGAAGATATTCAAACGGACTTCATCAGGCTATCGAAGCAAAGGAACACGTCAAAATAGAAAACGAGTCGAAAACTCTTGCGTCGATTACTTTCCAGAACTATTTCAGACTTTATTCCAAACTTTCGGGTATGACCGGTACGGCACTCACCGAAGAAAGCGAATTCAGAGAAATATATAACCTTGACGTCATCGAAGTTCCGACGAATAAACCGATGATAAGAAAAGACCTCAACGACCATGTTTACAAGACCGAAAAAGGCAAATTCAACGCAGTTATCGAGGATATCAAAGCCCGCCACGCAACGGGTCAGCCTGTGCTTGTCGGCACTATTTCCATTGAAAAATCCGAATATCTGAGTTCTCTTCTCAAAAGAGCGGGAATTCCCCATAACGTCTTAAACGCCAAACACCACGAAAAAGAAGCCGCGATAATCGCACAGGCAGGTAAGTTCGGGGCTGTCACCATCGCCACCAACATGGCGGGACGAGGCACCGATATCATTCTCGGCGGAAACGCGGAATTCATGGCGAAAAAAGATATGGAAAAGGACGGCTTTGCCGAAGAACTCATTTCGAAAGCCACGGGACACGCCGAGACCGATAACGAAGAAATTATTGCGGCGTCCAAAGTCTTTAACGAATATTACGCGAAACACAAAGCGGAGATAAAGGACGAGGCGGAAAAGGTAAGAAACGCGGGCGGACTTGCGATAATCGGTACCGAAAGGCACGAAAGCCGCCGTATCGACAACCAGTTGCGCGGCCGTGCGGGAAGACAGGGCGACCCCGGTGAAAGCCGTTTTTACCTTTCGCTCGAAGACGATCTCCTGCGCCTTTTCGGCGGCGAAAGAGTGACCTCTATTGCCGAGAGAATGAACTTCCCCGAAGATCAGCCTATTGAAATGGGACTTATTTCGAACGTCATCGAATCGTCGCAGAAAAAACTCGAAGCGATGAACTTTGCGAGACGTAAGAAAGTCCTTGAATACGACGACGTAATGAACCAGCAGAGAACCGTCATTTACGAACAGCGAAGAAAGGTTCTCGACGGCGAAGACTTAAAGGGCTATATCACCAAAATGATAACCGAAGTCGTCGAAAATGCCTGCAACCGCTATCTTGTCGGCGACGCTCCCGAAGACTGGGATATCGAAGGTCTCCGTCAGGATTTCGGCGGGTTTATCTTCCCGAAAGACTATCTTGACCTTTCGAAGGTCGATAAAAATACTCTTTCCCGTTCCGATATCGAAAAAGAAATTCTCGGTATGGCGATGGAAAGATACGCCGAAAGCGAAGAGGCTAACACCCCCGAAAAGATGCGTGAGATAGAACGCATAATCCTCTTGCGTGAGGTTGACAGCCACTGGATGGACCATATCGACGCAATGGACGATTTGAAACAGGGAGTATCTCTCCGCGCTTACGGAAACAAGAACCCCGTTATCGAATATAAATTCGAAAGTGCGGATATGTTCGACGAGATGATCGCCGATATCAAATACCGCACCGTCAAAGCGGTCATGGTCGTAAGAATAGTAAGAGAAGACCAGATGAAGAGAAAACAGGTTATGAAAGCCCCGACGAATATCGGCGGCGAAAAAGCAAAGCCTGTTGTCCGCAAAAAAGAAGAGAAGATAGGAAGAAACGACCTTTGCCCCTGCGGCAGCGGCAAAAAATACAAGAAATGCTGCGGAGCAAACAAACAGTAAGAGGATTTCATGAAAAAACGCACAAAACTCATTATTATCATTGCAATTACCGCGGCGGTTCTCGCCGCTGCGGTAACGGCTTTTATCCTTGTTAAAAATAACAAAACACCCGCTCCCGAACCCGAAAAAGAAGAAATAAAGGTAAAAGAGCAGGTCACTGCCGAAATTATGACCGACGTCCTTTCGGCAAAGGATTTTTTCGAAAACCCGCCCGAAAACAGCGAATTGCAGATAAAATATTCCTTTGACGGACAAGATGTCGTTTTTTCGGAAAAATACGACAGAACGGGCTATTTCAAAGTTATTCTTACCGACGGAGAAAAAGAATATAATTCTGTTCTCTGCGTTAAGGATACCACCCCGCCCGTGCTTATTACAAAAGACCTTGAATTCGAAACCGAAACCGCATTTGAGCCGCAGGCGCTTGTTGGCTCCTGCACCGATAACAGCGGAAAAGACTGCGTTTTTTCAATAAAAGACTCTCCCGACATTTCAAAAGCGGGAGAGTATGAAGTGACTCTTGTCGCGACCGACGAAAGCGGAAATTCGATCGAAAAGACCGCAAAAATAACGGTCAAGGAAAATGCGCCGACCGAAGAAACACCGACAACCGCCGAAACAAAACCGTCTTCGGGGACGTCGGCTGCCTCAAAGCCGTCGAAAGGAACTTCATCGACGAAACCCTCTTCGGGAACGTCTTCTTCAAACAAGCCGTCTTCGGGAAATTCTTCGTCGTCCGGAAATTCTGCGGGCAAGGCCACTTTCGTAAAAAACGACGTGGAGATCATAACGAAAGAAACGAAATATAACTACGGAATGAAAGTCATAACGACCACCCGCACCGAATTTGATCTTTACAGCGACGGATCGCGGAAAAACGTTAAAACGTTTGTTTCGAACCAGAACGATTACAGCGGATTTAAGGCGACCGCCGCCGAAATGCTCCCCGAAGCCGTTCGGAACGCAAAAACCTATTCGGCGGAAGTGAAAGCCGTCCTTGACGGAACAAACAAAATCCGTTCCGAAAACGGGGCTGCCGCTTTGCAACTTGACGAAAACTTAACGAAAGCCGCAATGCTCCGTGCCGTCGAAATGGCATATTCAGGTACTTTTTCTCATACCCGTCCCGACGGCACAAGCTGTTTTTCCGTTTTTGATACGTTTGGAATCGAGTTCGGCTTTTGCGGTGAAAATATCGCTCAGGGATTTACGTCCGCCTCTTCGGTCGTAAACGGCTGGAAAAATTCAGAGGGTCATTTCAGCAATATGATAAGTAAAAACTTTACAAAATTAGGCGTCGGCGTAATCAAGGTAGCCAACGGCTGGTGGTGGGTCCAGTTGTTTACAAATTAAAAAAGCGGGGTAAAAACCCCGCTTATGTCAGACTGTCGACAGACACCGCCTGTTCGATTACCGAATGGACATAGGGAACTATTTCGTCCCTGTGGTAAGGATATTCCTTATACGCAAGGAAGTCTTCTTTCGAATCGAAAATTATCGAAAGGCTGACGTCGAAAGAGCGGTCGAGCCGCAGGGTGTCACAGCCGACGTTCATTTCCCTTATATACGGAATTTTTCCCTCCATAGTAAGGAATTTTTCATAAAGGGCTTTTGCGGAACTTTCCGATCTGTCCTTTAATTTATAGAGCACTATATGTCTGAACATTTTATTCACGTCCTTTTTTCTTTTATATTATCATAAAAGTCGGTTTTTTGCAAGTAGGGAGGAACGAAAATGTCCGAATTCACCGTAAAAAAAGACGCCGTGAGCGAATTTTACGAAAAACGTTCGCGGTTCATCGGACATGCCTTTTTCGTCACGACCGAAGAAGAGGCGCAGGCAAAAATCGGCGAAGTAAAGGCGAAATATCCCGACGCCACCCACAATTGCTTTGCGTATAACCTCCGCAGATTTTCCCAAAGACGGTTTTCCGACGACGGCGAACCGCAGGGAACGGCGGGGCTTCCTATCTTAACAGCAATTGACAATAACGGGATAGTCGACTGCTGTATCGTCGTCACCCGCTATTTCGGAGGAACGCTTTTGGGCGCGGGCGGACTTGTAAGGGCCTACACAAAGGCGGCGGTCTCGGCGCTCGAAGAGGCGGGCAGGGCGGAAATCGTCCCCGTCGTCACCTTTACTGCCGAATTTCCCTACGACCGACAGGGCAGGATAAAAACACTGCTTTCAAAAACAGACGCGACCGACATAAAAGAGGATTACGGTCAGAATATAGTTCTTACCGCGACCATGGCAAAAGATGATTTTTACGGGTTTGAAAACTCAGTCAAACAATATTTTTACGACCAACACTTCACTATTGTCTGCGAAAAAAACGGCAGACGGTAATGACAAATCAACACTCAACGCAAAGGAGAAATTTATGAAGAAAACAATCTCTGTATTCCTCGCGGCAGTCATGCTCTTCTCTCTCACGGCGCTTTCGGGCTGCGGCAAAACGGCAAACGGTGAAAAATTCGACAGCATCGGAGACGCCTACACCAACGCCCGCGATTTTTCGGAGGGGCTTGCCGCCGTCAAAAAAGACGGACTCTGGGGCTATATCGACACCGACGGGAACTATGCCGTCGAGCCGAAATATTACGGCGCGTGGTCCTTTTCCGAGGGACTTGCCGCCGTCCAGAATAAAGACGGCAAGTGGGGCTTTATCGACAAGTCGGGAAACGAGGTCATTGCGGCGGCTTATGACGGCGCATGGTATTTTTCGGGAGGCCTTGCGGTCGTCGTTTCGGGAAACTATTACGGCTATATAAACACTTCGGGAGAAGTCGTCGTCGAACTTAAATACAGCGACGCCGCGAACTTCACCGCCGGAATCGCCGCTGTTCAGAAAGACGGCAGAAAATGGGGCTTTATCGACAAAACGGGTAAAGAGATAACCGATTTTCTCTATACCGAAAAGCCTGAATTTTCCGACGGACTTGCCGAGGTTTTCGAACAGTATAAGAGCGGCTTTGTAAATGAAAAAGGCGAGGTCGTTATCGCCATGGAACTTGAAGACGCGAACCGTTTTTCGGAGGGGCTTGCCGCTTACGAAGACGGGACCGACTGGGGCTATATCGACAAAACGGGTAAAGTTGTCGTCGAGGCGAAATATGCGACCGCAGGCGAATTTTCCGACGGACTTGCGGCAGTCGAAAAGGGCGGCCTTTTCGGATATATAGACACTGCGGGCAACGTCGTCGTCGCGCCGACATATCTTACCGCCTATGAATTTACGGACGGAATAGCCCGCGTGCAGTTACCGTCGGGAACGACCGACGGAACAGCGGGAGCGTTCGCGTTTATCTCAAAAGACGGCAAAAAACTTTTTGATAAAACCTACGCCGCGGCAAAGGATTTCTCCGACGGCTACGCACCCGTCGCCGAGGCGGAAAACAAATGGGGACTTATCGACAAAGACGGAAATTCCGTTATCCCCTGCGAATGGGACGAGACCTACGCCGTCTCGGACGGTATCGTCCGTCTTTCCGACGGCGGGAATTATCGGTTCGTGAAACTCAAATAAGAAAAAGGGCAGTTTTTAACTGCCCTTTCTTTATAACTTTTTCGTATATTTTGCCATGGTCGCCGCCGCATAGACCGCGACAAGAAGTTCGGTTATCGGCATTGCGAACCACAGCGAAAACGCGTCGGCAAACATCGGAAGCACCGTTATTAAAATTCCGCTTATCACAAGACCTCTTGCGACCGAAACGGGGAACGCCGCTTTCGGTTTCATTATCGCCTGAAAATAATAGGTCGAGAAGATATTGAAAGGCAGCAGGATAAAGGAGACCGAATACGCTCTGATTATATCGGGAGCAAGCGTCAGTATCTCGGGCGTCGGGTTCATGAAAATGCGGATATAGAGGTTCGGGACCGCCATACTGAGCCCCGTCCAGAAAACCGCAAAAAACGCGGTCGAAAGAAGCGCGTAACGCAAAGTTTCCTTAATTCGTTTGCCGTTTCCCGCACCGAAATTCGTTGAAATTATCGGCTGAGCCGCCTGTCCTACGCTGTACGCACAGCACTGACCAAAGG
>CAKSQP010000010.1 GCA_934486965.1 uncultured Eubacteriales bacterium
GGGTTACACGCAGGGCTTTGCCCTGATTTAAGCGGTCATCTCAGCGACAGTCTTCGGACTGTCTTATTTTTATTCGAATTCCGGCAGACAGACAAAGCAGAACCGCTGTTTATATAGCCAACGCCCCGTTTTCGGGGCTTTTTGCTGCCCAGCGACGGCAAAACGGCTGTTTTTGCATAAAAAGACAGATTCAGTCAAAAAAAAGATTGCAAAGTCCGTTTTTTTGTGATACAATGATATTATAAGGTCCGACGTTTGCCCCTCGGTTTTTCGGGGGGGGGGGGGTAGTGAATGAAAAAATTTGCAAACGGGATATTCGGGATATACGTCCGCGCGGAGAGCATACCGTTGCTCGAAACGCTGCGCAGGGCTTTCACTTTTCTTGTTCCGGTCTTTCTTATAGGAGCGGGTGCTCTGGTATTTCAGAATTTCCCCGTACCCGCGGTAAGAGAATTCATACAGACCGCCGCAGGCGGTTCTCTTAACAGTGTCCTCAGCCTTTTATACAGCATTACTTACGGATTTTCGGCGGTATATCTCGCGATCGCGCTCTCCTTTTTCGACACCGCCAAAATAAAGATACACAGTTCGGCAAGGCTTGCGGCGTGTATCTGCGCCCTCGCCTGCTACATAGTTTTCCTCGGTCCGGACGTAATGAACGGCGAAAAAGCGTTGCTCGGATATACGAAGATGTCGAACATCTTCCCCGCGATTCTTATTTCCCTGCTTTCGACCCGACTGTTCCTTATTTTTTATAATTTCATAAAGAAACGCCACCCCGCGCACACCGCGTTTTCCCGCAGTATGCAGACGGTCTTTCCGCTTTTTCTGTGTTTCGCGATATTCGGGACGCTTGCGGAAATGATAACGGTCGTCCACGGATCGTCAAATTTCAACGATCTGCTGACCGACACTCTCGCGGCGCCCTTTACAGATATAGGCGCGACGTTCTTCGGCGGATTTCTCATCATGCTTTTCGAATCGTTGCTGTGGATCTTCGGGATTCACGGAGGCAATGTTTTCGACGAGTTGCTGACGGCTCCGTCAAGCGTTTTTGCTTTTTCGAACGGACAGATAATGTCGAAGCCTTTTGTCGACACCTTCGTCCTTATCGGAGGCTGCGGAACGGCGATAAGCCTGTTTATCGCACTGGCGCTCTTTTCAAAAGACCGACACAAAAAGAGGCTTTGCGGAGTCTCCGCTCTGCCCCTGCTCTTTAACATCAACGAACTTCTCATTTTCGGGGTCCCCGTCGTTCTGAACCCGATCTATATAATTCCTTTTATAATAACTCCGCTCGTTTCCTATTCGGTCGCTTATGCGGCGCTTGCCGTCGGGATAATTCCGCCGATAACGAATGCGGCGGTCCGTTGGACGACGCCCGTTCTGATAAGCGGATATCAGGCAACGGGAAACATTGCGGGAAGTATTCTTCAGATCGCAGTCATCTTGATAGGCGTTGCAATTTATACCCCGTTCGTACTCCTCGAAAACAGAGTTCAGCAGGAAAACAGAAAAACTTATCTCGACAGACTTGTCGCGCGCTGTAAGGAATGCGAAACAGGCGGAATACCGTATAATTCGGAGGACGAACCTCTGATAATTAAGGCTTTCGAAGACGAAATAGTATCGAAACTCAATTCCGATATCGCCAAAGAAAATATCAGGATAAACTATCAGCCTCAGGTCGTCGGCGGAAAAATAAAAGGCGCGGAAGCCCTTCTCCGTTTCAATATCGGGGATAACGGCTATATCTATCCGCCGCTCGTTGTCGGCATTGCCGTAAGCCGCGGGCTTTTCGACCCGATGACGAGAGTTATCGTCAGAACGGCGCTTCGGGACTTGAAATGCATTCAGGAGACAAACTCCGGTTTCAAACTCACGGTAAATCTCCAGATAGACCTCCTGCTCGACGAAAATTTCAGAAACTGGCTGATAAAAGAAGTCGGGAATTCGGGGGTCACGCCCGAAACTTTCGGCGTTGAGATAACGGAAGATTCGGCGTTTTCGGACCGCGACGGCGTTTCCGGGGCGTTCGAATCCTTGAAAGACGCGAAAATCGGAATATTCATGGACGATTTCTCGATGGGCCACACCGCAATTTCGCTTTTAAGAAAGAATTACTTCAACTATATAAAGATCGACGGACAACTGATACGCGACCTTGATAACGAGCGCAGTCAGAGTATCGTCGCGTCTATTATCGAACTCGGCAAAGGACTGAATTTCAAAGTTATCGCCGAATATGTCGAGACGGAAAAACAGAGAAAACTGCTTGAAGAACTCGGTTGTACGATATATCAGGGCTACCTTTATTATAAGGATATGCCCGCAGTGCAACTCGAAAATCTTCTGAAAGACGGGAAATAGATAACAGCCACCCAAATGGGTGGCTGATTGTTTTATTTAAGAACCGTACCGTCGGCAAGGGTAATTGTGTATCCGTTGAAGTTTATCGTCCCGTTATTCGTTACGCTTGTGACGGTGCAGTCGCCCGTAAGATTCCAGACGCTGCCTTCGTCCACGGTTATCACCGCGTTATCCGAAACGGCGGTCCCGCCCTCGGCGTTGTCTCTTATATTAACGGTACCCGTAAAGGTGCTTCCGTTTTTAAGGGTCATATTCAGGGTAGATATCGCGTCGACCGAGATATTGCCTTCAAGGGGCTGACCGTCGGCAACAAAAGTCACGTCCGCCCCGTTTTTGCCTGCGGTCCCCCAACCGTGGGACGCGGAGTTGCCGCAGATATTCATAAGATAAGCGTCGCTGTCTTTGTTTACAAGCGTCACGCCCGAAAGATAAATATTGCAGTCGGTATTCGTCACATAGAACATATCGCCGTTATTTGAAAGAAGCGAACCGCCCGTCATCGAAAAAGAACTTGTTCCGACGTCGGCGTCTCCCGACATCGACTGATATATCATGACGTTATGGACGTTTTCGTCGGACGAAGTGCCTTTCGTATCGCTCATATTTCCCGAAACGTTACAGTTTTCAAGGGTTATGGAGTTCTGTCCCTCGATAACGAGCGCCTCGGAATTTTCGGCTGTAAGCGTTGCGTTTTTAACGGTTATGTCGGCTGTCGAATAGACCGCGGGAGAATTATATCCCTTTGAAGTATATATTCCGCCGTCGACCTTGACCGTTCCGCCGCCCCTGTCGGAACGGATAGCCGCCGAAGAGTTGCCGGAAGTCGTGACGGTAAGATTTGAGGCTATTGTCGTGCCGCCGCCCGTAGTCTGGATACCGCCCGAATTATCGGCGGTCGTGGTTACCGTCGAATCGGAGACCGTAACGGTCGTTTTACTGCCGTAACTGAAAATTCCGTTTCCGTTCTGCGCGGAGGAAGTGACGGTCGCATTTTTGATCGTGACATTTGCTCCGTTCGTCGCAAGAACTGCGGCGTTTACTCCGTAGAAATCTCCGCTTTCGGTGTTTGAAGAAGAACCCGCGCTTTTATCGACGGATATCCCGTCAAGAGTTACGGTCGCACCGTCTATGCGGAGAGCGTTTTCATCGTCGCCCGTCGAAGAATAAGAGACGTCGGAATAGGTTCCGTCTTCGGAAATTGTTGTCGCGCTGTCGCCCTGCGTTACCGTACCGCTTTGTCCGCCGTTCCCGCCCGCGTTTGCGGAAACCGAAACTATCTCGACCGTTTCGGCGGTATTTTTATCGTTAAAGGTGATTCTTAAGATATCGCCGACCTCGATATCGGAAACCGAAACGGTATTTCCGTTTTCGGTGACGGTCGCCGAAGAGATGTCTATCTCGGCGGTGTCGCCCGATTCGGTAAAGGTCGCGGAATTTCCGTCGGGCATATCAGGCGGGGTCGAACCGTTGTTGCTGTCGCCGTCAGGCTTTTCGGGAGGTGTCTGACTGTTGCTGTCGCCGTCAGGCTTTTCGGGAGGTGTCTGTCCGTCGCCGTTGCCGTCAGGCTTTTCGGGAGGTGTCTGACCTTCGCTGTTGCTGTCACCGTCGGGCTTCTCGGGAGGTGTCTGACTGTCGCTGTTGCTGTCGCCGTCGGGCTTCTCGGGAGGGGTCTGACTGTCGCTGTTGCCGTCGGGCTTGGCGGTGTTTTCCGCCGATTCGTCAAGGGTGCCTATCGAGACCGTGACTTTGTTTCCGTCGGCGGCTGTCACCTTTCCGACGACCGTCGTTCCCGAATAATCGGCTTTCTTTGCACAAGCCGCCAAAGAAAGAATAAGAGCCGCGGCGCAAATTATTGCCGTGATCTTTTTGAATTTCATAACATTGTCTCCTTTCGGTATGAGGGTCTTCCCCTCTTTCTGACCTTATTCTAACCCCCAAACCTAAAGAAAACTTAAAGGACTGTAAAAAAACTTACAGTCCTTTTTTATATTGTTTTTTAACGATTGTATGTATAAACGGAATCGACAGGACGATCGCGGCGCAGATCCACGCGCCGGGGTCTCCGAAACAGACGGCGGCAAAGGAAAGAGGCGACGCCGAAGAGTTTATCGGAGAACCGTTGACTGCCTGCGGAAGAAACGCACAGATAAGAATTCTTGCGACAAGTTCGGAAGACCCTGCGGCAAGGACATATCCCGAACGGCATATCCCCTGCACAGCGCTCCTCGTAACCAGAAGAAATCCGAGGATACAGTAAAACGCAAGGTCGACATACAGAATAGTGTTTCCGTAGCGAACCGTTTCCGGAGAGATCTTATCGGCGCTCATGAAAATATACTGATACGTCCCGTTTACCGACAAAAGAAGCCCTATCGAAATGCTGACAACGGAAATTACAAGCATTATAATAAGGGACTGACACGTTCCCTTTTTTATACGCCCGAAATCGTGTTTGCCGTAATTCTGGGCGTTATAACCGAGGACTGCCGAGCCGAGACCGTGAAAAGACGCCATAAGGAAGTTTATAAGTTTGTTTGCCGCCCCGTAGCCGTTCTGGGCGGGCGAACCCGCGACCATTCTGCCGTCCGCGGCAAGGTCGAAGCTCACGACGGCGCCCTGCATGACGATTATTCCTATCGCCAATACGGAAAACTGAAGTCCGAGAGGAACGCCCTGTTTTAAGTGTTCGGCAACCGCCCTTTTCGAAACTTTAAGGTCGCTTTTTTCAAGCCGCAGTTCCCTATATTTAACAAACGTATAGACCGTACAGCCGATAACGCTCAAAAATTGTGCAAGAATCGTCGCCGCGGCGGCTCCTGCGGGTCCCATTCCGAAGACCGTTAGAAAAAGCAGGTCGAGAGCGACATTGAGGACCGTTGAAATGATAAGGAAAACAAGCGGAGTAACAGAGTCGCCGTAAGCGCGCAGAACTCCGCATATAAAGTTGTAGCCCATCTGAGCGGCAATGCCTATGAATATTATCAGGCAGTAGATATACGCGGCGTCGTAAACTTCTTTATTGTCGGGAGTGACGTTTATTATTCCGAGAAGCCACGGCAGTAAAAGAACCGAAACTACCGTAAGGACCGCCGAGATAACGACCGAAAGATATGTCTGGCAGACAAAGGAGCGGCGAACGCCTCTTACGTCTTTCCCGCCGACGCATTTCGCGGTTATTACCGAAAAACCTGCCGTACAGCCGAACGCGAACTGAAGGAAAATAAAGGTCAAAGGGAAGGTGTCGTTCACCCCTGCGACTTCCGACGCGGTAAGCACCTGTCCGCAGATAACGGCGTCGGTCAGAATATATATCTGCTGTAAAAAATATGAAATCATTATCGGGGCGGCATAGCGCATGATAACGCGCCACGGCGTTCCCGAAGTAAGGTCGACGGGCTTTGAAAGCCGCGCGAAAAATCCGTTTTTTCTTTCCGTAAATATCCCTCCTCAACGACATTATATAAATCTTTACGGAAATTTCAAGAGGGTTTTCAAAAAGTTAAAAAACAGACGCCGCATATTGCGGCGTCCGAAAAAGGCAGACGGAGATAGGGTCCCGATCGGAACTTTATTTCTTGTTTTTTCTGTTTTTCTGAATGTAGAGTTGATTTGCGTAGACGCTTGCGCCCGCCGCAAGAACCCCCTGAGTTACGGAACTGAAGACCGCACCGAATATATCTGTTGACAATCGGGGGCTGTCGGAGGAAAATTCCCATACAGCCGACAGTATTATCCCTATAACGCCGAGAAGCGCGGGAATATGACGGTTGGGAACTTTACTTTTTTTCAGTCCTTCTCCGATAAGATAAAGAACGGGAATGAGAATGACCATTTCCGCACGCAGATAATCTTTGAAATCCGTATAGACTCCCCCTTTTCCGAAAGACGGAAAAGACAGGACCGCCCGATACCCTGCGCCGAGGTTTCGGCATTCTTCCGTTCCGCAAAGGGAAGAGGGAAGCATATAAGGGAAATCGGGAGACCTTTTTTTCGGGGAAACTCCGCCTGCCCGAATGCCCCTGAAAAAAATCTCTTTTCCGTCCCTGCAAGTTTAACGCTCAAACAGGTCGGGGGAGTTCCGTATTGAAATTTTTTCCGTATTTTTTTATTATGTTCTGAAGAGAACGCCTGTCGGAGCCGCTCCGACACCTTTCCGAAAGCCTTTTTAAGAACAGTATCTCACTGTCGGACATATACGTTTTTTCCGCGGCGTAGTCGCCCAGAAGGTAGACTCCGCCGCCGTAAGCCCCTCTTTTCGTGTAAAGCGGAACGGTCGTGCTGACGGCGTCGATATCCCGCCTTACGGTTTTTTCCGAAACATTGAATTCAAATGCCAGATTTTCGGTCTTCTCGTAACGGCGGTTACACATTATCCTGATGAGTTCGAGTCTTCTTTCGGTCGTTTTCAAAAAAAACCTCCCTCTTCTCCCGAACCGATTATACACCGAAACCGCCGTTTTCCGCAACACGGTCGGGGCGTTTTCTCATTATCTTGCCCGAACCGTTTCTTTCGAGCCTGTCCTTTAAGAAAATTTCGTTCGGGACTTCGTAAGGCGGAAGATTTTCGCGGCAGACGCCGTAAACTTCGGAGACCGACGAAAAATTTCCCGAAACAAGAAGTCCTATTTTGACCGTTCCCTTGTCGCGGTAGCCGTAAGCCGCAGCTTCTCTTACCCTGCGGTCGGCTTTGACCGCTTTTTCTATCTCCGACGGGTAGATATTCATTCCGCCTTTGATTATCATATCGTCGCTCCTGCCGAAAATTTTCAGAAGTCCTTCGCCGTTTATTTCGGCGACGTCCCCCGTGCAGAGCCAGCCGTCCTTGATTTTTGCGGCGGTGGCGTCGGGGTTTTTATAATAACCCGACGTGACGTTTTTGCCTTTTACCCAGAGAATATCTCTGTTTTTTTCATCGGGCAGAAGTTTTATTTCGGTATGCCTTAAAGGATACCCGACAAAATCGGGATATTTTTCAAAAAGACGGGGCGGGAGCGCCGCAACTCTCGGAGACGCCTCGGTAAGCCCGTAAACGTGATGTATCTCCGCCGTCGGGAACGCCTTTTTTATAAACGCGCCCGTTTTTCCGTCCATACATTCGCCGCTTACCGCGATCTTTTTAAGCGGGATATCCTTTCCCGTCGCCGCAAGAAGGGAAAGCAGAGTAGGCGTTCCGCAGAAAACGGTCGCGCCGTACTTTTTTATGACCGACGGCAAACGCAGAGGTTCGAAAAATCCCGAGTAAAAGCGGATATCGGCGCCTGCAAAAAGCGAGACCAGAAATTCGCCCGTAAGCACGGCGCAATGGTAAAGCGGGCGGGAAATAAGAATCGTATCCGACCGAGAAACGCCGAAATATTCCGAGATATCAAAAACGTTCGTCAGAATGTTTTCCTCGCTCAGCATCACTCCTTTCGGCTTTCCCGTCGTCCCCGAAGTACACATTATAAGAGCCGCGTTTTCGGGCTGCTCGGTGCAGGAAAAAAGCGGCTCGGTTTTTCCGCCGTCGGAAAGCAAAAGGTCGGGACGTATTTCGCCGATTATCCCGTCGCAATGTTTTTTTCCGTACCGTTCGGAAAGCGGGACCGCCGTCTTCTTTGCCGCAAAACAGGCAAGAAGCCACAGCGCCGCCTCAGTTTCTTCCTTACATAAAATCGCACAGAGACGCGCGTTTTTCAGTTTTTTTGCCCGTTCCTCCGCGATTTCGGCGACTTTTCCGAACGGAATCACCCGATCTTTTTCTCCGAGCGTTTTATCCGCGTTTTTTATGAGCGCCGTTCTTATTTCGTTCCACAGCATTTTATTTTTCCTTTCTGAAAACAAGGTCGCAGAGATCTCCCGCGGTAAAAAGCGTAAGTTCTTCGCGCGGTGTTATTTCAACGCCGAGGTTTTCTTTGATTTTCGGAATTGACAAAAACAGGTCCGTTTTAAGCCTGTCTTCGCGGCGGACGGTTCGTTTTTCGCTTAAAAGCCGCAGTTTTTCAAGAGTTTTCTTTTCCGAGACCGCCCTTTTTGCCGCCGCAAAAACTTTTTCGAAACATTCGTCCTCCGATTCCTCGGTGTTTATAAGAACTCCGCCGTTGAGGTTGCAGATACCGACATACTCGTCGCGGAGAGCGTATTGCAGTCCCATATCTATGTAGCGGTCCTTTTCTTCGGGGCGGCGTCTTACCCTTCCGACGGCGACGGGCACGGGAACGTCGAAAAAGAAAGCGACATCGGGCTTTGTAATGTGGCTTGCTATCTCATATATCCAGCCGTCGCTCTTATAGCCTCTCGCCCTAAGATTTGCAAGGCAGGAATAGAAATATCTGTCGGAAATGACCGTTTTCCCGCTCTTGAGCATGGGGTTTACGAACTCCGCGCCGTGGCGGAGCCTGTCGCTCGCGGCAAAAAGGGAAAGGCTTCTGTAATCGTAGGCGGAATGGTCGGGGGTGTCGGTGTACGCCCTGAAAATTTCCGAATTTCGGACGGCGGGGGTCGGCTCTTTTGTCAGGACCGCGTCGGGAAACTCTTTTGCAAGCCTCGTGAGCATCGTCGTTTTTCCGCACCCGTCAAGCCCGCAGAAAGTGAAAAGCACGCCGGCGCTGTCGTTCGGTCTCATATCAAGTTTTTTCATTTTATTCCTCCTTAAGAAGCGAAAGCCTGTCGTCGGAAAAAAACCTGTCGGAAACGGAAGTTTCCTTATATAAATACGTTTTCTTTTCCGACGGCGAAAAGACCCTGCAAAGAAAAGTCTTATCCTTTATATACCGTTCGGCTGTCTCGGCAAAACGGCGGTTCTCCATATTGAAAAGCGCCGCGGTCTGGATTATCGCGAACGCGGTCTCCTTTTCCGCGCCCAGAGTTTCCGCCCTTTCAAAAATCTCCGTAAGGTCGCTGTCGGTCATTCCTTCAAGCAGAGAATAAATATCGCAGTATTTATAGAGCGTCATATCGCGTTTCATCTTTATCCACGGCAAATTCGCCGCTTCCTTATATAAATGCAGACAAAGGTAAATAAAGAAGTCCGCCCCCCAGAGCGTCGGGAAAGAAACGCCGCAGACATTCGCAGTTTCCGTTTTTTCAAGCATCTTTCCGAGCGCATTTCCGTCGTCGGCTTTGCAGTCGAGCGAAAAATTCAGGTCGACTTCGAGGAATTTCATATTCGGCAGAGCTGTTTCCTTAACATAAGGAACGGTCTCTCCGCGGTTTATCTTCGAAGAGATTATCTCGCTCCTTTCGGCGGGGACAAATTCTCCGTTTTTTACTTTGCCCTGCATAAAGCCGTTTTTCAACAGTTCTTTTCCGAGAAGAGAAACGTCGGCGGGCGACAGCAGGATATCGATATCGTTCGACGTGCGGAAACCTTTCGGGTATTTCCCGCAAAGAAAAGCGCCTTTGAGAAACGCTGCGCGAACTCCGCTTTCCTTTACGATGCCCGAAACATACCTCACCGCCTTATAAAAATCGGCGTTTTTCTCTTCGTTATCCTTTGCCGCGGTCTTAAGCGAATTGCCGAACTCGCGGCAGACGTCGGACGCGACGCCGTGTTTTTTAAGTACACCGAAAGCAATACCCTGCATTCTGTTCATAAAGAGGTTTCCGAGGACCGCGGGGGTCGCGTAATAAAGCAGGGACGCGTCAAAGTTTTCCTCCTTATAACTGCAAAGCGCCGTAAAAAGCCGTTTTTCTCCGTTTTTCATACGTTTCTCCTTTCTGCCGACGGTTTTGTATATTCCGCGATGACCGACGACAGTATCTTCATTTCTTCTTCGGAAAGACCGCATTTCTTCCCGTTTGCGGAAAGTTTTTTCAGGACGGAAAGTTCGCTGTCTTTCATATACATTCTGTAATAGGTGAAAGTGTCGGAGACGTAGACGCCGCCTCCGTATCTTCCCTGTACCGTATATATCGGTTCGTAAAGGCTCAGCGTTTCGATGTCGCGCCTCACGGTCCGCGGGGAAACGCCCGTTTCCGAAGCAAGGTTTTCTATGGTGTCGTGTCTTCTGCGGCAAAGCAGTTTAAGTATCATCGTTCTTCTTTCCGAGGCGGGTATCATCTCTGTCAACTCCTTTCCCCGAAAGAATAAAAAATAAACCGGACAGCAAGAGTCCGGTTTTTGAAAAAAGGTATTGACAAGCGGTTTTTTATCATATATAATAAAGAAAATACTATCAGGAGGAATTTAATCATGGAAAACAAAAGCGGAAAAACCTTATCGACAGTCTCTTTGGTTCTCGGTATCGTAAGTGTTGTTCTTTGCTGGTGGCACTGGATCCTCGCTATCGTCTGCCTTATCTGCGGAATAGTCGCGATAATTTTCTCGGTCAAAGGCAAGAAGGCAAGCGTTGAAGCGGGCGAACCCACCGGAATGGCTACCGCAGGTCTTGTTCTCGGTATCATCGGCGTTGTTCTTTCGGGAATTGCCGTTATCTGCCTCGGCTGTGCCGCAGCAACTATCTGTGCTGTTGCGGGCGCTGCAAAAGACGCGGGCATAGATTCCCAGATTCAGGACATACTCAACGGTCTTCAGTAATTTACAGACAACCGAAAATAGAGCAGATAGATTTTTTCTATCTGCTTTATTTATATAAGGAGAACCATGCTTCCCAATATAGTAATTTTCAATAAAGAAATTCCGTTCTATTCGGTCTTCGCGCTTATCGGGATATTCGCGGTGCTCGGTTATACGCAGGCGCTTGCGAAAAAAAGGAAGTCGAACGATATCGATATGCTCTGCATAATGCTCTGGTCTTTTGTCGGAGTTTTTGTCGGCGGACATATCCTTTACGGAATAACAAATATAAAAATCATCGCTCATCTGCCCGAACTCCTGTCGAAATGCAAGGGCTTTTTCGACGTCGTTTATGTTTTCGGACAGATCTTCGGAGGCGCAGTCTTCTACGGCGGACTTCTCGGCGCGATGCTCGTCTGCTTTATCTACATAAAGAAAAAGAAACTCGATTACGCTGAATATGTCGACGTCGCCGCGTCCTCTATCCCCCTCTTTCACTTTTTCGGGAGGCTCGGCTGTTTTTCGAGCGGCTGCTGTTACGGCGTCGAAAGCCCCGTCGGATTTGTGATGCACTATTCCCCCGCGGCAGAGGCAAACGGCGTTACGCGTTTCCCCGTCCAACTTGTCGAGGCGGCGTGCAACCTTATAATTTTTTTCATTCTTTATTATCTTATCAAAAAAGGCAGGGCAAAAGGCAGTATCCTTGACATTTACCTGCTTTCCTACGCGCCCGTCCGTTTTATTCTCGAATTTTTCAGAGGAGACGCGATAAGAGGTTTTGTAGGACCTTTTTCGACTTCCCAGTTTATTTCTCTTCTTATTATTGTCGCCGTTATTCCGATAATGATAATACGGCACAGAAAAGAAACCCGCATTTTTTCCGAAAATCGGGCAAACTAAGCGCAGAACATTATTAAGGAGAGAAAAAATGAAGATACTTTTTTACGACACAAAACCTTACGACAGACAGGCGTTCGACGCGGTCATAAAAGATTTCAAAGATATTGAGATCGACTATATGAAGACCGATATCTCCCCGAAAACGGCAAGACTCGCCGCAGGATATGACGCGGTTTGTCTTTTCGTCGCCTCCGACGCAAACCGCGAAGTCATTGCCGCTCTCGCAAAAGAAAAGGTAAAACTCCTGCTTCTGCGCTGTGCGGGCTTTAACCATGTAGACCTTGCCGCTGCAAAGGAATTCGGGATAACGGTAATGAGAGTGCCGGCGTACTCCCCCGAATCGATAGCCGAACACGCTCTGGCGCTTGCGTTTGCGGTAAACAGACATATTCACAAGGCGTATATCCGTATCCGCGAAAACAATTTCAGCCTTATGGGGCTTACGGGAATAAACCTGCACGGAAAGACCGCGGGGATCGTCGGGACAGGCAGGATAGGTGCGGCGATGTGCAGAGCGTGCCACGGTATCGGAATGAACGTCATCGCCTTCGACAAATATCATAATCCCGACCTGCCGTTCGTTAAATACGTTTCGTTCGACGAACTGTTAAAGGAAAGCGATCTCATTTCCCTGCACTGTCCGCTGACCGAAGAAACTTACCATATTATCGACCTTGCGGCAATTGAAAAAATGAAAGACGACGTAATTCTTATAAACACGTCGAGAGGCGCGCTCATCGGCTCGGACGACCTTATAAAGGGCATACGTCAGCATAAGTTCGGCGGCGTCGGGCTTGACGTCTACGAAGAAGAACAGAAAAACGTTTTCGAAAACAGAGAAGACGACATTCTCGAAAGTTCGATAACCGCACGCCTGCTGTCTTTCCCGAACGTAATAGTCACGTCTCATCAGGGTTTTCTGACAAAAGAGGCGCTTGAAGCGATAAGCCGCACGACCCTTGAGAACGCCGAAACTTTCGGACAGGGCAAACCCACCGAAACAAATATCGTAAAATAATAATATCCGCAATTCCGTTTTTTTCGGAGTTGCGGACTTTTTTTGACGAAGATATTGACTTTTTGTCAAAATTGTGATAGAATTAAATAAATATTGTAGAGGTGCGGCAAGCATCAGTATCTGTCGGGCAAAAAACGGGATCACGGCAGAGAAAGGGCAAGTCGCCGAGGCGTTCGCGGAGCCCGTTATTCCGCGGAAAGCCGGACCGTTGCAGAATATGCCCCGGTCTGTCACGCAAGTGGAGAGCTACACGCATACGGCGGACCGCTCTTCTGCGGTCCTTTTTTTCGGTAAAAAACTGTGTCTTCGGACACTCTGGAGGATAAAATATGAAAGCAAAAAAAATTATTGCTTTTGCGGCGGTACTCGTTATTATCCTTTCGCTTTTCTCGTTTACCATGGCGGCTGAAGAAGCCGACCTCAAAGATTACGACAACGCGATAGGCTATCTCGACGAATACACCACAAAAAGCAACGAAGACGAAAACTTCGCGGAAAACTCGGCGACGGCTCTTGAGACCGTCAGGGAAGAAATTCCTCTTTTCAGCACTTTCTGGGCGCTCGTTCCGCCGATAGTCGCGATAGTTCTTGCGCTTATTACTAAAGAAGTATACTCTTCGCTCTTTATCGGTATCGTTATCGGAGGGCTTCTCTCCGCTAATTTCAACGTGACGAAAACCGTCGACAATGTCGTTTCTCACGGCCTTATCTCCGCGGGTTCGGGAACGGCGGGAATTTTCTTATTCCTTGTCATTCTCGGCGTCATGGTCGCCCTTATAAACAAATCGGGCGGTTCCAAAGCGTTCGGACGCTGGGCGGCGACCCATATCCATTCGAGAGTAGGCGCCTCCCTTGCAACCTTTGCGCTGGGCGTCCTTATCTTTATCGACGACTACTTCAACTGCCTCACCGTCGGCTCCGTCATGAGACCCGTTACCGATGCTAATAAGATATCAAGAGCAAAACTTGCGTATCTTATCGACGCTACGGCGGCTCCCGTCTGCATGATAGCCCCGATATCTTCCTGGGCGGCGGCTGTCGCAAGTTATACCGAAGAGGGACAAGGCCTAAAACTCTTCGTCGAAGCTATTCCCTATAACTTCTATTCGCTTCTGACTTTCGTCTTCATAATCGGTATAGTCGTAATGAAAGTCGACTTCGGTCCGATGAAAAAGCACGAAGACAACGCGCTTAAAGGCGACCTTTTCACATCGGGCAAGGACGACATAATGTCTGACGACGAACTTGAAGGTAACACAAAAGGAAGAGTTATCGACCTTGTTCTTCCGATACTCGTACTTATCGTCTGCTGTATAGTTTCGCTCGTCTATGTCGGAAACGGCAACTCGTTCGAAAACATGAACTTCGTCGAGGCGTTTTCCAACACCGACGCGACGGTAGGTCTTCCGTGGGGCGCTCTTATCGCGCTTATCTTCACGATAATCTATATGGTCGCGCGCCGCCTTATCTCCTTCAAGGATTCAATGGGTTGTATCCCCAAAGGCTTTAACGCGATGGTTCCCGCAATCCTCATTCTTACCATGGCAACTTCTCTTAAGAATATGACTTCCCTTATGGGCGCGAAAGTTTTTGTCGCACAGCTTATGGAGGGCGCTGCGGCGGGACTTACAAACCTGCTCCCCGCAATAATCTTTCTTGTCGCCTGCGTTCTTGCGTTTGCGACCGGAACCTCATGGGGTACTTTCGGAATTCTTATTCCCATCGTCACCGCCATTTTCCCCGCGGAATCTCCGCTTCTTATAATCGGCATTTCCGCCTGCCTTGCGGGCGCTGTCTGCGGAGACCACTGTTCGCCTATTTCCGATACGACCATAATGTCGTCGGCGGGCGCTCAGTGTAACCACATAAACCACGTTTCGACCCAGTTGCCGTACGCAATAACGGTCGCCGTTATCTCCTTTGTGAACTTTATTCTTGCCGCATACATACAGAATGCATGGATTTCTCTCCCGATAGCGATCGTTATGACAATCGCCGTTCTCTTTGTAATAAAGATGATTACCGGCAAAAAGGCGGCAAAATAAAAGGACAAACGAACTTCGCCGCCCGACGTACCTTTATTAGCGGCGGAATCCCAAAAAAAATCAAGTGCTGTGAATTTTTCACAGCACTTTTTTTATATATCTGATTATTCCGTCCGCAATATTTACGCCCGTCGCAGAAAGCGTTCCCGCGAAATGCGGATTTGAGTTTATCTCGCAGACAAAATCTCCCTTTTGCGACGGCAGAATGTCTACCCCCGCGAAATCAAGCCCTGCGGCGGTTGCCGCCCTTATAGCCAGAGTTTCCTGATTTTCCGTCGGAATTACCTTTTCGGCAAAGCCGCCGTTTTCGATATTCGACCGAAAATCTTCGGGGTTGTGCCTCCTTATCGCCGAAACGACCCGCCCTCCGATAACGCAGAGCCGCAGGTCAACTCCGCGGCAATCGGAGATAAACTCCTGAATAACAAAGCCTTTGGGCGATATTTTCCCGACCGTTTCGCGCGCTTTTTCAAGGTCTTTTGCAAGATAGACCTGCTTTCCGAAAGAGCCGAACTCCTCCTTTATTATCATCGGAAAGCCCGTTTTTTCGGAGACTTTTTCAAGAAAATCAAGGTTCGTATACCCGATATTTTCGAAAGTCTTCGGCGAAATAAAGGTCTTAGGCGAAGGAATTCCGTATTTTTCAAAGCAAAGAGCGGTTTTTTGCTTGCTGTCGCATATCTCTATTGCTTTCGCGCTGTTGAAAAGCCGGAGACCCGCATTTTCGAGCCTTTCGGCAAGACGGACGTCCTTATCCCAGAATATCACGCCGTCAAAATCTTTTTTTGCGGGAAGAGAAACGGCAAGTTCGGCGTTCGTCTTTACCGTAATGGAAACGTTCTCTGTTTCCGCCGCCGACAAAAAAGCCCCGTAAACGGACGAAAACCCTGCGCTTTCAAGAAATTCGTTTATAACAAAAAGAAGTTTCATTTATGTCACCTTGTTAATTATATACTTTTTCGCCGTCGCTGTCAAACTATTGACTTTTCGGCATAAATATGATATCATATCACAGAAGAAAACTCATTCTGAGAGGTACGCTATGAAAAAACAGAGAATAATTTCGCTTATACTCGCCGTTGTTTTTACCGTTGTTCTTTTTGCGGGCTGTTCGTCCGAGCCGAAAGAAAAGGTATTCACGGTCGACGATAAGTTTTCGATAACTCTTGACGACAGTTTTACCGATGAGACGGGAAAGGAAGCGACCAAAGGACTTACCGCGGCTTACGCATCAAAACTCTGCGGCGTCACCGTTCTCCGCGAAACTTTCGAGACGTTGCAGTCTCTCGGATACGAAGGCTCGGCGCTTTCGGAAAAAGATTACCTCACGCTTGTCATGAAAGCGAACAATATTGAGGGCGACGCTGTCGAAACCGACGGGTTCCTTACTTTCACGACAGAGGCGACGGCAAATGACGTTACTTTTACATATCTCGGCTTTGTTTTCAAGGGCGAAGACAGTTTCTGGGTCGTTCAGATGTATAGCGAAAAAGAGAATTTCGAAACCGAAAAACCCATGTTTATGAGTTGGGCAAAAACCGTTACCGTAAAATAATAAAAGAACAGATTTCCCCCGATAAGTTCTTTTCGGGGGAAAATTTTTAGAAAAACGTCACTTTTTATGTTTGACAAAGCCACACTTTATATATATAATGAGTGTACTACTTTTGTCCGGAGGAACGGCAGTTTATGCTGATGATAACTGACAATATACTTTTGAATACCGTGCTTGCACTGCTGACGGCTGTCGGCGTCGCCGTTATTTCGACCCCGATAGTAAAGGCGATAGCCCCGCATATAGGCGCGGTCGACGTTCCGAAAGACGAACGAAGAATGCACACCAAGCCGATGCCGCTCTGCGGCGGAATCGCTATTTTCCTCGGTTTTTCGGTCGCAATGCTTCTTTTCTCGGAAATGACGGCGGAAAGTTGGGGAATATGGCTCGGCGGACTTGCGATAGTCATTCTGGGAGTTTTCGACGATATTTTCACGCTTAACGCAAAACTGAAATTTATCCTGCAGTTCGTCGCGGCGCTCATTCCCGTCTGCTTCGGACTTACAATGGAACATATCAACGTTTTCGGACACAACCTCCATCTCGGTTGGTTCGCGTATCCGCTGACGCTTCTTTGGATAGTCGCCTTAACGAACGCCGTAAACCTTATCGACGGACTTGACGGTCTTGCCTGCAGTGTTACGACGGTAGGAACGGTTTCGCTGTTTGCGGTCGGGGTTATCGTTTCAAGCCCCGCTATCATGATAACGAGCGCATCGCTTTTCGGCGCGTGCATCGGCTTCCTGCCGTATAACTACAATCCCGCAAAAATATTTATGGGAGACACGGGCGCGATGTTTCTCGGATATATGGTCGCCGCGCTTTCGGTCTACGGTTTCTATCAACAGCCGTCGGACGTTTCCTTTATGATACCCGTCCTCATTTTCGGGTTCCCCATTTTCGACACGGCGTTCGCCTTTACAAGACGGATTCTTGCGGGCAGAAGCCCGTTTTCCGCAGACCGAGGACATTCGCATCACCGTCTTATCGACAGAGGATTTAACCAGAGAGAGGCTGTCGCAATTCTCGACGCGGTCAGTGCTCTTCTCGGAATTCTGGCAGTGCTTACGGCTCTTTCTTCGGTTACGGGACGAATCGCAATCACCTGCGTTGTTATCGTCCTGATTATCGCCGCCGTAATATTCTTCAAATTAAAGAAAAAGAAATAAATAAAAGAAAGCCCGCTGCTTTTGAGCAGCGGGCTTTCTTCAGTTTATATGATGTAAAATTCTGTTTTCGATCATTTCCATTGCGACGATATTGTATCCGCCCTCGGGGATTATGATGTCGGCGTATTTCTTGCTTGGCTCGACATACGCCTCGTGCATCGGCTTTACGGTGGCGATATACTGATTTATTACCGAATCAAGCGTTCTGCGTCGCTCGTTGACGTCCCTTTTTATACGCCGCAGAATTCGGATATCAGCGTCGGTATCGACGAAAATTTTTATATCCA
Organism: uncultured Eubacteriales bacterium; assembly: GCA_934486965.1. GTDB lineage: Bacteria > Bacillota > Clostridia > Oscillospirales > UBA644 > Geddesella. Next base: position 17,839 of record CAKSQP010000010.1, read on the forward strand.
TAAGTTTGCGGAGGCTTTCCTCGGCAAGAATAAGAATTCCGTCGACGACAAGCACCTTGTTCGGCTCTATACGCCGCACTTTGTCACTGCGGTCGTGCTCCATATAGTCGTAAACGGGGCAGTCGACAGCCTTTCCCTGCCGCAAAAGGGACAAATGTTCCGCCATAAGGTCGGTATCGAACGCTTCGGGACAGTCGTAGTTGAGTTTTGCTCTCTCTTCGTAAGGCAGGTTGTGGTGCGCTTTATAATAGTCGTCGTGCCGTATTACGGTGACGTCGTTTCCGAATTTTTCAACCAGAAGTCGGGTTATAGTGCTTTTTCCGCTCCCCGAGCCTCCCGCTATTCCTATCGTCAGCATCTCGCTCATAATTACCTCACAATTCCGTAAATAAGCGGCTTTTCTTCCGCCTTTTCTTTGCCTACGGTAAGGGACGACAGATACATCTTTTCCGCCTCGGCAAACGCCTTTTCATTGTTCGAATAAAGGGTGCAGAGAGTGTCGCCTTTTTTGATACGGTCGCCCGTCTTTTTGGCGATTATAATTCCTGCGGCGTGGTCTATTTCGTCTTCTTTCGACGCTCTTCCAGCGCCGAGAATTACGCTTGCTTCGCCGATTTTTTCGGAATCCATAAAGTCGATATAGCCGTCGTTTTCGGCTTTTATTTCGTGAGAATAAGCGGTCTTTTCAAAGAGGTCGGTATTCTCGATATATCTTTCGTCGCCGCCCTGAGCCGCTATCCATTCTTTCATTTTTTCAAAGGCTCTGCCCGAAGAAATTGCCTCTTCGACCTGTTTTCCAGCCTCTTCGACCGAAACGCCTTTGAAAAGAGACACCATTTCGGACGCCAACGCGACGCAGACCGTTTTGAGGTCTCCCTCTTCTTTTCCGCGAATGACGTTTACCGCCTCGATGACTTCAAGGGAATTTCCGACGGCAAAGCCGAGGGGGCTGTCCATATTCGTCATCAGGGCCGCCATGTTTCTTCCGCATTTTTTACCGATAGTGACCATTTTTTCGGCAAGTTGCCTTGCGCTTTCGGGCGTTTTCATAAACGCGCCGCTGCCGACCTTGACGTCAAGCACTATCGAATGAGAGCCTGCGGCAAGTTTTTTGCTCATTATCGACGAGGTTATCAGAGGAATGCTGTCGACGGTCGCGGTGACGTCGCGCAATGCGTAAAGTTTTTTATCCGCAGGGGTCATATTCCCGCTCTGACCGATGACCGCCATTCCGACTTTGTCTATCTGCGAAATAAAAGCGTCCGCAGATAGAGAGGTATTAAAACCGGGGATACTTTCGAGTTTATCGACCGTTCCGCCGGTATGTCCGAGCCCTCTGCCCGACATTTTCGTTACTTTGCCTCCGAGAGACGCCACGATAGGTGCGACGACAAGGGAGGTTTTGTCTCCGACGCCGCCCGTACTGTGTTTATCGACCGAAAGATTTCCGTAACGCGAAAGGTCGACCGTGTCGCCCGACTTTGCCATACATTCGGTGAGTTTTGCGGTCTCCTCGTCGGTCATTCCGTTAAAAAATATCGCCATCAGAAGAGCCGTCGCCTGATAATCGGGAATTTCACCCGAGCATATACCTTTTACAAAGAACGAAATTTCTTCGTCGGTAAGGCTGCCGCCGTCTCTTTTTTTATGGATAATATCATACATTCTCATAAGAAAACCCCGTATTCGGGGCTGTAAAAAACACGGTTTTTTACAGCCCCTTTCTAAAATCTAACGTTCACCCTTATCGTAGGGTATGCCCTCGGCTTTCGGCGCTCTCGACTTGCCCGAAGTAAAGGCAAGGATAATGAGCGAAATGACGTAAGGCATCATATTGTAAATTGCGCTGTTCAGGTTCAGATTTGCAAGGAAATCTATTCCCGGATAGACGTTGGAAAGTGCGCGGAAAAGTCCGAAAAGGAGAGCCGCAAGAGCAATTCTTCCGGGTTTCCACTGTCCGAAGATCATAACCGCGAGTGATAAGAATCCGAAGCCCGCAACGCCGTATTCGAATTTCCATTCGCTTGCACCGACGATGATATACATTACGCCGCCAAGCCCTCCGAGCGCCCCCGATATCATAACGCCCGCGTAACGCATTTTATAGACGTTTATACCGACGCTGTCCGCCGCCTGCGGGTGTTCGCCGCACGCCATAAGGCGAAGACCGAACTTCGTTTTGTAAAGAACGATATAAGCGATCACGAGAAGGACTGCCGCAACGGGAACGAGCCAGTTCATTTCGAGCGTTCCTATCTTGAAAATAAACGCTTTTTTGCCCTCGATATATTCGACGACCGAGGAAACGTTATCAATGCTTGCGGAAGTGTTGACCGCTTTGACGATAACCGTCGCCGCCGCAGTTCCGAGGAGATTGAGAGCCGTTCCGACTATCGTCTGGTCGGCTTTGAAAGTGATGCTTGCGACCGCAAGAAGAAGCGAATAGAGAATTCCTATCGCCATCGAAACGACGATTACGGTGACTATTATCGTCAGCGGAGACGTAACGCCCGCCGCAGTCAAGAATTTCATTGCGAACGCGCCGCCCATTGCGCCCATGACCATTATTCCCTCAAGCCCGAGGTTTATAACGCCGGAATGTTCGGAATAACAGCCGCCGAGCGCGACAAGGGTAAGGACCGCCGCATAAAGAAGAGTATACTGAACAAGTAAGATCATTCTTTTTCACCCTCCTCTTTTTTCCCGTCTTTCGCCTTTTTTGCTTCCGCCGCCTCTCTTTTGGCAATGGATTTATTCATCATATACTTGACGAAGAAGACAAAGCCGCAGAGATAGATTATGATAGCGGAAATAAGGTCGGATATCTGGGACGAATACATCGTCTTGTCGACATACGCGCCGCCTGCGGTGATATGCTGGATAAAGTATGAGGAGAAAATGGAACCTATCGGGCTCAGACCTCCCAAAAACGCCGCGGCAATGCCGTTAAAGCCCATTCCTGGAACGGAGGACTGACTGCACGACCACTGCTCGATACCCGAAAGATAGAGCATTGCGGCACCGATGCCCGCAAGCGCTCCGCCTATCGCAAGCGAAACGATGATGTTGCTCTTTTCGTTCATTCCGCTGTATTTTGCGGCGTGCTTGTTTAGCCCCGTCGCGCGGAGTTCATATCCGAACTTCGTCTTATCGAGAAGGAGCCAGATAATAATTACGAAAACTATCGCCATGGGTATCGCAATAGTTACATATTTATTGTTGTTGAAAAGCGTGTCAAGTCCGAGAGACGGAATTGTCGACGCCTTTCCGAGACTGCGGGTGTAAGGGCTTGTCGGTTCTTTGACGTTTGTCAGAAGCATATTGATAAGGTAAAGGCTTATCCAGTTGAGCATAATGCCGGAAATAACCTCGTTTACGTTGCAATATGCTTTTAAGAAGCCGACAATTATTCCCCAGACGGCGGCGCCTGCCGCGGCAAGGATTATACACGCATACCACGGAAGAGACCACGCAAGGGCGGCATAAAGAGAAAGTCCCGCGCCGATAACATACTGTCCTGCGGCACCGATATTGAAAAGTCCGACTTTATAGCAGAACAGAATGGAAAGCGAACACATAAGCAGAGGAACCGCTTTGACAAGCGTGTTGCCGAAATGCTTGACCTGCGAGGCAGGCTGAGAAAATGTGAAAAAGTTCTTTATAAGGTCGGTTATCCCCTGCCATGCACCCGCGGGGTTTATACAGAGAAGAACAATAAAACCGATGAAAAGTCCGACGATTATGCAGAGAAGAGAAGTAATTATCGACTGAACGGTCTTATTTTTGAAAAAGTTTCTTACCTTATCCATTCTGTTCTCCTCTCTTCGCACCCGCCATATAAAGACCGAGTTCTTCGACGGTCGTTGTCTTCGGGTCGAGCTCTCCGACGATTTCGCCGTCGAACATGACGAGAATTCTGTCAGAAACGCTCATAACTTCGTCGAGTTCGAGCGAAACGAGAAGAACGGCTCTGCCAAGGTCTCTCTGTGCGACAAGTTTTTTGTGAATATATTCGATAGCACCGACGTCTAGCCCGCGTGTCGGCTGGACCGCCACAAGCAGCGACGGGTCGCGGTCGATTTCTCTTGCGACTATCGCTTTCTGCTGGTTTCCGCCCGACATACTTCTTGCAACGGTTATCGGGCCCTGACCCGAACGCACGTCGTACTGTTCGATAAGTTTATTTGCATATTTGCGGATATTTTTGCGCTTAAGGAACCCCGTGCGCCCCGTGAATTCCGACTCAAAATAGCGCTGGAGGACCATATCGTCTTCAAGGGTATAGTCAAGGACAAGCCCGTGCTTATGTCTGTCTTCGGGGATATAACTCATTCCCGAAAGAGTGCGTTTTCTTATGGGCGCATGGGTCATATCATTGCCGAAGAACTTGACTTTTCCGCTTTTTACTTTTTCGAGACCCGTTATTCCGTAAACGAGTTCCGACTGGCCGTTGCCGTCGATACCCGCGATACAGACGATCTCTCCGCCCCTTACGTTAAAGGAAACGTTCTTTACGGCGTCCTTTTTATGGACAAGGCTCGGAACGGTCAGATTTTCGACTTCGAGAATGACTTCTCCCGGTTCTTTATCCTCTTTATGTACGACGAATTCGACGTCTCTGCCGACCATCATACGGGAAAGTTCCTGTTTTGTCGTGTCTTTTATATTTACGGTGCCGATACACTTGCCCTTGCGCAGGACGGTGCAGCGGTCGGCGACCTCCATTATCTCGTTTAGTTTATGCGAAATGAAAAGAATAGACTTGCCTTCGGCGGCAAGGTTTTTCATTATCTGCATAAGTTCGGTTATTTCCTGCGGAGTAAGGACCGCGGTAGGTTCGTCGAAAATAAGGATTTCGTTATCGCGGTAAAGCATTTTCAAAATTTCAGTACGCTGCTGCATTCCGACAGAAATATTTTCGACCACGGCGTCGGGGTCGACGGCAAGACCGTAAAGTTTCGACAGTTCGAGAACCTTTTCTCTCGCCTCTTTTTTCCGCAAAAAGCCTGCGGTATTCGGCTCTACGCCGAGAATTATATTGTCGAGAACGGTAAAACATTCAACAAGTTTGAAATGCTGATGAACCATTCCTATCCCAAGTGCGTTTGCATCGTTCGGGTCTTTTATTTCAACCTTTTTCCCGTCTTTGAGAATTTCTCCCTCTTCGGGGTGATAAAGACCGAAAAGCACCGACATCAGCGTTGATTTTCCCGCTCCGTTTTCGCCGAGAAGAGCGTGAATTTCGCCCTTTTTCAGTTGGAGGGTGATATCGTCGTTTGCAATAATACCGGGGAATTTTTTAGTAATATGCAGCATCTCTATGGCATATTCTCCCATGGCATCGGCTCCCCTTTCAAAAATAGAGAAGGGGCGTCCCAGAGGACACCCCTTCAAATAATCGTCATTCAAAATGTGCCCGATAGCATAATAATTATGCTAGGCTTCAATTAACCCTTAATGGTTCCCTGGTAGTCAACTGTAACGTTGGTTACTGCGGGCTTTTTGGAAGTATCGCCGGAAACGGTGATCTTCTTTTCGAAGAGGTCTTTTACAAGGGCTTTATAATCGTCCTGTGTAAATTTGCCTTCGGTCCACTGAGTGGTTTCCATAGGAATCTGAACATAGTTGAGGGTCGGGTCGTCGCCGGAAACGAGTCCGAGGTTTGCGATCTTGCCCTTGTAGTTATCCCAGTTGCCGTTGTCTATGATATCCTTAAGGGTATCGATGGTTGTCGGATAAAGACCCTTCATAGCGGAGGTAACGGTGATACCGTCGCCGTATTTCTTATCGATAACGGGTTTCTGGTCGGTGTCGACGCCGATAAGTTTGCCGTTCTTCTTAACAGCCGCTTCGCCTGCAGAGGTGTAGATACCGCCGCCGCATGCAAATACGATCTCGGTGCCGTTCTGATACCAAGTATCCATTCTTGCGGTGATGTCTGCGTCGCCGTAGAACTGTCCGCCGTAAACGTAGTTGAGTTCAACATTGATACCGAGTTCTTTGGCAGCGTCGTTTACGCCCTGAACAAAGCCGTAGCCGAAACGAACGACCGCGGGAACTTCCATTCCGCCGAGGAATCCGAGTTTGGTGTAGCCGAGTTTAACAGCGGCAACGCCTGCCATATATCCGGAAAGTTCTTCCTGATATATTGCGGAGTAAACGTTGGACATATTTACATATTTGTCAAAATCCCAGTTATCGGGAGTGTAATCGTACTTTTCGCCTGCTTTGGTAACGCCTGCTTCGAGAAGGTCGCCCTTAGCAACGTCGAGTGCGAAGAATTTAACATTGGGGTACTGAGGAGCCGCTTCAACGATAGCGCCTGCGAAAGCGTAACCGGGCATTACTATGAGGTTATGTCCGTCGTCGATCGCTTTTTCTATCATCGCAACTCTGTCTGCGGTGGTGTCGCCTGCGGGTTTATAATACTGGAAATCGTATCCTTTGCCCTTGCAGAAAGCAACGCATGCTTCGTATGTAGTCTGGTTGAACGACTCGTCGGTGATGTCGCCGTAGTCGGTGATCATTGCTACCTTGTAGGCAACTTCTTCCGTTTTCTTGTCGTCATCGGGTTTTTTGTCGGGATCTGTTGTTTCACCGCAGCCTGCGAGTACGCAGATGCTGAAAAGCATCATAACTGCAAGTAAAACCGCTAAAAACTTTTTCATTGATGAACCTCCTAAAATTTGTGACAGAAATCTGTCTTTGTAATAATTTTATCACAACTTGTCCGCAATGTCAATATCTTTTTTGAAAAAATCGTCATATTTTTTTTACAATTCGATACATGACGGATAAAACGCCCTCGGAAGAAGCCCGTCGAGGGTCAGTTTTTCGAAAGAATCGGCTCCCGTAACGAGCAGTACGGGGAAATCGGGAGAGCAGAATTCGGCAAGCACCTGCCTGCAAACGCCGCAGGGCGGAAAAGCCCCCGTTATTTTGCCGTCTTTGCCGCCCGCAACGGCTATCATTTCAAAAGAAGTATATCCTTCCGAAACCGCCTTGAATACGGCGGTCCTTTCGGCGCAGACGGTCGGAGTGTAGGCCGCATTTTCGATATTACAGCCCGTGAAAACTCTTCCGTCGGAAGTAAGGAGAGCCGCTCCGACGCGGTAGCCCGAATAAGGCACATACGCCCGCTCCATCGCTTTTATCGCAAGACTGCAAAGTTCTTTTTCGGTCATATTTCCTCCTTAAAGAAAACTTTTTCCCGAAGACGAATACGGAATTTCGAGATATTCGGCGACCGACGCCGCGATATCTGCAAACGTCTGACGGATTCCGATATTTCCCGGAGCGATATTCTTTCCGTAAACGATAAGCGGAATATATTCTCTTGTGTGATCGGTGTGGTCGTCGCCGGGATCGCAGCCGTGGTCGGCGGTTACCATAAGAACATCTCCGTCTTTCATTTCGGAAACGAACGACGGGAGCCAGCCGTCAAATTCGGCATAAGCCGCGGCGTAGCCGTCAACGTCCTGACGGTGGCCGTAAAGCATATCGAAATCGACGAGATTTACAAAGCAAAGCCCCTCGAAATCCTTTTTAACGGCGTCAAGGGTCGCCGCCATTCCCTCTTTATTCGAGTGAGTAACGACTTTTTCGGAAATTCCTCTGCCCGCGAAAATATCGGAAATTTTGCCTATCGCGTAAACCGTTTTTCCGTTTTCGACTATCGCGTCGAGCACGGTCTTTCCCGTCGGTTCAAGCGAAAAGTCGCGGCGGTTCGCAGTCCTTACATAGTCGGGGGATTTGCCGACGAAAGGACGTGCGATAACTCTGCCGACGGCATTGTCGCCCGTCAGCATTTTTCTTGCGATACGGCAGTATTCGTAAAGCGTTTCGAGAGGCACGACCTCTTCGTGCGCCGCTATCTGGAAAACGCTGTCGGCGGAGGTGTAAACTATAAGGTCGCCTGTTTTAACGTGTTCGTCGCCGTAAACTTTGATAACTTCGGTACCCGAATAGGGTTTGTTGCAAAGCACTCCCCTGCCCGTAAGCCTTGAGAATTCGGCGATAACGTCGTCGGGGAATCCGTTCGGGTATGTCGGCATCGCCTTTTCGGAAATGACGCCCGCGATTTCCCAGTGGCCCGTCGTGGTGTCTTTTCCCGCCGATTTTTCCGCAAGTTTTCCGTATTTTGCGAGCGGTTTTTCGGCTTTTTCGAGAAAATCGACGCCGTCGATATTGCCTATTCCCATTTTGATCATATTTCTCCCCGAAAACTTCGGAGACTCGGAAATTCTTTTCAGGGTGTTGCAGTCGCCGTCGCCGAATTTATCGGCGTCGGGAAGTCTGCCTATTCCGCAGGAATCAAGCACTATAAGAAAAATTCTTTTCATAATTTTCACCTATCCGAGGCGTTTTGCCGTTTCGAGAGCCAGAGTCATCATATCGGTAAAGGAAGTCTGTCTTTCTTCGGCGGTCGTAACTTCGCCCGTGACGATATGGTCGGAAATCGTGCAGATAGCAAGGGCGTTTTTGCCGCAGCGCGCAGCGTTCATATAGAGAGCCGCCGCCTCCATTTCGATTGCGGAAATTCCCATTTTCGTCCAGACGGCGTTCGAGGTGAGATCCGCGGGAACGCCCTTTTCATCGGTATAGAAAGTGTCGGAGGAAAGCAGGTTTCCGACATTGTAGCGAAGTTTCATTTCGTCCGCGACGGAAACACAAGTCCTGAGCATTTCATAACTGCAAATTGCGGAAAACGTTCCGTGAAGATGATATTGAGACGCGAAATTCGAGTTTGTCGACGCTCCCATTCCCATAACAATGTCTCTGACTTTGATTTTCGGGTCGAGAGCCCCTGCGGAGCCTATTCTCATAATGTTTTCAACGCCGAAAAAGTTATAGAGTTCGTAAGAATATATACCTATCGACGGCATACCCATTCCGCTCGCCATGACCGAAACGCGCGCGCCTTTATAGGTTCCTGTATATCCCTGAATTCCTCTTACGTTATTTACGAG
>CAKSQP010000011.1 GCA_934486965.1 uncultured Eubacteriales bacterium
GGAAAAGGGCGGTATCTGTCGCTTTCGGTTGTTTCGGGGACGGTTCGGGCGCGCCGCCTGCCGTCTTTTGCAAGTTCTTTTCTTCGGCAAAATAGGACATTTTTATGGCTTTTGATATTGATACTTGAAAACGGCGGCAAATTGTGATAAACTAAACTGTAAATTTGCGTGCCTATCCGACGGCGCGGCAAAAACAGGGAACTCCTGTCTCATGACGCCGACTTCCCGATTCGGTCTTTCGTCCGTTGACGGTCCCTGCGGCGGGCTTCCCGTTCGGCGGGGCGGTGAAATTCCGTGATCCGAGACCGTTGGCGGGATTGCGAAGTCTGTGAGGGAGTCCGTTTTCCACGGTTATATATTATGAAAGGAAAGCCGCTGCGGCGGTGCTTTCGGTATGAATAATATCAAAGTCGGCAGGACGGCGATGCGCCTTTGCGAGATCGCGTTGTTTGCCGGAGTTGCTGTGACCTGTATCTCCTGCCTTTTCGGCAGAGCGGTTTTTGATTTCTTCAATACGCTTTCGTCGGTCACTGCCTGCGTCTGTCTTATCCCGATAGTCGCGGTTTTCTGGAAAGATATAATAAAAAACAGACTTGCGGTCTGTGCGATCGCGGCGTTTTCTCTTCTTTCCGTTGTCTCGTCGCTGTTTATTTCGGGACTTTACATTTCCCATTCGCTTACCGCGATAATCGGTATCGTTACGGTATATGTAATGAACTTTCTGCCGGTAAAACGGGACGTTCAGATGGCTCTTATCCTGTTTTTGTCGATAATGTCCGTCTGTCTGCTGTTTCTGGCTATCGATTTTTCGCAGAAGACCCTTGTTGAAAAATATAATTATACGAATTCAAACGTCATGGGAATTGTCGCCCTGATGGTGAATTCCTATCTTATGACGCTGATAAACGTCAACAAAATAAGCGGAAAATTCGTTCATCTTAACATTTTCATCGCGATATTTGCCTTTATGACCATAACGGTTTTCGGCTGTCGGAGCGCCCAACTCGGCTTCCTCGTTTTCCTTATTGTCGGATTTCTTATCCCGCGCGGTTTCTGGGGAAAAAAGAGGACGGCGGCTGTCGTTATTGCGGCGATCGTTGTCGGAATAATTTTCCCGTTCGTCTACCTGAAAATGTTCCAGAACGGGCTTGACGACATTCATTTCCCGCTTGTCGACAAACCGTGGTTTTCGGGAAGAGATGTTTTGTGGCAGGAGGGTCTGGACCGTATCTCCGCGCGTCCCGCAACGCTTCTTTTCGGAGCAGGTCAGCGGTATTTCGATATGGCAAAAGACTACAATTACCACAACAGTTACTTTTCGATATTGTTAAACTTCGGAATCCCGTCGTTTTTACTTTATTATTTTTCGTTTTTCACTTCCGCAAGGCGCACTCTTCTTTCGGGAGAGGATAAAAACGCGCGTGCGCTTCAACTTGCGCTGATACTTATGATAATGGTCGTCAGTCTTGTTGAAACGACGATACCCGCGACCACTTTTATCTGGCTTTACGGACTTTGCTTTATTCCCCTGAAATGCAGGGAGATCCGCGGTTGATACAGAGGCTTTTATGGAATTTTACACAGTGCTTTTACCCCTTGCCCTTATTCTTATAGTTTCGAAACTTACGGTAAAGGGGTGCGAAAAATTAGGACTTCCGTCGGTCGTCGGAATGCTTATAACGGGTATTCTTCTCGGATTTATAAACTTTATTCCGAATCAGACGATACTTACCGACGCGTCCCTTGACGGAATAGGCTTTTTCGCGAAGATAGGCGTTATTCTTATAATGTTTTCGGCGGGTATCGAGACCGATATCCAGCAGATAAAAAAGATCGGCGGTCCTGCGGTCATAATCACCGTTGCGGGCGTCGTTTTACCCATGGGACTCGGCTTCCTTGTCGCAACTCTCTGTAACGGAGGCTTTGCGGCGCTGACGCACGATATGCTTATGGAAAACCTGTTCTACGGAACTGTTCTTACCGCAACTTCGGTAAGCGTTACCGTCGCAACGCTCCGCGAACTCGGGAAACTCAACGGAAAAGTCGGGAGTTCGGTCGTCGCGGCGGCGATAATCGACGATATTTTGGGAATTGTCGTTCTTTCCTTTATCCTTGCGATGTCGGGAGAGGGTGACAAGGCGGAAAATCCGCTTATCGTCCTGCTTAAGACGGTTCTGTTCTTCGTTACGGTCGCAATTCTCGCGTTCGGCGGTTCAAAGTTTTTCAGAAATCTCGACCGCCGTTTCCCGCACCACCGTCTCGTTCCGATCTTCAGCCTTGCGTTCTGCTTCTTCATTTCGTATATAAGCGAAAAAGTCTTCGGAATTGCCGATATTACCGGTGCTTACGTCGTCGGACTTATTCTTTCGACAAACCCCGATAATAAATATATAAACAGAAAATCCGACGTCCTCGGATATATGCTTTTCGTCCCCGTCTTTTTTGCAAACGTCGGGCTTTCGACGAGTTTTACGGGAATAAACGGCGAAATGCTGCTGTTCGGAGTTCTCTTTATAATCGCAGGTATTGCGGGAAAAGTTATCGGCTGCGGAGGGGCGGCTCTCTGCTGCGGATACGGACCGAGCGACTCCCTTAAGGTCGGCGTCGGAATGATGGCGCGCGCCGAGGTCGCGTTGGTAACCGCCCAGAAAGGCGTCGAATACGGAATAATCGGCGGCGAGATAATGCCGTTTATCGTAATTCTCATAGTCGTTACGAGTTTCGTCACACCGCTGACCTTGAAAGCGCTGTATACTCACGACGAACGGAAACCTGCAAAAACAGAAAATGCATAGAAAAATCCCACGGAAAGGCTGAGGACTGATAAGGAAGCAATGCTTTATTTCGGCACAATAATGCGTTAAAACCTCCGGATATGCGACAGCATTATCCGGAGCTTTTGTCTTTTCTTTCATTCGAAGATTGAAGTGCGAGGCAGAATAAAATTTCTTGTATCGAAGTTCAAAATCGGACAAAGATATGTGGAATTCTATACTTCCTTATCGGTCCTCAGTCGATTTTTTTATGCTGTTTTTGACTCTGTGGGGTATTCGACGATTGATTTTATTCGGAAACGGCAGCGGCGTCGTATGAAATGCTCAACTTTGCTTCGGCGCCGACAGTGCCGGCTGCACAATACAGCACAAGCGCAACGGTTACGGATTTATCGGCTTCAAGAGTGCTTGAAAAAACATATCCCGAATCAAGCGGTTTTGATTCGATAATATCTCTGACTGCGGGACCTAAAGTTTCGTATGCCGACTGAACGGGAACGATATACCCGAACTCTGCACTTCCCGCCGTACCTTCGGTCATTGTAAGTTTAAGCCGGTAAGTTATGGGTGTTGCCTCGTGGTTTTCGATTTTGAAATACACAATTTTTCCGCTGTTGGACGGTATTTCGCTTATATCCCCGAAAGGCTCGTCCTCTGTTTGCGGAACAGTCCAATCCGTATAGTCAAAGGAATATTTGAATTCTGTCATAAGTTCCTTTTTTCCCTGATTCTCGGTTTGTTTTGATTGTCCCGACGGTTCGGTTGTGTCACCGGACTTATCTGAGGAAGAACAGGCGGCCGAGCAAAGTATCATGACAAAGCACAGCACGACTGCTGCCGATCTTACAAAAATACCTCGTGTGGTTTTCATAGATTTTATCTCCTTAATACATCGATTGATTTTTACAACCGTATTTTTGTATATTATATGTCTATTTTTCTTTTTTGTCAATATAATAGCACCTTATCAAACATTAAAACAGCACCGCTCTGCTTTCCGACGTCGTCAAAGCGTTTTCCTGTTGCTTACTGTCGCAGACAAACAAAAAAGCGATATACAATGCCGCTGACACTGAAAGCGTTGTATACTCACGATGAACGGAAACTTGCTATAAAAAGAGCCCCACGGTTTTGGCTGAAGACTGATAAGGAAGTATTGGTTTCTCACAGTAAAATTCCCCGTATCTTTGTCCAAAGCCTCGCAAGGCGTCAGCCTTGCTGCATTTTGAACTTCGATACAAGAAATTTTACTCGGCTACGAAACTGCCGCGGCAGAACAGAAACGAACTTTTATCGTCCGACGCAGGCTCTTTTCGGGGCTTTTCCCTTTTTCGCCTTGTCGGGCGACAGCCCGACTGCATCTCAAAAAGAAAAAATCCCTCGAAAATTTCTCTGCGGCGGGTGCACGCAGTTTTTACGGTACGGATTTTCGGCATAACGACAAAGGAACCGCAGTGAATACTGTCGTATTTACAAGGTTTCTGCGAAAGTCAGGACGGAAATCCGTCCGTCAAAACCGATAAGAGTTCGATTCTGCTCTGCCCAGCACTTCAAAACAAGATTTTCGAGTGCAAGAAAAGGCAAAAGCCCCGGATAATGCTGTCGCATATCCGGGGTTTTTAACGCATTATTGTGCCGAAAGGCGAAGTTTTGAAGCAATGCTTCCTTATCAGTCTTCAGCCTTGCCGTGGGACTTGGTTTTTTTAACCTAATTTTTTGATTTCGCTTTTAAGGGCTTTCATTAAAATTACCGAGACCGCGGTGTAGACGGCGGCGGTCGCGAGCGAGGAGACGAATCTCCAGAGGGTGTCTCCGAAAACGTATGCAAAAGTGTAGTAACCGTAAATTTTGCTGTCAGCGTAAATTGCGAGAGTATTTGCCACGGTGACGATAACCGAACTCGCAAAGGCGGCAATGCCCACAGGCAGTATCTTCGGTTGCCTGCGGAACGCTTTATAGATAAGCCCCGCCGAAACGCCGCGCAGAACGGCTGGCAGTATCCAGAGAACTGTCGTTGCGGAAAATCCGTAACTTACCATCTGCGAGATAAAACTGCCGACGCCGCCCGAAATTCCGCCCCATAAGGGACCCAAAATAAAGGACGACAGCATTATCGGAAGCCCCGAAAACGTTATCTTTATATTTGCCGAGAGTTTCAGGGAAAGAAACTCAAGGACGAAATAGAGGGCTGAAAACACCGCCGCAAGGCAGAGTTTTACGATTTTGTTCTTTGTATTTTTTTGCATAAAAAAATACTCCTTTCCGACGCCGTTCGGCATCTCAGAGTATGCCGGAGGCTCCGATAGGAGCAAAAATAACAGCGGACGCGGAAAACCATCGCAGACACCGTCTTTTCGTCCGTGGGCAACATCCCGTCCCAGGGCACTTATCGCGGTTTTCCTACTCTGTATTTGTTTGTACCGTTCCATTATCTCATATTTTTGCCGAAAGTCAATAGGGAAAACGGCGATTTCGCAATTATTTCGAAAGTATTGATTTGTGAAAATGCGGAAAGACTGTATAGGTGGGGAAGAAATCGGTTCGGCGGACTGATTTTTGCGGAAACCCCGTAACACGGCGGCTCTTTGTCTCTGTCTCAGCCCCGTGAAAACGGTACGCGCCCGCCGCCGAAAAATGAAGCAGTCGGCAAGGTAAAAACGGGGAAATTGCGGAAAAGAACCTGCGTCGGACGGTCTTTGCTTAAAGAGAGTTTTTCTTATTTGAAAAGTTAACGAAAAAGAGCCGATATTTTCGCAAATTTGCTTGATTTTTCCTTATTTATATGCTATACTGACATGTAAAGTGAAAAACTGTGCTCTTCAACGGGTTTCAATACAAAAGAAATGATTTTTCAGGAGGAATGAAAATGGCTTACAATAAGGATTTCGGCGTAGATCTCGGTTCCGAAAATACCTTTATCTGCAAGAAAAACAAGGGCATCATCGTAAACGAACCTTCGGTCATCGCCGTCGATTCCGTTTCCGACAGAGTTATCGCCATCGGCAGAGAAGCAAAACAGATGATAGGAAGAGTTCCCTCGACCATTGAAGTTGAATATACGATTCAGGAGGGCGTTATTTCGAGTTTCGAAAAAACGGGTCTTTTGTTAAGCGAATTTATAAAACCGCATAACGTCGGTTTCGGCAAGACAAGAATGATTTTAAGTATCCCCTGCCGTTCGACCGCCGTTGAAAGAAAAGCGGTCGAAGACGTTGCGCGCACCTGCGGCGCAAAAGAAACTTATGTTATCGAAGAACCTCTTGCCGCGGCTCTCGGAAGCGGAATAGATATTTTCGCCCCGAACGGACGCATGGTCGTCGATATGGGCGCCGGAACGACCGAAATCGCGGTCGTATCTCTCGGAAGCGTCGTTTCCTACCACTACATTCCGTCCGCGGGAAAACAACTCAACACGAATATTATAAACTATGTCAGAAGAGTTCATAACGTCCTCATCGGCGAACCCACCGCCGAAGCGCTGAAAATAAAACTCGGAACGGTCGAAGACAACGGCGAAAACGAGTTTATGATGGTCAGCGGAAGAGAACTTTCGAAAGGTCTTCCCGTCAATATCGAAGTCACCTCCGAGCATATAAGGGAGGCTATATATCCGGGAGTTCAGAGCATTATCGAGGGTATCAGTTATACGCTTGAACATATCGACCCCGAACTTTCCGCGGACATTATCTCGAACGGGATACTGCTTACGGGCGGAACTTCGATGATGCCCGGCTGGGCGCCGCTTATCGAAAACGCGATAGGCGTCAAAGCCGAACTTTCGACAATTCCTCTCGAATGTGTCGCAGCGGGCTGTGCGAACGCTTTCGACGTTCTTGACGAACTTAAAAAACATAACGCTATTATCTGACGGAGATAGATAAATGAGGGATTTTTTCAGAGGAAAATTCTTTGCGGTCATCATTATCGTTCTCGCTTTTTTATTGGGATTTGTCGTCAACGCCGTTTTCGACGGGGGAACCACTCCTCCCGAAAATATCGTCGGAACGGTCTTTACTCCGGTGAAGAGCGCGGCGACCTATATCGGGAATTCGGTCGAAAAGTTTTTCAGGACTTTTGCCGATTACGACAGACTTAAAAGCGAAAACGAAACGCTTAAGGCGGAAAACGACGATCTGACCGTCCGCCTTGAAAAAAGTTATCATCTTGAGACCGAGAACGAAAGGCTCCGCAAACTTCTCGAACTCACCGATAAACTTCCCGAATATGGCAAGACCGAGGCGACGGTCGTTTCGGTTTCGGACGATAAGGTGTCTTCGATATTTACGGTGAACAAGGGCTCTCTTTCCGGAATAAAGAAAAAGGACGTCGTTATTTCTTCGGAGGGACTTGTCGGATACGTCCGCGACGTCGGGCTCAACTGGGCGACGGTCGTCACGATTCTCGACCCGCAGGTTGCCGTCGGAGCGTTTCTTCCGAGGACCGAACTTGTCGCGATGACCGAGGGCCACCGCGAACTCAAAGGCGACGGACTTTGCAGGCTTTCTTATCTTGAAAACACCTCTCTTATAAACAGAGGCGATATTGTCGTCACTTCGGGTCTCGGCGGACTTTACCCCGAGGGCATAACGATAGGCAGAATAAGCGAAATAACGGTAAGCGACAACGGGCTTTCGCAATACGGAATAATAACTCCCGCAGTCGATTTCTCTTCTCTCAGATATGTATGTATCCTTTCGGCAAAGACGGAGGAGGGGGCTGAATGAAGATAAAGAAAATTCTTCTTAACGCCGTGTTTCTCCTGCTGTGCTGTCTCATTCAGTTTTCGGGCTTTCTCCGTGTTTTCGGAGCGGCGCCGAATTTTCTGCTGTGTTTTGTCGTCTGCCTTTCGGTGTCGGAGCAGTCTCCCGCGGTCGCGGTCGTTTTTGCCGCCGTCGCAGGTCTTCTTTCCGATTTCTTTTCGGGCGGATTTTTCGGACACCGCACTTTCTGGGCGATAGCCACGGCTTATATTTCGGTCGCTTTGCTTTACCGCCTTTTTTCGCGGAACTTCAAAACCGTGCTTGCAATCTATACCGTTTCCCATCTTGTAACGGATTCGGTCTATTATCTTTTATATTCTTTTTCAAAAACGGAAATTTCGTTTTTCGGAGAACTGTGGAGCGATTTTCTGCCGTCTTTTGCGCTGTCGCTTCCCGTTCTCGCGCTTCTCTATTTCATATACAGCAGGGTCTATTATAAAAACCCCGACGTCAGACTTTACGGAAAGGCAGGGTTCGGACGATGACAAAACGCACGGGCAGGGCAATCGCCGTTTTCGCAATTTTTGCGGCCGTCTGCGCCGTTTTCGTTTTCAGGCTCGCCTCTCTCCAACTTGTCCACGGCTCGGAATATCTTGAAAAGTCGAGAAACCGCGTCGTGACAAAAAGCGTCGTAAAAGCCGCGCGCGGCGAAATTCTTGACAGGAACTGCCGCCCGATAGTTCAGAACAAACGTGTTTTTACGGTCGAATTCAACCTTTCGGCAATAAAAGACTTAAATAAAACGATAGACCAGATGCTTGAGATATTCGGGACGACGGGGCAGGATTATATAAAGACGTTTCCCATTTCCGTGACCGAACCGTATATCTATTCCGAGAGTTTTCTCGAATCGGAAAGTCAGGTCGAAAGTTTCAAAAAGTTCCTTTCGGAAAGAAAAATCGAATACGGCGCCGCGGACTCCGTTATGGAGGCTCTGATAAAATACTATGACGCTGACACGTATCCTGCCGGAAACGCCGCGAAGATAGCCGCTGTCCGATACGAGATATCGCTCCGTTCGTCGGGCAGTTACTATACTTTCGCAAGCGATATAAACATAGAGACGGTCACCGCCGTCAAGGAAAACGTCGACGAGATCGCGGGCGTCTATATCGAAGAAGAACCCGTAAGATACTATACCGAAGACAATTTCGCTTCGCATATAATCGGGTATGTCGGCAAAATTTCCGCCGAGGAATATGCAAATCTGCGTCAGGACGGATATTCGATGAACGACACCGTCGGTAAAGACGGTATCGAAAAGACGATGGAGGAATATCTGCGCGGAACGGACGGCTATAAATACGCTATCCGCGACGTTACGGGCGCGACGACCGACGTAATCGAGAACGTTGAACCGAAAGCGGGCAACGACGTCATTCTGACGATAGACAAAAACCTGCAGATGATAGTCGAAGACAGTATTGAAAGCGTCGTCGGCAAAATCAAAGAACAGAACGGCGAAAAGGCTGCAATCTCCGCCTCCGCGGTCTTTCTTGAAGTCGGGACAAGCGACGTGCTTGCAATGGCTTCCTATCCGACCTACAACCTCGAAACGTTTTACGCGGACTATGACACCCTGTCGAAAGACTCCGGAAAACCTTATGTGAACAGGGCAATTTCGGGTCTTTTCGCACCCGGTTCGACTTTCAAGATGGTCACGGGTATCGCGGCACTTGAGACGGGCACCATAACCCCGACTTACACCTACCGCTGTACGGGTCTTTACGATTATTATAAAGATATCACGTTTGTATGTTTCAATTCCCGCGCCCACGGAACAGAAACGGTCGTCGAGGCATTGCAGAAATCCTGCAACATCTTCTTTTTTGACGCGATAAGGCGAATGGGCATTGCAAAATTCGAAGAATACGGAAAAATGCTCGGCTTCGGTCAGAAAACGGGCATTGATATAAGAGGCGAAGTTTCGGGTATCCTTTCGGGTAACGAATACCGTCAGAAAGTCGGCGGGGAACTTCTCAAACCCGGTGAAGTCCTGCTTTCGGGTATCGGACAGAGCGACACCGCCGTAACGCCTCTGCAACTTGCAAACTATGCCGCAACGATAGCGAACGGCGGCGTAAGAATGGTTCCGCACGTTATAAAAAGCGTAAGAAACAGCGAAACGGGGACGGTTATTTCCGAAACCGAACCCGAAGTCGCGGTCGATATGCACCTTAAGAAATCGACCGTCGATGTTATAACAAAAGGTATGAAAGCCGTTGCGGAAAAGGGCGGCGGTCTTTATTCCGCATTCAAGGACTATACGATAACGACCGTTGCCGTAAAAACAGGTACCGCCGAAAAAGCGTCGGGACTTCCTAACGCCCTTATTGTAGGTTTTGCGCCTGCGGACGATCCGAAAATAGCGTTCGCGGTAGTCGTCGAAGAGGGCGGTATAAACGTCGCTCCGACGATCGCGGAAGTTATCAAAAACGCATTGAGTTATTACTATTCGAATATGGATTCCCTCGACAGCGTTTCAAAAGAGGGACAGATGAATCCTTAAAAGGAGGACAGCATGGGACAGATATATCTTGTAGCGTCGGGCAAAGGCGGGGTCGGAAAAACGACCGTCACCGCCAATATCGCCGCCTGCCTTGCAAAGAGCGGGAACAGGGTCCTTTGTTTCGACGGAGACCTTTATCTCAAAAATCTCGATATCCTGATGAATAAGCAGGACGAGGCGGTCTTCGACATTCAGGATATGTACCTTTCCCGATGCGATCTCGACAAGGTGATCCTCGAACATGATGAAATAAGCGGGCTGTTTTTCGTCCCCGCGCCGTCGCTTGTCGAAGAGGACGCGGGCGAAATGTATTCCTATATGATGAAACTCGCCGTCGAGATCTCCGAAAACTACGATTTTATTTTTATTGACTGCCCCGCAGGGCTTTCCGCGGTACAGAAACTGATGACTGCCGACGCCGTACTTCTGCTTGTCGCAACTCCCGACCAGCCGTCGGTCAGAGGCGCCGAAAAAGTGGCTCAGATAGCGTACGACAAAGGGGCGCGCGCAAGACTTATCGTAAATAAGGTCCGCCCCGATATGATAAAGAAAAAACTTGCGCCGAACATAGACGATATTATAGACGACACGACCGTCCGTCTTATCGGGATAATCCCCGACGACAAGGCGGTGCTTTCGGCGGCTGCAAAAGGCTCGGTCCTGTGTCTTGAAAAGAAGAGCGACGCCGAAAAAGCAGTCGAAAACATTTCCGCAAGGCTTTGCGGAGCGACGGTGCCGTTACTTAAACTCTGACGGAGGTATTTTGATGAATATTGCGTTGATTGCAAGCGATAAGAAAAAAGAACTTATGGTTCAGTTCTGCATTGCCTACGGCGGAATTTTGGAAAAACACCGTATCTGCGCCACCGCTACGACGGGCAAGATAGTTTCCGACGCGACGGGGCTTGAAGTTTACCGTTTTCTGCGCGGTTCTGTCGGCGGCGGGGAACAGATCGCCTCAAGAATTGCGTATAACGAGATAGACGCCCTGTTCTTTTTCAGAGATCCGATGGCGAATATAACGGCGGATTCCGAGGAATGGACGCTTCTCCGTCTTTGCGATATACATAATATCCCGCTTGCGACAAATATCGCGACGGCGGAAATTTTGGTTCAGGCGATAGCAAGGGGAGACCTTGACTGGCGCGAGACTTACGATAAATCAAAACAGCTTTTTTGAGAAACGGAGACTAATATGCAGCAGATAAAAGCGCCGAGAGGGACAAGCGACGTCCTCGGCAGAGACAGTTATAAATGGCAGTACGTCGAAAACGCGGGCAGAGAGACCGCGGAAGTCTTCGGCTTTAAGGAAGTCAGGTTCCCGACCTTTGAAGAAACCGAACTTTTCGACAGAGGAGTAGGAGACACCACCGATATTGTCCAGAAAGAGATGTATACCTTTAACGATAAGGGCGGCAGGTCGGTAACCCTCCGTCCCGAAGGCACCGCGTCGGTCGTCCGTCAGACCTCCGAACACGGACTTTTCGGCGGACTTCTTCCGATAAAAGACTATTATATAATTTCCTGCTTCCGCTATGAAAAACCGCAGGCGGGACGTTTCAGGGAATTCCATCAGTTCGGCGTTGAAATGTTCGGTCCGAAAGACCCGTCGGCGGACGTCGAGATAATAAAACTTGCGGCATCTTTCCTTGAAAAACTCGGAATAAAGGCAAACCTTACGATAAATTCGATAGGCTGTCCCGAATGTCGGGCGAAATTTCAGCAGTCGCTCCGTGAATATTTCGAAAACAGGAAAGACGAACTCTGCGAGACCTGTAAGGACAGATTAACCCGCAACCCGATGCGTATTCTCGACTGCAAAAGCCCTGTCTGTAAGGATATCGCAAAGGACGCGCCGCTTATAACCGATTACCTTTGCGACGACTGCTCTGCGCATTACGAAAAAGTAAAAGCCAAACTGACGGCGGCGAATATCCCGTTTGTCTGCGACCCGCATATCGTCCGCGGACTTGATTATTATACGAAGACCGTTTTCGAATTTCTCGATCCCGAAACGGGACTTGCTCTTCTTGCAGGCGGCAGATACGACCTTCTCGTCAAAGAGATAGACGGCAAAAACGACGTTCCGGGGCTCGGGTTTGCGTCGGGTATCGAGCGCCTCGTTTCGGTAATGGAAAACGCGGGACATTCTTTCGGAAAAGAAAGAACGCCCGATATATACCTTGCAAATATCGGAGAGACGGCTCTTGACGCCGCGGAAAACATTGCGTCGGCTCTTCGCTCCGAAGGCATTTTTGCCGAAACCGACCTTATGGGCAAAAGTCTCAAGGCGCAGATGAAATATGCCGATAAAGTAAAAGCCCGTTTCTCGGCGGTTATCGGCGACGACGAAGTCAAAAATAAAAAACTTACTCTTCGCAATATGGAAAACGGCGACAGCACCGACGTTGCCTTTGACGATATCGCAAAGATAATAAAAGGGGAAAAGTAAAATGAAAATTTCAAGTTTTAAGGGAATAAAAAGAAGCGGCTACTGCACCGATTTCACCTCCGCCGACTGCGGAAAAACAATAACGGTCGCGGGCTGGGTCCAGAGAAGAAGAGTTCTCGGAGGACTTATCTTCATTACGCTCCGCGACAGAAGCGGAGTTCTGCAACTCACTTTTGACGCCGCCGAAAACAAAGAACTTTTCGACACCGCCTATACTCTCCGCAGCGAGGACGTTATCGCCGCGACGGGAGTTATTCGCAAGAGAGGGGACGAGGCCGTAAACGCCAATATGAAAACGGGCGAAATAGAAGTCGCGATTTCCGATCTCCGTATTCTTACCCGTTCCGAAACTCCTCCTTTCGAAATCGTCGAAAACTCGAACGTAAACGAAGAACTCCGCTTAAAATACAGATATCTTGACCTGCGCCGCCCCGATATGCAGAGAATAATAATGCTCCGCCATAAGGTCGCGCATATTGCAAGAAACTATTTTTCCGACAATCATTTTCTTGAAATAGAGACCCCGAACCTTATAAAAAGTTCTCCCGAGGGCGCCAGAGACTACCTTGTCCCGTCGAGAGTTCACCCCGGTGAATTCTACGCTCTGCCGCAGTCTCCCCAACTTTATAAACAACTTCTTATGGTCGCGGGTTTTGACAGATATTTCCAACTTGCGCGCTGTTTCAGGGACGAAGACCTGCGTGCGGAAAGACAGCCCGAATTTACCCAGATCGACCTTGAGATGTCCTTTGTCGACGTCGACGACGTTATCGCGGTCAACGAAGGTTTCATAAAGAAAGTTTTCAAAGAAACTATCGGCTACGACGTAAAAACGCCGCTCCGCCGTATGCCCTATAAAGAGGCGATGAGCCGTTACGGTTCGGATAAACCCGACCTTCGTTTCGGTTTTGAAATAAACGATATCACCGAGACTGTCAAAGATTTCGGCTTCAAAGTCTTCTCCGACACCGTCAAAAACGGCGGCAGTGTAAGAGCCATAGTTATCGACGACAGCGCCGATAAACTTCCGAGAAGAGAGATAGACGCCCTTACCGAATTTGTCAAAACTTACCGCGCGAAAGGCCTTGCATGGCTCAAATACGGCGACGAAATTTCGGGCAGTTTCGTCAAATTCCTTTCGGAAGACGAACTCAAGAGCCTTGTTTCGGCTCTTAACCTGAAGAAAAACGACACCGTTTTCATCGTTGCCGACAAAGATAAAGTCGTTTTCGATTCTCTCGGCGCTCTGCGTTGCGAAATGGCGAGACGTCTCGGCAGAATCGACGACAAGAAGTTTGAAATGCTCTGGATAACCGAATTCCCGCTCTTTGAATACAGCGAGGAAGAACAGAGGCTTGTCGCAATGCACCACCCGTTCACCTCCGTTATGGAAGAGGATATCGACCTTCTCGACACCGCTCCCGAAAAGGCGAGGGCAAAGGCGTACGATATCGTTATCAACGGTTACGAGGCGGGCGGCGGCTCGATAAGAATTTTCGACAGCACTTTGCAGTCGAAGATGTTCGAAACTATCGGGCTTACAAAGGAAGAGGCTCAGGAAAAATTCGGATATCTCCTTACCGCTTTCAGATACGGCGTTCCTCCCCACGGCGGACTTGCTTACGGTCTTGACAGGCTTGTAATGCTCCTTGCGGGAACGGA
This sequence comes from uncultured Eubacteriales bacterium, assembly GCA_934486965.1. Lineage (GTDB taxonomy): Bacteria > Bacillota > Clostridia > Oscillospirales > UBA644 > Geddesella. The sequence goes on from CAKSQP010000011.1 coordinate 14,158, forward strand.
AAATATCAGAGACGTTATCGCATTCCCGAAGGTCCAGAACGCTTCCGAACTTATGACCCAGTGTCCCGCTCCCGTTGATCAGAAACAACTTGACGAACTTTCCATTGCGGTCGTCAAAGCGGAAGAAAAATAATATTTATAACACAAACCTGCCTGAAAGACGGATTATCATATAATATGTACCGTCTTGCAGGCGGATTTTGTATGAGGAGAACCGACAGATGATAAAAGTCGAAGGTCTGACAAAAAAATACGGCAAAAATCTTGCGGTAAACAACGTTTCCTTTTCCGTTGCCGAGGGAGAAATCGTAGGCGTTCTGGGGCCTAACGGTGCGGGCAAAAGCACTCTTATGAATATGCTCACAGGCTACATATCTTCGTCCTACGGAAAAATCGAAATAGGCGGAAACGATATTCTGGAAAAGCCCTCCGAGGCAAAAAAACTTATCGGATATCTTCCCGAAATTCCTCCGGTCTACCCCGAACTTACCGTTGAGGAATACCTTTCTTTCGTTTTTGATCTGAAAAAATGCAGATTTGATAAGAAAAAACATCTTGCCGAGGTCATGGATATAGTCAAAATTTCCGACGTCAAAGGCAGGGTTATCCGCAATTTGTCAAAAGGCTACCGCCAGAGAGTCGGACTTGCCGAGGCCCTTATCGGAAGCCCCGAAATACTTATTCTCGACGAACCGACGGCAGGGCTTGACCCGAGGGAGATAGTCGAGATAAGAAACCTGATAAAGAAACTCGGAGAAAGGAAGACCGTCCTTATTTCGTCGCATATCCTTTCCGAAATTCAGGCGACCTGCGGCAGAGTTCTCATCTTTAATAAGGGCGAAATTTTAATGGACGCCGATATCGAGACCCTTTCGCAGAACGTCGGACCCAACAGCCGTTACGGCGTTCGCCTTTCCGCTCCCGAAGACGAGGTCGTTCCCGTTATTTCAAACCTTGCGGGTGTTGCGAAAGCCGAGTTCGTCGGGTCGTTCGAAAAGGGAACGGTCGATATCATCGTCGAAGCGGATAAAAACGTCGATATAAGAAAAATTCTTTTCGACGAATGTGCAAAACGCAGCTGGTATATTCTCATGATAACTCCTCTCGGCGTAAGCCTTGAAGATATCTTCCTTAAAATAGTCGATAAAAACACCGGCAAGGCGGCGCTTATCTCCTCCGAGCCGGAAAAAACGGAAAGCGAGGAAAAGGACGATGAAAGCGATAATTAAAAAAGAACTTGTCTCCGCTTTCAGAACGGGCTACGGCTGGTTCTGTCTCGGCGTCTATACTCTGCTTTCGGCGGTCGTCTTTTCGATTTTCGTTCTTTGGCAGAACACGGGATATGTCGGAAACTATTTCGGTTTCTGGATATTCTTTATCGATATCGTCTTCGTCACCGTGCTTTCTATGCGGCTTTTAGGCGACGAAAAGAAAAACAGGACCGACCAACTTATTCTGACGTCTCCCGTTTCCGTTACGGGGTATGTCACGGGTAAATTTTTCGGAGCGTATATAATTTACGCCCTTGCGTTTCTTGTTAATATCGTATTTTTCGGGATAATCATAATTTTCGGAACTCCCGACTACGGCAGTTTTTTTGCGAACAGCATAGGAAACCTGCTTGTCGGTTCGGCGATGGTTTCGATCGCGGTATTTATTTCCTCGCTTACCTCGACGCCCGCGGGGACTGCCGCAGGAACGTTTTCGGTGCTCTTCGGCATGATGGTTGTCGAATTTTTCACTTCGTTCTGCCCGATGTGGCTTCAGTACGTCTTCAAATATATCGTTATTTACAACTATTACGCGGACTTTTCGAACGGCATAATTTCACTTCCCGCCGTTATCTATTATATAAGCGTCACCGCCGTATTCCTCTTCCTTGCGGTAAGAGTTACGGAAAAACGCCGCTGGAATTGAGGTGAGACGATGAAAAAGAACAAAAAAACCGAAACTTCGATCGAACAGTTCAACCCCGATTTTCCGCGGTATGAAATTAAAAAATCAGTAGCGAAAAAGGCGAAATATTATTCGGTAAACACCGCTTTCACCGTCGTTTTCATCGCCGTCGCCGTAGTTATAAACCTCTTTTTCGGAATTCTTTCGAATAAGGTAAATCTGCGTGCAGACCTCACTTCCGAAAAGGTGTTCACCCTTTCGGAAACCTCAAAAGACCTTATCGGCGACCTTAAAACCGCAGGCAGAAAAATCGAACTCATAATCGCCGCCGACGAAGAGACGGTAAAGAAATCTTCTTCGACCTCTTCGGGCGTTTCAATAACGAAATATATCTATGAGACCTGCGAGGGCTACGAAAAGGCTTACGGCGGAATTTCCGTCGCCTACGTCGACCCGACCTACAACCCCTCCTATTATAAATCGAGAGGAATAAACCTTGACGACGGGACTGATTCGTCGGTCACGGGTTCTGTCATTATGGCGGTCTATTCTCCCGACACGGGAAGATATAAGGTAATAAAGAGCAACGCCGTAAAGAACCTCGAATATGTCGGCTTTGAAAGAAGACTTGCCGCTGCGACTCTCTTTGTTTCGAAAGAAAATTTGCAGACCGTCGGCATTGTAACGGGTCACGGCGAAAACACCGTCCCGTATTACGAACTTCTGCTTGAAGACAACGGCTATGTCGTCGAATATCTCGACCTTTCGACTGTCGACGAAGTTCCTGCCGATTATTCGATGCTTGTTATCGTAAATCCTACCCGTTCGTACGACACCGCCGATATCGAAAAGATAGACGCGTTTTTATCAAACGGCGAACAACTCGGCAAACATCTTATGGTCTTCGGCGACCTCGATATGAACGAAAACTCCTACCTTGAAAAATACTTAAAGGACGAATGGGGACTTTCAATAGGCGAGGAGACTGTATTTGATTCTTCAAAGGATTATGTTTACGCTCCGCAGAACGTCAACATTTCGTTTTTGACGGTAAACTACGCGGAAAGCAATATTTCGGGAAGTCTCGCGTCTTCAAACGCGCCTCTCCGAGTTCAACTCGGAAAAACCAAGACCGTGACCCGCGAATTTGACGAACTCGACAATATCGCGACATTTTCGCTGTTGCAGTCTTCCGCGACTTCGTTTTCGAAAAACATAACCCTTTATCAGGAAAACAATATAAGGAATACCGTCAAGGAAACGGGCGACAAGGAAGGTCCTTTCGATATCGCGGCGGTCTCCGAGAAATACCGCTATAACGGAACTCTTAAAACGGCGTCCGATGTCGTTGTCTGCGCGTCAACTTCTCTTGTCGACGAGATTTTCCTGTCGAACATCTACGGAAGTACCCAGACTTCGGCGGAATATATGATAAATCTGACGAAATATCTTGTCGCCGCGACCGAAGAGATCGACGCCGACATAACCTCCGTCGACCTTTCCGGAAACAGCCTTTCCTTTGCTTCGGGAACAGACTTTATCCTGTCCTTTGTTTCGATAGTCGTTATCCTGCCGATAATTTTCATCGCGGTGGGCGTTGTTATAACCTTGAAGAGGAAACATAAATGACGAAAAAAAAGATAATCGTTATCTGCCTTTCGGCGGCGTTCGTGCTGCTTGCCGCGGCGGGTATATGGCTTGTTTCATCGCTTGCGGATAAGCCGTCCGAAAAGCCTGACGATACCAAAGAGGCAAGACAACTTGTCTATACCGACGAGGCAAACCTCTTTGAAAGCCTTACAATTAAAAACGCAAACGGAGAATATACCCTTATCCGCGACGGCGACGAAATTAAGATAAAGGGCAAGGAGAATATAACTCTTCTGCCCGCAACTTCGAAAGCCGTTTTTGAAACGTTTGCCGAAGTTTATGTCGTAAAGACGATAACCGAAAACGGAACGGACGGCTTTGGGTTTGATGAACCGTCGGCTGTTCTTACATTAACAAAAGTCGACGGCACGGCCAAAACAATGCTTGTCGGCGATTTCGCCCCCAATACCGAGAATTGCAGATATATGTGCTTTGAGGGTGAAAACACCGTATATCTTCTCGACAGCGACCGCACCTCCCGCTTTATGGGAAAAGTCTCGGTGCTTTATTCGAAGACCGTTTCGAAGTATTTCACTTCCGACGAAATGGTTTCGATATCGATAAAACGCGCGGACGGCGAAGAGATATTACTGCGCCCCTCAAACGAGGAAGAGCAGAACGATATGTCCTTTATTTCGGGATACACAATGGAAAAACCGTTCGTTTTCGGAGCGGATTCCGACACCGTAACGTCTCTCTGCAAAACGCTGTCGTCACTCCCGACGGCGGAAATAGCCGAAGACGAAGTGAACGACGAAAAACTGTCGGCATACGGCATTTCGACAGGGGCTGTGGTAACGGTCGTCGCCGATCTCGATACGACTTCGGTAACGCTTGATAACGGCGAGGTAAACCCGTATTACGACGCGGCAAACAAAGACGGTAAGATAAGAAAAACGACGGTCTATCGGATAGGCAACGCGAGCGAAAACAAAATCTATTTCACTTATGACGACCTGCCGATAATCTATTCGGTCGAAAAATCGGCGTTCGATTTTATAAATACCGACACCTATCAGTTCTGTCAGCGGCTCGTAAATATTGCCTACCTTACCGACCTTTCGTCTCTTACGGTCGATACCTGCGACGGAAAGACCTATACTTTCAACATTAAGTGCGACACCGACGACAAGGGCGACAAAGCCGTTTCGGAAGTCACTCTCGACTATTCGCCGATTGACGTCGACAATTTCAAAAGTTTTTATCAGAACATCGTCGCGATAAGCCATAACGGTCTCGGAAAAACTCCCGACAAAAAAGAAGCGGAACTTCGTCTTGTCTATAATTTTTCCGACGGACACAAAGAGACAGTCGAATTCTTAAAGACCGACGACGAGCGGAAAGTCTTTATGACCGTTGACGGCGACGGACGGTTTGTCGTTCTGAAAACCAAGACCGATAAGATAAAAAACGACCTGAAAAAACTTCTTTCGGGAGAAACGGTAATAACGGGTTAAGATAAATAAAATTTCCGTTTTGGCAAGTGTCAAAACGGAAATTTTTGTTTTTCGGGCGTGCGAACACATAAGGGAGGGCGAGTTTCCCCCTCCCCATATCGCAAATCGGGGTGAAGTCTTAAATGGGGCGGTCTTATTCGGCTCCGCCCCTGTGCGGCAAATCGGCGCGCAAACTCCTCGGTGGAAGAGTGCCCCCCTCCATGCAGTAAAGAGCGCGGCGCGATTGGGGAGGATTTCCCCGTTTCTCCCGTGCGGCGCGAACATCTCAGGGTGACAGGTTTCCGCCCCCACGTGCGGCAATAGGGGCACAGTCGCGGTGCAGTTTGCTCCGCTTTCTCTCTGAGAGCGCACATAGGGACGATTTCCCCCGCCCCCACTCCGCGCGGCACACTTGGGGAGGATCTTCCCGTTTCCCCTGTGAGGCAAATCGGCTTGCGAATACATCGGGGAGGGGGAGTTGTCCGCCCCTGTGCGGCAAATCGGCGCGCAAACTCCTCGGTGGAAGAGTGCCCCCCCATGCAGTAAAGAGCGCGGCACACTTGGGGAGGATTTCCCCGTTTCTCCCGTGCGGCAAATTGTAGAACGGGCGCAGGGGGAGGCTTTTCCCATTACCTCCCCCTGCACACGGCACGACAAATCGGGGCGGCGCGAACCATGTCCCCTATTTATTTGTCATTTGGCTTTTCAGATAGGACAAAAGTCCGGCGTTCTTTTCAGCAGAAAGTGCCGACAGCATTGCAACGCCGTTTTCTCCCTTTTCCTCTATTATTTTCTCCCATTTTGCTTTTTGCGGCAGCGGTTTTTTCGGCTTTTTTGCCTTGACTTTTTCTTTTCGTCGTCTTTCTGCTTCAATCCTCTTTTCCTGAAGTTCTTTCTTCTTCAGCCTTTCATTTTCGGCGATCTTTTCCTTGATGAAAATACCGAAAATCTTTTCCACGAATGCTGAATCGAGAATCAGACCGTATAAATTTTCTTTGTCTTCCGCTGAAAAAAAACCGTCCTCCTGTTTTACCCTTTCGATAAAGAATTTGTAGAATTCTTTTCTTGTGTAGGATATGTTAACGGTTTTCATTGCTTCGGCCTCCTTTCTGTATAATTGTACCGCAAATACTGTCCGATAAACAGGACAATTATCGAAAGAAGTCAAAAAAAGGCAATGTCGAAAGACAGTGAAATCGATTCTGCTCCGCCTGCCGTTTCAAAACAGAATTTTTGATTGAGAGAAAACAAAACCTCCGGATATGCGACAGCATTATCCGGAGGCATTATTGTGTGAAAGGCGAAATTTATCAGCCTTACGCACGGTTTTTTATTTTGAAAAATCGGAGTCATAATATCTTCCGACCTTGAGTCTGCCGATAGCCTTTGCAAGGGTCGCCTGCGCGGTTCGGTATTCACGCATACTCCTTTTCTGGAGCATAGCTTCTTTTGCCTCGTCCGCAAGCCTTTTTGCGGCGTTTATGTCTATTTCGTCGGGGTGTTCGGCGGTGTTCACCATAATGAGGACGTCGTTGTCTTCGATTTTGACGATACCTTCCGAAACCGACGCGACTTCCTTTTCTTTTCCGGGTATCTTATAGGTTATTACCCCCGGAAGAAGCGCGCCTATCATATTGCTGTGATGCGCAAGGATACCGTATTGTCCCTCGGTCGTCGGAATAATAAGAGATTCGCATTCTCCCTCGTAAAAAGTTCCGTCCGATTCAAGGATATGGAGTTGAAAAGTTTCAGCCATTTTTTACAGCTCCTTCGCCTTTTTGACGACGTCGTCGATAGTTCCGACATTGTAAAATGCGGCTTCGGGATATTTGTCGGCGTCGCCCGAAACAATGGCTTCAAAACCTCTTACGGTCTCTTTTATCGGAACGTAAATACCGGGAATACCGGTAAATTTTTCCGCGACATGGGTCGGCTGCGCCAGAAATCTCTGAATTCTTCTTGCTCTCGAAACGGTGAGTTTATCCTCTTCGCCGAGTTCGTCGATACCGAGAATTGCGATAATATCCTGAAGTTCGTTATATTTCTGAAGAGTTTCTTCGACTTTTCTTGCTATTTCGTAATGACGCTTGCCGACGGTCGACGCCTCAAGTATTCTCGACGAGGATTCAAGCGGATCGACGGCGGGGTAAATACCCTGTTCGGCTATTTTTCTGCTTTAAACGGTCGTTGCGTCAAGGTGTGAAAAGGTGGTTGCCGGCGCAGGGTCGGTGAGGTCGTCCGCAGGGACGTAAACCGCCTGAACCGAGGTTACGGAGCCGTTTTTCGTCGAAGTTATCCTCTCCTGCAACGCTCCCATTTCCTCCGCCAATGTCGGCTGATATCCGACAGCCGACGGCATTCTTCCGAGAAGAGTCGAAACTTCGCTTCCCGCCTGAACGAAACGGAAGATGTTGTCGATGAACAAAAGCACGTCTTTATGCTCTTCTTCTCTGAAATATTCCGCCATTGTAAGTCCCGAAAGCGCGACTTTCATTCTTACGCCCGGCGCTTCGTTCATCTGTCCGAAAACGAGAGCCGTCTTGTCGGCAACTCCGCTTTCCTGCATTTCGCGCCAGAGGTCGTTTCCCTCACGGCTGCGTTCTCCGACGCCCGTGAAGATAGAATATCCGCCGTGTTCGGTCGCTATATTGTGAATAAGTTCCTGAATAAGAACTGTTTTGCCGACTCCCGCACCTCCGAAAAGACCTATTTTACCGCCTTTCGGATAAGGTTCCAGAAGGTCGATGACCTTAATGCCCGTTTCAAGAACTTCGACTGCGGGCTTCTGCTCGTCGAAACGCGGCGCTTTGCGGTGTATCGGATATTTTTTTGCGTTTGCTATCGGATCTTTGCCGTCGATGGGCTCTCCGAGAACGTTGAACATTCTGCCGAGAGTTTCTTTTCCGACGGGAACTTCTATTCCTTTTCCCTCGGCGACGACTTCGGCGCCGCGCGCAAGACCTTCACTTCCCGAAAGCATTATAGCCCTTACGGTGTTTTTACCGACGTGTTCGGCGACTTCTGCGGTCTTTTCGCCGCTGTCGGTCATGATTTTCAGCGCTTCTTTTATTTTCGGGAGTTTGCCCTCCGGAAATTCAACGTCGATTACAGGTCCTGAGATCTTGACCGTTTTTCCTCTATTCAAGTTCTGCAGCCTCCTTTTTTGCTTTCTGCGCCCGTGCGCCCGCGGAAACTTCCGTTATCTCTTGGGTGATCGCCGCCTGACGCACTCTGTTGTACTGTACGGAAAGTTCCGAAAGTATCTTTTCGGCGTTTCTGTTCGCCGAGTCCATCGCCGTCATTCTTGAGTTCTGCTCACAGCAGAAACTGTCGACAAGCGCGGCGTAGATAAATCCCGAAAGATAACTCGGGACCATCGCCCGCAGAACAACGTCGACGGAATTTAAGAATTCGAAAGGCGTTTTGACTTCCTTTTCTTCGGCGTTCGCAAATTCGTTGCGGTGGAACGGAAGAAGTCTCGTTTCGACCGTTTCTTCGCTCATTCCGTTTTTCCAGTCGGTATAGACGATGTAAATTTTGCTTACCGCCTGCGCGTCGTAAAGTTCGAGGAGGATATCAGCTATTTCCCTTGCGCGCTGAATAGTCGGGTTCTGCGCGGTATACAGAAAACTCTTTTCGACGGGTATCTTTTTCTTCGCGAAATACTGTCTGCCGAACTCCCCGACGACGAAAAGTTTGGTATTTTCGTGCTCTGAAAGCAGTTCTTCGGCTTTGCGGATAACGTTCATATTGTACGCTCCCGCAAGCCCTTTGTCGGCGGTTATGACAAGACAGCCAAACGCTCCGTTGCTTAAGTTTTTGTCTTCGGGGTAAAAATACGGACTTTTGACGTTCGGTGCGGAACGGAAGATACGTTTCATCTCCGACTTTACCGCCGTAAAATACGGGCGCGTTCTGTCAAGTTCCGCTTTCGCCTTTCTCATCTTTGCCGAAGCGATAAGGTACATCGCGTTCGTTATCTTTTTTGTGTCCTTAACGCTTTCTATATGATTTTTTATCTCTTTGGTGTTGGGCACGGCGGTCACCGTCCCTGCTTGTAGATTTCAAGGTATTTATCCGCTTCGGAAATTATTTCCGACCGCATTTCGTCCGAAAGTTCGCCCGCGACGTCTATTCTGCGGCAGGTCTCGGGCAGTGCCGTTTCAATATGTGAAATAAGTCCTTCGCGGAACGTTTTTATCTCGTTTGCGGGAACGGAAAGCATCGTTTTGTGAAGCGCCGCAACAAGCATTATGACTTGTTCGTGCTGACTGAAAGGACTGTACTGCTCCTGACGCAGAAGCCGCATAAGCCCCGTTCCGTAGTCGATGGTTTTCTTTGTCGCCTCGTCGAGGTCGCTTGAAAACTGCGTGAAGACTTCCATTTCCCTGTATTGCGCAAGGTCAAGCCTTATTGCGCCCGTAGCCTTTTTCATCGCTTTTGTCTGTGCGTCGCCGCCGACACGCGAAACCGAAAGCCCGACGTTTACAGCAGGGCGCTGACCCGCAAAAAAGAGACTGCTTTCAAGGAATATCTGTCCGTCGGTTATCGAGATTATGTTTGTCGGAATGTATGCCGAAACGTCGCCTGCCTGTGTTTCGACTATCGGCAGAGCGGTCATCGAGCCGCCGCCTCTTTCGTCGGAAAGGTGAGCGGAGCGTTCGAGAAGTCTCGAATGAAGGTAGAAAATATCTCCGGGGTACGCCTCACGTCCGGGTGAACGTCCGAGAAGAAGACTCAAGGAGCGGTAGGCGACCGCGTGCTTTGAAAGGTCGTCGTAGACGATAAGGACGTCGTTTCCGCGGTTCATGAAATATTCGCCCAAAGCACAGCCCGCATAAGGCGCAATGTATAAAAGCGGAGCGGGGTCGCTTGCGGAGGCGTTGACTATAACGGTATAGGACATGGCGTTATGCTTTTTCAGGGTTTCGGTAAGTTGCGCGACGGAACTTGCTTTCTGACCTATCGCGACATATATGCAGATAACGCCCTTGTTTTTCTGGTTTATTATCGTATCGACGGCAATAGCGGTTTTACCGGTCTGTCTGTCGCCGATTATGAGTTCACGCTGACCTCTTCCGATAGGAAACATCGAGTCGATAGCGAGAAGTCCCGTTTCCATCGGTTTGTTTACGGGCTGACGGTCGATAATCCCCGGCGCGGGGCTTTCTATCGGAAGATAGTCGGAAACAACTATTTCGCCTTTTCCGTCGATCGGATTGCCGAGAGGGTCGACAACTCTTCCGAGAAAATCGTCGCCCGCGGGCATTCCCGCAGTTTTTCCCGTGCGGTAAACGGTGCTTCCCTCGGTTATTTCTTCGTCGTCGTCAAAAAGGATACAGCCGACTTCGTCTCTGTCGAGGTCGAGGACCATTCCTTTTATCCCGCAGGAAAATACCACTATTTCGCCGTAAGTTACTCTTTCAAGCCCCGTGACAACGGCAATTCCGTCGCCGACGCTCTTTACTTTTCCTATTTCATTCGGGACAGCCTTCGGCGAAAAGGAAGAGACCGCTTCTTTTATAAGAGAAACGACGTTTCCCGAACTTCCGGCGCTTTTTTCTATTTCGTTTTTAAGTTGAAGAAATCTTCCCGCGACCGTCCAGTCGTAAATTTCCGAGCCGACGGCGAGTTTGAATCCCTTTTTTATTTTTTCGTCCTTTTTCCATTCAAAGGAAAAGCCCTCGCCGTACTTTTTTTTGATAAAAGCGGAAAAACGCTCTTTCTGTGCGGCGGTGGGTTCTTCAAAGGAATAAAGAACGGCTTTTTTATCATTCATTTTCCGCACCCCGTTCGGCGTCGTCAAGGAAACTGTCGAAAGAGTCGGAAGTCGACTGCGAGATGAGTTTTTCGGCAGCGTCTGCGGCAAGGTCTGAAATTTCCTTCTGAGCCTCGGTCATAATGCGGTCTTTTTCGTGAAGAGCCTCTTTGCGTGCCGCAACGACGATGTTCGTCGCCTGCGCTTTCGCCTGTTCTATTGCGGCTTCTCCCTCTGCGGCGGCTTTCTTTGCGGCGTCAGACTTTATTTTTGCGATCTCTTCTTCGGACGCCGCAATGCGTTTTTCATATTCCGCTTTGAGGTCTTCCGCCTTTTGAAGTCCGTCTTTTACAGACTGTTCTCTTTCGGCAAACGCGGTCTCTCTTTTGTCCATGAACTTTTTGACCGGTCCGTATAAAAGAAGATAAAGACCGCCCGCAAGAATTACAAAATTGAGCAGATGCAGAAGTATCTGCTGAAAATCAATATTAAGCGGCAGATTCATTTATATGCCTCCCGATCAAAGAACGAAGATTATAAGAATTGCAACGATAAGTGCGTAGATGATAGCGGTTTCGATAAATACAAGACCGAGCATGAGAGATGTTCTTATTTTGCCGTCTGCTTCGGGCTGACGTGAAATTCCGTCAACGGCTTTGGAAATTGCAAAGCCCATTGCTATCGCGCCGCCTACCGCGACGACTGCAATGGCGACTGCCGCGGCTATTGCTTTTGTTGAAAGGACGTCGTTTTCGTTTGTTTCATCTGTGGGGGCTACCGCAATGCTTTCGGCGGTCGTCGTCTCCTCGGCTGCAAACGCAGGAAGAGCGAAAACGGATATCATAAGAGTAAGAATGAGACATACGGTGATGATTTTGATTGCTTTTTTCATTTTTTTATACCTCCGTCAGGCTTTTGCCTGTTTTTTATTTTTAGGTTTTCTTTCTGCCGCTTCTCCGTAGAATACGGAGGTGAGCATCGTTAAAACGTAAGTCTGGATAAGAGCGTGCAGTAAGGTGAACAAAACGCCGACCGCAACAGGTAAAACAAAACTTAAACTTACATAGTGGTAAACAAGTTCCGTTACCAGCGCTCCCGAAAGCAACGCTCCGAAAAGTCTGAAACTCATCGAGACGGGGAGCGAAAAGTCTTTTAATGCTCCTCCGACGCCCTTTATACCGTTTCCGACAAGCCCTCCGCCGAGGATAACCCCGTAGGAAAGAAAGCCCATCATTATCGCGGCGTTTATATCCGAAAGGGGGGCGGGAAGGGAAATGGGAAGTCCCTCCGTCGTTACCGCTTCGATTCCGAACAGTTCAAAAAGCGTTCCGACAAAAATGTAGGAACCCGCGCCGAAAAGGTACGCTCCCAGAAACGAATTCCGTTGGGGGCTGTTCGTTTTGGCGAGGTTATCGAAAAATCCGACTGCCGTTTCGATTACCGTCTGAAATTTTCCGGGGACTTCTTTGAAACGGGGGATCGCGAAAATTCGCACCGCCGCCGCAAAAAGCAGGAGAATTCCGGTTAAGATAAATCCCGAAATTACCGCAGGGTTTACTTCGAGCCCGAGAAATTCCACTTTGTTGAGTCCGTGCAGTACCGCGTCTTTCATCGCGTCTTTTATCGTCTCTTTTTCGCCCGACGCCGCAGGCGCGATGATTGCACCTACCGTCAGGGCGACAATTAAAACGAGCCAGACTGCGATAAACACGGTCTTCTTTTTCTTGCTCA
>CAKSQP010000012.1 GCA_934486965.1 uncultured Eubacteriales bacterium
TCCAAAGCCTCGCAAGGCGTCAGCCTTGCTGCATTTTGAACTTCGATACAAGAAATTTTACTCTGCTACGAAACTGCGTAGCACTTCAAAACAAGATTTTCGAGTGCAAGAAAAGGCAAAAGCACCGGATAATGCTGTCGCATATCCGGTGCTTTTAACGCATTATTGTGCCGAAAGGCGAAGTTTTGAAGCAATGCTTCCTTATCAGTCCTCAGCCTTATAATTGCCGCTTTTTTCTTCAAGCAGTTTTACGTCCGAAAAGTCTTTCGGGTCGGAAGAGCCTTTCTTTTCGCTTTTGGCGGGGATTTTCTGCACTTTCTTTTCTCCGCTCGGAACGGGCGTTTCGGCGGGAAGCGTCGAGACGGGGGAACAGCCGACAAGCAAAAGCAATATAATGCAAATTAAAATCTTTTTCATAAGAACTCCGAAAAACGGGGGGGGCGGTCAAAGCCGCCCCCCCTGCTTTTTTATAAAATTATTCTTCTTTGGTCTTCTGGTATTCCGCTATGACCTGTTCCGCGACGTTCGCAGGAGCGTCCTGATAACGCGCGAATTCGATATTAAAGGAGCCGACGCCTCTTGTCATCGAACGCAGATCTATTGCGTAATCCGCCATTTCCGACATCGGAACTTCCGCGACGACTTCCTGCATTCCGTCTTCCGCAGGGTTCATGCCGAGTATCTGACCGCGTCTCTTGTTTATATCGCCGATGATGTCGCCCATGAGGCTGTCGGGAATATAAACTTTAAGAGTTCCTATCGGTTCGAGAATGGTCGGGCTTGCATTCTTAAGACCTTCCTTGAAGGCAATGCTTGCCGCCATCTTGAAGGACATTTCCGACGAGTCTACGTCGTGATAAGAACCGTCGATAAGGGTCGCTTTAAGACCGACTACGGGATATCCCGCCTGAATACCTTTAGCCGCACATTCGCGGAGTCCTTTTTCGATCGCGGGGAAGAAGTTCTTCGGAACGGAACCGCCGAAAATCTTTTCTTCGAACAGCAGGTCTTCGCCGTCGTAAGGTTCGAAAACCATAAGGACGTCGCCGTACTGACCGTGTCCGCCCGACTGTTTCTTATGTTTGCCTCGCTGCTCGACTCTCTTGCGTATCGCTTCTCTGTATGCGATTCTCGGTGCTTTGAGGTCGACGTCAACGCCGAATTTAGATTTGAGTTTGCTTACGATTATGTCAAGGTGAGCCTTACCCATACCGCTGATTATCTGCTCATGGGTTTCGGGGTTCGTTTCATAGGTAAATGTGAGGTCTTCTTCCTTTAACTTCTGGAGACCCTGCGAAATTTTTTCTTCGTCGCCTTTTGCTTTCGGCTTTATCGCCATGGAAAGGCAGGGCTTCGGATATTCGATTTCGGGAGCGTCCGCTTTTGCGCCGGAAGCGGAAAGAATGTCCTTTGTCGAGGTCTGCTGGAGTTTCGTTACAACGCCGATGTCTCCCGCGCCTATTTCGGGAACTTCGGTCTGCTTTTTGCCCTTGACGACGTAAAGTTTGCTCATCTTTTCCGCCGCGTCGTTTCTTGTGTTTGTAAGAGCGTCGCCCTGCTTTACTTTACCCTGCAGAACTTTGAAATAAGACATCTTTCCGACGAACGGGTCGGCTACGGTCTTGAATATTCTGAGCGCTGTCGGAGCGTTCGGGTCAGCCGCGGGTTCGGGGGTGTAGGCTGTCATAAAGTAAAGAAGCGGGTCGATTCCGAGAAGTTTTACCGAGGAACCCGACATAACGGGGTAGATATCTCCGTTTCTTATGCCGGATTTCATCGCGGCTTTTATCTCGTCTATGGTATATTCCTCGCCTGCAAAGTATTTTTCCATCATTTCGTCGGAAGTTTCCGCAAGCGCTTCGTTGAAGCCGTCTTTCATCTCGGAAACAAGTCCGTTCATCGACGCGGGAATCTCAACGGGGACTTTAACGCCCATTTCGTAGCGTTTGCCCTCCATATCCTTGAGGTCGACATATCCGAGCGTTTTGCCGTCGACGATGATGGGGACGTTGTAAGCGCATATCTTCTGTCCGAATTTTTCCTTTAGCTGAACCATTACCTTGTGGTAATCGGCACTGTCGGCGTCCATTTTTGTTATGTAGAAAAGAACCGGAATCCCTCTCTTTTTGCACATTTTGAACGCCTTTTCCGTACCTACTTTAACGCCGCTTCGCGCGGAAACGGTGATTATCGCGTATTCGCAGGCGGAAAGAGCCTGAATAACTTCGCCCGAAAAGTCGAATTCGCCCGGTGTATCGAGAATATTTATCTTATAATCGCCGTAGTATACGGGAGCTACCGCGGTGGATATCGAGATTTTTCTGTTTATCTCCTCGGCGTCAAAATCGCAAACCGTCGTTCCTTCTTCTCTCGAACCGAGTCTGTCGGTTCCTTTGGTGTAGTAAAGAAGTGCCTCTGCGAGTGCGGTCTTTCCCGAACCGAGGTGGCCTAAAAGGCAGATATTTCTTATTTTGTCAACGGGGTATTGCATTTTTGATTGCTCCTTTCAAGGGCCGTCGCCCTATAATTATATAATATAAAAAGTTGAGATAACTTTCTTTGAAATTATAACATTTTATTGACAAGTTGTCAATAGGTAACAATTTATACATATAAAAATCACAAATTGCCGCTTTTATGACAAAAAAATCCCTTTCCTTTTTCAGGAAAGGGACAATATCTGTACTTTTTTAACTTTCGCCTGCGTCTTCGCCCTCTTCATCGTTATCGCCCGCGTTCGCGTCGTAACCTTTGATCGAAAACTGTTCTTTAAGCGTTCCGCCTGAGACGTCCGTTTTCATATAGGTCGTGCTTATCGCCGCGAATATCTTTTCGGAACGGACGATATTCCCGACCGCCGAAGTATTTCCCGCGGACTGCGAAATATGGTTTCCTTTCGGGATATCGGGGAAAATGTTTCCGCAGACAAGGGAAGTGCCTCCGTAGACAAGCACGGCGTTGTCTCCCGCCTGTTTGAAAATACCCGAATATATGCCGCAGTTCCCGTTTCTTATCACGGCTGCGGACGAGACCGTTCCGCCCGTTACCGTGCCGTAAACGTCGACTTTTCCTTTATTCGTCGTTTCGGAACTGAAATGGTATCCGTCCGACGGTGCTGAAATCGTTGAAAGGAAGACAGCGTTCTCGGTATTTGAAACGTAAACGGAAATTTTATTGTTTATAAGGCAATTTCCGACTGCGATGATTTTTGCGGCGTCGGACGTACCGTTCGTTTCGGAAGTCAGGCTTATTCCGACATTCTGACCGTCCGAAGTGTTCTGCAAAAGGACAGCCCTGCCGCCCGAGACCTCAATGCTTCTGCCGTGTTTTTCCGCATAATCGGTATATCCTCCGTTTGAAAAACCGTCGGTCGAAAATCTGCAGAACGCCGTAAGGACGTTTTCACAGTTTTTTAAGAGTATGTTTTCAAAGAGGGAAGAGCCTGTAACGTCCGAAATTCTTCCGTTCGAAACGTTCGAGAAGAGAATTCCGTTCGGAGTGTTGTCGAGTTTTATTCCGCTTACTTTAACGCCCGAAACGTTTTCCGCCGCGATCATGTATGTCGACGGCAGGTTTCCTTCGGAAAGGAACGCCGCCGCGTCGGTAAAGGCTTTGCAGGAAAGCGTAATTTCCGCAACTCCCGAATTTTTCTGCATGGTTATGAGGGGAGACGCTCCTACCGAGTTCGTTTCGTAAACGAGTTTCGTCGAGAAAGAGGAATTGTCTGTTCCCGTCCCGATGAGATAGACGTCTTCGCGGAGAACGAACGGTGTTTTTACGCTGTATGTTCCCGCGTCCAGAAGGACTGTTCCCGCGCTGTTCTGAACTGCGGCGTCGATTGCCGCCTGCAGTAAAGGTCCGTTGTCGTCGGCGTCGGGGGAAACTCCGAAATCCGATGCCTTTATATAACTCTTGTTTTTCGGGGAAAGGGAGGACGATGTATAGACTGCCGAAAGATCGGGCGTCGGAACGGAATATCCGCTCTTTTCGTCGTTCTGGATATAGTTTCCGCCCTCGATAACGGTGTCGGCAAGGAAAGTGCAGTCAATGAACATTCCGACTCCGTAATTATTAAGGATACCGAGCGATTTGGAAATTTCGAAATGGGAAAAAAGCACGGAAAGCGTTTCGTCGCTTGATTCTATCGCTCTTTCATGCCAGCCGACATACGAACAGTTGACGACCGATGTCAGCCCCGAACCCTCCGACTTCATCGCAGTATCGGGAAAGCCGACAAACCTGCAGTTCGAGACGACCGCCTCGCTCTTATAGTTTTGTCCGAAATAAAGACCTGTCGAACCCGAAAGCCCGTTTGAACCGAAAGTCGAACTTTCGAATACAAGCCCGTTCTTGCCCGCCTCTTCGGTATAGACCGAAGTCTGACAGTTGACTGTCGAACACTTTGTCACCGTGAGCATTCCCTCGCCCGTCTGCGGCATATTGACGTAAATTCCCGTTTTCGCGGTGTCGACCGAGCAGTTGTAAAGGGAAATGTCTGCGGCGTTTCCTATATATATGCCGACAGTGTTTGCGGTAATGAAATTTGTGACGTCCGAAGAATCAAAATTGTCGGGAGCGACAAATTTCGGGTCGTTATACAAATATACGGGGCTTACCGAGATGTCGCAAAGCGAAGTGTAACCCTCGGTGCTTTCGATTCGGATACCCTCGGAAAACGCTGTGACGAACACATTTCTTACGGTCGCGTTTTTCGCCGCGGTAAGTTCTATGCCTTTATAGCAGTTCGGAAGCGAAATGTTTTCGAGCGTGACATTTTCGCAGCGTGCCGCCGAAATTGCATAACCGAAGCCCTCGTCTTCGGAATAATTCTGATTTTCGTACCATATCTTTATACCGGATATGGTGCAGTCGTTTCCCGTTTTGATTATCGCCGCAGATTTGTTTTCTTCGGTTTTTAACGCAACGAGAACCGTTTCCGCGGTGCTTCCCGATTTGGTGTTCGGGGACGAAAAATCGCCGCGCAGAGAAACGTTGTCGGGAAGATTTATCGGCTTTGCAAGGCGGTATGTCCCGCCCTTGAGATAGACAGTGCCGCCCGTTTCGGCAGCCTTGTCTATGAGTTCCTGTATCTTTGCCGAACAGTCTTCCGCCGAAGTCGGGGCTTCCGCAAAGTAATTCGCCGCAAAGACCGAACCCTCCGCCGAAACTATCGCGGTCTTTCCGTTTTCGGGAAGGACCGACGCCGTCTGAACGAGCCCTAAATTCTCGGAAGACGAACAGCCGCCGAGCAAAGCAAGGGAAAGCAGCAGCGCCGCAATAAATCCTGTTTTCTTTTTCATAGTCTGTTCCTCAGATAACAAAGTCGAATTCGAAGTCGTAAATACTTACCGTGTCGCCCTCTTTGATTCCCGCCGCGCGGAGTTTGTCGATAACTCCCGAAACGTTGAGGATCTTTTGGAAATACTGAAGAGATTCATAATCGTCGAAGTTTATTCCGCGCATTATATGGAGAAGTTTTGCGCCCTCGACCATATAAACGCCGTCTTTTATTTCGATTGTGATATCTCCCGCGTCGCCGAGGTCTGTTTCCTCTTCGACATATTCGGGTTCGTAGACCTTGACGGGGGGCAGTTTTTCGACTTTTTCGTATACCTTATATAATAAGTCGCGGACTCCCGTATGCGCCGCCGCGGAAATTTCGTAATATTCAAGACCGTTTTCTTTTGCGTACCGTCTGAATTTCTCGGCAACTTCGCCGTCGGTTATTATATCGGCTTTGTTCCCGACGACTATCTGCGGGCACGCAGCCAGAAGTTCGCTGAAATTTTCAAGTTCCTTGTTTATCGTTTCATAGTCTTCAACGGGGTCTCTGCCCTCGCTGCCGGAAATATCGACGACGTGCAGAAGAAGTCTGCATCTTTCGATGTGTCTCAGAAACTCATGTCCGAGTCCCTGTCCTTCGGATGCTCCCTCTATTATTCCGGGAATGTCCGCCATGACGAACGAGGCTTCGTTTTCAAGTTTTACAACGCCGAGGCTCGGCGTAAGGGTAGTGAAATGATAGTTTGCTATCTTCGGCCTTGCCGCCGACGAGACCGAAAGCAAAGTGCTTTTCCCGACGTTCGGGAAGCCTATAAGCCCGACGTCCGCTATCATCTTGAGTTCAAGGATAATTTCCTTTTCTTCTCCGGGAATTCCGGGTTTCGCAAAGCGCGGAGCCTGTCTTGTCGGGGTCGCGAAATGTCTGTTTCCCCAGCCGCCTCTGCCGCCTTTTGCTATAATGAAATCGTTGCCGTCGCTCATGTCTTTTATTACAAGACCCGTCTTCTTATCTTTGACGACCGTCCCTTTCGGAACGCGGATATAAAGGTCTTTTCCGTTCTTTCCGAACATCTTCGAGCCTTTTCCGTTTTCACCGTTTTCGGCAACGAATCTGTGCTTGAAACGCAGGTCGGCAAGGGTGTTGAGGTTGTCGGCTACCGTCAGAATGACGTCTCCGCCCTTTCCGCCGTCGCCGCCGTCGGGACCGCCCGCCGCAACGTATTTTTCTCTGTGGAAAGCAACGGCTCCGTCGCCGCCGTTTCCCGCTTTTACATATAAATCAGTGCTGTCTGCAAACATAATCACCTCTGCCCGTCGGGCTTGATATAATATAACAGAAGTATAAATAAAAAAGGCTTACAGCCTTTCACTGTAAGCCGATTTTATCCGATTGACTGAAAGGCATGCCTTATTCGGCAGCTATTCTGACTCTCTTCTTGCCTTTTCCGAAAGTTTCGAATTTAACTACGCCGTCGGTGAGAGCGAACAGAGTATCGTCGGAACCTTTACCGACATTTTCGCCGGCGTGGATCTTGCTTCCTCTCTGTCTTACGAGAATGTTTCCGGCCAATACGAACTGACCGTCGGCTCTCTTAACACCAAGACGTTTTGACTCGGAATCTCTTCCGTTTTTGGTAGAACCTACACCTTTCTTATGTGCCATTAAAAAACACCTCCTACTTTCTTACGCGTTGATTGCCGTTACTACTATTTTTGTATACGGCTGTCTGTGACCCATGCGTCTGCGGTAACCTTTCTTAGCCTTGTACTTGAAGATACGGATCTTTTTGCCTTTGCCGTTCTTCTCGACTTTGGCTTCGACTTTCGCACCGTCGATATAGGGGGCGCCCGTTTTCAACGAGCCGTCTGCGGATACGAGCAATACTTTGTCGAAGACTACTGTGTCTTCTGCTGCGGCGTCGAGTTTTTCGATGAAAAGGGTATCGCCCTCTTCAGCCTTATACTGCTTTCCGCCTGTTACGAAAACTGCGTACATTTTTTTACCTCTTTATAAAAGTCTCGCTATCAAGGCAGTGCATTGCACTTTTGAAACCTCTGCTATGCGGCTCTACCATTTTAACATATATATATCCGTCTGTCAAGTGTCTTTCCCGTATTTCCTTTAATTTCCGTTTTTTTTCACAAACTCCGCACGGCGTTTTCGGGGGGTGTATTCAGAGTTTACAAAATTTTACCACTTTCTTTTTTTGGCAAATTCAGTGTTATTTTTGTGTCAAAAAATGATTGCAAATGTCGAAAAATTAGCATATTAAGTTGTATTTTGTGAATATTTTTTTACAAACCACCCGAGGCTTTGTGCAAGTTGCACAATTTGCAAAAAATTTTTTTGTCACTTTTCACAAACGGAAAATTTGAATTTGTGAACAGATAAGGCAGTATATGGTACTTGAAATTGACCGGTTTATGTGATATACTGTCCGTGCGATAGGGGAGAATCCCCGATAATTCATGATAATACGGAGCAAAAATGCTCCTAAGGAGGACCTTTTTTATGAAAAAAGTATTTTCCGTTTTTATGGCGATAGTCATGGCGGTCTCTTTGTTTGCCTGCTTTGCCGTAAATACGTCTGCCGCAACCGGCGTGACCGTAAAGGACTCGAAGGTTTTCAATGTTCCGAAAACTTCTTCTGCTCCCAAACTTGACGGTAATGTTGATTCCTGCTATAAGCAGATATTCAAGATGAAGGGATCCGAATGTCTCAAGAGCGACGGTTCCTGGAGCGAAAGTTTCCCGCTTGACGGAAACAGAAACTCTCTCCGTTACGACGCCGAAGAGCACCCCCAGCGCGAACAGTCCGACTGGTGGAACTGCACCATTACCGGCTATGCCGCATGGGACGCTACTTACCTTTATCTTATAGTTGATGTTACAAACGCAGGTCAGCTCGACGATAACCCCGACGCTAACTGGGCGGGCGACGGTCTTCAGATATCTGTTTTCAAGGGTTCAAGCGACAGCGGAAGCACCACTGACTATACCATTGCTCAGGACAACGGCAAGATCGTTGCGGCAATGAACCTCGGAAACACTCTCGGAAGCAGCCTCAACCAGAAAAAGAACGCTTACGACTCCAATAAATACGGAAGAGCGCCCAGCGGCTTTATCAAGGTTTCCGACAAGACCAAGGGTAACTATACTTATGAACTTGCTCTTGAATGGACCGCTCTCGGCGTAAAACCGAGCGACAAGATAAACTTCAACTGCTCTATAAACCTTAACGACGCGGATATGGACCCCTCTGCTTTCTGCGGATTCCAGATTTCAAACGGTATCTTTAACGAAACCGACCAGAAAACGAAATCCGGTATGGCTTACGCCGCAAGCATGATATTCGAAGGTGACGGCGGAAACGCTTCTAACAACAACAATAACAACAATAACAACAATAATAACAACAACAATAATAATAATAACAATAACAACAATAATAATAATAACAATAACAACAATAATAATAACAACAACACAAACACCGATCCGGTAACGCCCGACAACCCGACGGTTGAAGAGAGTGAAGTCGTAAAGGCTGCCAGAACCGCATTTGCCGCGGCTGAAACCAAAATGGCTGAACTTGAAAGCGACACTTCTTACGACGAGACCCAGAAAGCCGACGTAGTCGCTGCTTTCGAAGAATTTAAGGCAGCCCTCAACGCCGAGACCATCGACGAGACCGCACTTGAGGCGGCTCAGAAAGCGTTTGAAGATTCTTACGCCGCTCTTACCGGAAGCACAACTCCCGATGACGATAAGAAAGACGACGACAAAAAAGACGACGACAAGAAAGACGATAACAAACAGGAAGAACCTGCAAAAGGCGGAAGCCTTGTATGGCTCTGGATCGTTATCGGAGTAGTCGTAGTTCTCGCAGCAGCATTCTGCATAGTATACTTTGTTGTTTGCAAAGGCGATATGAATAAATTCAAGGCTCTCTTTTCCAAAAAGAAATAAGACGGTCTGAAACTTAAAAACACAGTCCCCGCGGAAACGCGGGGACTTACCGTAACAGAGGAAAAATCAAATGAGTTTTGAAAAAGCAAAGGCACATCTTGAGAAAAAGGGTTTTGCCGACAGAATAAAGGAATTCGACGTTTCGAGCGCGACCGTCGCCCTTGCCGCAGAAGCGGTCGGCTGCGAACCCGCGCATATCGCAAAAACGCTTTCCTTTTCTCTTGACGACGGCGCGATATTGGTCGTTTCCGCGGGAGATACGAAGGTCGACAATAAGAAATTCAAGGAAACGTTTCACACAAAAGCAAAAATGCTTGCGTTCGACGACGTTGAAAGACTTATCGGACATGCCGTCGGCGGCGTTTGTCCGTTCGGGATCAATGACGGCGTAAAAGTGTATTTCGACGAAAGTCTCCGCCGTTTCGACTATGTCTATCCTGCGTGCGGCTCGTCGAACAGCGCGGTAAAACTTTCCTGCGAAGACCTCGAAAACGCGGTCGACAGTTACGAATGGGTCGACGTCTGCAAAATCGCGGAATAGCGTGTTTTCTTAAAATTCACAGTTTAATCACAAACTTTTCAATATTTAATGCTACAATCAAGTAAAGACAATGACGAAGACAGTAGTCCCTATGTGAAATTCAAAGCGAGCCGGGGAGGGTGCAAGCCCGGTGAAAAGTAACTTCGGACGAATATCACTTCCGAGTCGCGGACCGAAATCAGTAAGTCTCGCCGGGGGCTCTCCGTAAAAGAGCGGTATGTGACGGCATACTTTTAATAGGTGGTAAGCAGACCGGTTCTGTCCTGTTAAAAAGGACGGAACCTTTTTTATTTATACGGAGGATATGAAATGCTGTACGACAAAATACCGACCGATCTTAATTTCGTTGACAGAGAAAAGAAGATCGAGGAATTCTGGAAGAAAAACGATATTTTCAAAAAGAGCATGGCAAAAAACGAGGGCGGAAAGACCTATACGTTCTACGACGGCCCTCCGACCGCGAACGGAAAACCGCATATCGGTCACGTTCTCACCCGCGTTATAAAGGATATGATACCCCGTTACCGCACGATGAAAGGGTATATGGTCCCGCGTAAGGCAGGCTGGGATACCCACGGACTTCCCGTCGAACTTGAAGTCGAGAAAAAACTCGGACTTGACGGAAAAGACCAGATCGAAGAATACGGAATGGAACCGTTTATAAAGCAGTGTAAGGAAAGCGTCTGGAAATATAAGGGAATGTGGGAGGATTTCTCCTCTACCGTTGGTTTCTGGGCAGATATGGAAAATCCTTACGTCACCTACGACGATAACTTTATCGAATCGGAATGGTGGGCGCTCAAGGAAATATGGAAAAAAGGACTTCTTTACAAAGGCTTCAAGATCGTTCCCTATTGCCCCCGTTGCGGAACTCCGCTTTCCGCTCAGGAAGTGGCTCAGGGATATAAAGATATCAAGGAACGCTCCGCGATAGTCCGCTTTAAGGCGAAGGGCGAGGACGCATATTTCCTTGCCTGGACGACGACCCCATGGACTTTGCCGTCAAACGTCGCGCTCTGCGTAAACCCCGACGAGACCTATGTCAAAGTAAAGGCGGCTGACGGATATACCTATTATATAGCCGAAGCGCTTGCGGATAAGGTCCTCGGAAAACTTGCGACCGACGAAAAACCCGCCTACGAAGTTCTTGAGACTTACAAAGGCAAAGACCTTGAATATAAAGAGTACGAGCCGCTTTACGAGTGCGCAGGCGTCGCCGCCGCAAAACAGAAGAAAAAGGCTCATATCGTAATGGTCGACGGATACGTCACCATGAGCGACGGTACAGGTATCGTCCACTGCGCTCCCGCGTTCGGCGAAGACGACGCAAGAGTCGGTAAGAGATATGACCTGCCGTTCGTTCAGTTTGTCGACGGAAAAGGCAATATGACCGCCGAAACTCCCTTTGCGGGACTTTTCGTAAAGAAAGCCGACCCCGAAGTCTTAAAGGACCTCGACGCGAAAGGACTTCTTTTCGATGCTCCGAAATTCGAGCATAACTATCCGCATTGCTGGAGATGCGACACGCCTCTTATCTATTACGCGCGCGAATCATGGTTTATCAAGATGACCGCCGTAAAAGACGACCTTATAAGAAACAACAACACAATAAACTGGATCCCCGAAAATATCGGAAAAGGACGTTTCGGCGACTGGCTCGAAAACGTTCAGGACTGGGGTATTTCCCGTAACCGTTATTGGGGAACTCCCTTGAATATCTGGGAATGTGAATGCGGACATCTTCATTCGGTAGGAAGCCGCGAAGAACTCTATGAAATGAGCGGCGACGAAAGAGCGAAGACCGTCGAACTGCACCGCCCGTATATCGACGAAATAACGATAAAATGTCCCGAATGCGGAGGAGAAATGCACCGCGTTCCCGAAGTTATAGACTGCTGGTTCGACTCGGGCGCAATGCCCTTTGCTCAGCACCACTATCCCTTTGAAAATAAAGACGTTTTCGAAAAACAGTTCCCTGCGGACTTCATTTCCGAAGCGGTCGACCAGACAAGAGGCTGGTTCTATTCCCTGCTTGCCGAATCGACTTTGCTTTTCAACAAAGCGCCTTATAAGAACGTCATAGTCCTCGGTCACGTTCAGGACGAAAACGGACAGAAGATGAGCAAATCCAAAGGAAACGCCGTCGACCCGTTCGAGGCGCTCGCAACTTACGGCGCGGACGCTATCCGCTGGTATTTCTATTCAAACAGCGCTCCGTGGCTCCCGAACCGCTTCCACGGCGGGGCTGTTATCGAGGGACAGAGAAAGATGATGGGAACTTTGTGGAATACCTACGCTTTCTATGTTCTCTACGCAAATATCGATAATTTCGACCCGACAAAATATTCTCTTGAATACGGTAAACTGTCGGTCATGGATAAATGGCTCTTGTCGAAACTCAATTCCACGGTAAAAGCCGTTGACGGATATCTTTCGGACTATAAGATAACCGAGACCGCCCGCGCTTTGCAGGAATTTGTCGACGATCTTTCCAACTGGTATGTCCGCCGTTCGCGCGAGCGTTTTTGGGTAAAGGATATGCCGCAGGATAAGATAAACGCCTATATGACGCTTTACACCGCGCTTGTAACTCTCTGCAAGGCGGCGGCTCCGATGCTTCCGTTTATAACCGAAGATATCTACCGCAATATCGTCGTCAAGGTCGATAAGACCGCTCCCGAAAGTATTCATCTCTGCGCTTTCCCCGAAACAAACGAAGAGATGATAGATAAAGAAGCCGAGACCCTTATGGACGAAGTCCTTGAAATAGTAACTCTCGGAAGAAACTGCAGAAACAGCGCAAATATCAAAAACAGACAGCCTATCGGTCAGATGTTCTATAAGGCGGAGGAGGCTCTTCCCGAATACTATGCGGATATAGTAAAAGAAGAACTCAACGTCAAGAATATCGCGTTTGACGGGGCTGCCGAAAAGTATGTTTCCTATACTTTCAAGCCGCAGTTAAAAACGCTCGGAAAACGTTTCGGAAAAGACCTCGGAACCGTTAAGGAGATTCTTGCAAACCTCGACGGAAAAGCCGCGATGAGCGAACTTGAAAAGACGGGATTTGTAACTGTCGAAGTAAACGGCGTTGCCGAAAAACTTTCCCGCGACGACCTGCTTATCTCCTCTGCCCAGAGCGGAGATTTCGAGTTTGCGTCCTACGGCGGAATTATCGTCGTTCTCGACAAGCGTCTCTCGCCCGAACTTATCGAAGAGGGCTTTGTCCGCGAAATAGTAAGCAAGATACAGACCATGAGAAAAGAATCCGGCTTCAAAGTCATGGATAATATCAACGTCTATGTTTCCGGAAACGATAAGATCAAGGCTATCGTCGAAAGAAACGAAACCGAAATAGGCGAAGACGTTCTTGCCGCAGATTTCATTTTCGACAAGACCTGCCCGTCTTCGAAAGAATGGAATATCAACGGCGAAAAGGTATCTATCGGCGTCGAATATATATAAGTCCGCAAAACAGGACTTTGAAACACCCCCGAACTATGTGTTCGGGGGTGTTTTTTACATTTTTGAAGAGAAATATAATAACAGTTGCGTATGCAACACCATTGTGTTCGTATTTGTGGTATAATTTCGTTTGTAAAAACGCGAAAGGAAAAGGGAGAAGAAATGCAGGTTGTAAAAAGAGACGGCAGTATCGTAAACTACGACAGAGCCAAGATCGTGACCGCAATAAACGCGGCAAACGCCGAAGTTGAAGAAGTTGAGAGAGCGTCCTCGGCTCAGATCGAGGAAATTCTCGATTATATAGAAAGTAAGAAGAGATCGCGTATCCTCGTTGAAGATATTCAGGATATGATCGAACAGAAACTCATGGAATACGATCTTTTCACTCTTGCAAAGACGTATATCATTTACCGTTACACGAGAGCGCTCGTCAGAAAATCGAACACCACCGACGAATCCATTCTTTCTCTTATAAGAAACGAAAACAAGGAACTCGCGGAGGAAAATTCGAATAAGAACACCGTTCTTGCGTCGACGCAGCGAGACTATATCGCGGGCGAAGTAAGCCGCGACTTGACGAAGAGAATTCTTCTGCCCGAAAAAATTTCAAAGGCGCACGAAGAAGGGGCTATCCACTTCCACGACGCCGACTATTTCTTGCAGCCTATCTTCAACTGCTGTCTTGTAAATATAAAGGATATGCTCGATAACGGAACCGTCATGAACGGCAAACTTATCGAAAGCCCGAAGAGTTTTCAGGTCGCCTGCACGATAGTGACACAGATAATCGCCGCAGTAGCGTCAAGCCAGTACGGCGGACAGTCGGTCGACGTCAAGCACCTCGGAAAATATCTCCGCCGCAGCCGCGAGAAGTTTGAAAAACAGACGAGAGAGATTGCGGGAGACGCGATTTCCGAAGAAATGATCGAAAAAATCGTCGACGGAAGGCTCCGCGACGAACTCAAAAGCGGCGTTCAGACGATTCAGTATCAGATAAACACCCTTATGACGACGAACGGTCAGTCTCCGTTCGTGACCCTCTTCTTAAACCTCGACGAGAACGACGAATATATCGAAGAAAACGCAATGATAATCGAGGAAATTCTCCGTCAGAGATATGAGGGGATAAAGAACGAAAAGGGCGTATATATAACCCCCGCGTTCCCGAAACTCGTTTATGTTCTCGACGAATGTAACTGTCTTAAGGGCGGGAAATACGACTATATAACCGAAATGGCGGTCAAATGTTCCGCGAAACGTATGTACCCCGACTATATTTCCGCAAAGAAAATGCGCGAAAACTACGAGGGGAACGTCTTTTCTCCGATGGGCTGCCGCAGTTTCCTCGCTCCGTGGAAAGACGAGAACGGCGAATATAAATTCGAAGGCAGATTCAATCAGGGCGTCGTAAGCCTTAACCTGCCGCAGATAGGAATTCTCGCAAAGGGCGACGAAGACAAGTTCTGGGAGATACTCGAAGAAAGACTTGAACTTTGCTACGAGGCGCTGATGTGCCGCCACGAAGCTTTGCGCAAAGTCAGAAGCGACGTCAGTCCCGTTCATTGGCAGTACGGTGCGCTTGCGCGTCTGCAAAAGGGTGAAAGCATCGAAAAACTGCTTTACGGCGGTTATTCCTCGATATCTCTCGGATATATCGGTCTTTACGAAGTCACGAAACTTGTAAAGGGCGTTTCCCATACCGACCCCGTCGGCGAGGAATTCGCTCTGAGAGTCATGAGACGTCTCCGCGAAAAGACAAACGAATGGAAAGCAAAAACGAATATCGGATTTGCTCTTTACGGAACGCCCGCAGAATCTCTCTGCTACCGTTTTGCCCGTATCGACAAGGAGCGTTTCGGAACGATTAAAGACGTTACCGATAAGGGCTACTACACGAATTCTTACCATGTCGACGTAAGAGAAGATATCGACGCATTCGATAAATTCCGTTTCGAAAGCCAGTTCCAGACAATTTCTTCGGGCGGTGCTATCTCCTATGTCGAAATCCCGAATCTCCGTCATAACCTTGAAGCGCTCGAAGAGCTTGTCAAGTTTATCTATGACAATATCCAGTACGCCGAATTCAATACAAAGAGCGACTATTGCCATGTCTGCGGCTACGACGGCGAAATAATGATAAACGACGACAACGAGTGGGAATGTCCCGCCTGCCACAATAAAGACCACAGCAAGATGAACGTCACGAGAAGAACCTGCGGTTATCTCGGCGAAAACTTCTGGAACGAGGGCAAAACCAAAGAGATAAAAGCCCGCGTTCTGCACCTGTGATGAACTTTGCGGCGATAAAGACGCATGACGTCGCGAACGGACCGGGAGTAAGGGTCTCCCTGTTTGTTTCGGGGTGCGAGCATTACTGTAAGGGCTGTTTCAATTCCGAGGCGTGGGATTTTTCCTACGGCAGCGTCTTTGACAAAAACGCGGAAGACGAGCTCTTTGCGGCGCTCGGAAAACCGTATATAAAGGGTTTTTCTCTTCTCGGCGGAGAACCTTTCCACCCGAAAAACAGACCGACGCTCGCTCTTCTTCTTGAGAAAATCAAAAAGACTTTTCCCGAAAAGGACGTCTGGTGCTATACGGGTTACGACCTTGAAACCGAACTTCTTTTCGGAAAAGAGGACGAAAACGCGCGGCGTATGCTTGAAAATATAGATATTCTCGTCGACGGGCGGTTTATCGAAGAAAAGAAAAACCTTTCTCTTCGCTTCCGCGGCTCGGAAAATCAGAGGATTATAAAACTTCCCGAAACTCTGGCGACGGGCAAGATCGTTTTGTGGGAATAAAATTATGCGGACGACTATTCGTCCGCATTTTAATAAATTAAAAAGAGGAGTTTTTTATGATTTTTTGTTTTTCGGGAACAGGCAACAGCCGATATATCGCAAGGCGGATTGCCGATTCTTTGCAGGATAAAATTGTTGATATAAATAAAAAAATCAAGGAAAACGATATGTCTCCGACGAAAACGGATCTCGACGTTATCATTGTTTCTCCGACATACGCGTGGCGTATCCCGCGAGTTGTTGCCGATTGGCTTTCCGAAACGGAATTTGTCGGGGCGGAACGCATTTGGTTTGTTATGGATTGCGGCGGAGAAATCGGAAACGCCGCAAAATACAACATACGGCTTGCAAATGAAAAACACCTGCGTTATATGGGGACGGCACAGATCGTAATGCCGGAAAACTATATTGCGATGTTTAACGCTCCTCAGGCGGCGGAAGCCGAAAAAGTCGTAAAAAATGCCGAACCTGATATTTTAAAGGTTATTTCATATATAGAAAAGGGGCAGCCGCTCCCCGTACCTCGAAACAACCTTTACGACCGATTTATGAGCGGCCCCGTAAATCCTGTTTTCTATCGGTTTTTTGTCAAGGCGTCTGCTTTTAAGGCGGGCAGTTCCTGCGTCGGTTGCGGGCTGTGTGCCGAAAAATGTCCGTTAAACAATATCATTCTTAAAAGCGGAAGACCCGAATGGGGGAAAAACTGTACTCATTGTATGGCTTGCATTGTTTATTGCCCGAAGTCGGCGATAGAATACGGAAAGAAAAGTGTCGGCAAACCGCGTTACCGCTTTGAAGAGTTGTTCGGGAACGAGAAATAGCGCAGTGATAATTTTTGCAAATACCGAATTTCGGGCGACAGATTTTTACATTTCTGCTTATAGTTCGCGTTGACAAGGTTTTCGAAAAATGGTATAATTATACTGTATATATTTGCGATTTTTTTGCGAAGGAGGCACTGAATTGAGCAAGAAGAACTATTCGGAAATAACGAAAGAAGTAAAGGAACTTACTTCGATTTCCAAGACAAACAACGCCATACCTCCGGAACTTTACATTCAGTATAAAGTCAACAGAGGCCTCAGAGATCTTAACGGAAACGGCGTCCTTACGGGGCTTACCGAAATTTCCGAGATAAATTCAAAAGAAATAATAGACGGAAGAGCCGTTCCCTGCGACGGCGAACTTTTCTACCGCGGATACAATATAAGGGAACTTATCGCGGGAATCGTTTCGGAGGGCAGATTCGGCTTTGAAGAAGTTATCTATCTTCTTTTAATGGGCGAACTTCCGACCGAAGAAGAATATAAAAATTTCTGCAAGGTTTTGGGAAACTATCGCTCTCTGCCGAATTCATTTACGCGCGACGTCATAATGAAAGCGCCGAG
The DNA here is from genome assembly GCA_934486965.1 of uncultured Eubacteriales bacterium. Classification (GTDB taxonomy): domain Bacteria; phylum Bacillota; class Clostridia; order Oscillospirales; family UBA644; genus Geddesella. The sequence goes on from CAKSQP010000012.1 coordinate 17,449, forward strand.
TTCGAATATGATGAATTCGCTTGCAAGAAGCGTTCTGACTCTCTATTCTTACGATACGAACGCCGACGACACCTCTCCCGAAAACGTAATGAGACAGTCGCTCCAACTCATTTCGATGTTCCCGATGCTGTCGATTTACGCATACCGTGCGTTTGACTATTATAAAAACAAGAACGGGAGCCTGTTTATTCACGATCCCGACCCCGAACTTTCGACTGCGGAAAACATTCTGATGATGCTCCGTCCCGATAAGTCGTATTCGAGAAACGAAGCCAAAATCCTCGATATCGCGCTTATCCTCCATGCGGAACACGGCGGAGGAAATAACTCGAGTTTCACCACCCACGTCGTTTCGTCGTCTGGAACAGACACCTATTCCGCAATCGCGGCGGCTCTCGGAAGCCTTAAAGGCCCGAAACACGGCGGTGCGAATATCAAGGTCTGCCAGATGTTTAAGGATATCGAAGAGAACGTCAAGGACTGGAAAGACGAAGACGAAATAAGGGCTTATCTTGCAAAGATATTAAATAAAGAAGCCTTTGATAAATCGGGACTTATTTACGGTATGGGCCATGCGGTCTATTCCGTTTCCGACCCCCGTTCCGAGGTCATAAAAGCGTTTGTCCCGACCCTTGCAAAGGAAAAGGGCAGGGAAGAGGAACTCGCTCTTTACAACACCGTCGAGCGCCTCGCTCCGCAGGTAATTTCGTCCGTCAGAACCATCTATAAGGGCGTTTCCGCGAACGTCGACTTTTACAGCGGACTTGTTTACGATATGCTCGGAATTCCGACCGAACTTTATACTCCGCTTTTCGCGATCTCGAGAATTGCGGGCTGGTCGGCTCACCGAATGGAAGAACTCGTGAACGGAAACAAGATAATCAGACCGGCATATAAATCGGTCGCCGAACGCAGAACATATAACTCAATGGATCAACGATAAAAAGAAAACAGGGCTGATAATTCAGCCCTGTTTTTTCAGAATGCGATAATTCCGAGATGTTCAAGTAAGATTTTTACCCCTATCAAAATAAGGATTATTCCTCCGGCGATCTCTGCCTTTGTCTTATATTTCGCTCCGAATTTGTGTCCGACAAAAACGCCGAGAGCGGAAATAACAAAGGTCGTGCAGCCTATTATAGTTATCGACGACCAGATGTCGGTGTTGAGAAACGCAAAGGTTATTCCGACCGCCAAAGCGTCGATACTTGTTGCGATCGCCATTAAGAAAAGTTCTTTGATGTCGAATTTGCCGTCGTCTTCGTCTTCTTCTCCGCCTTTGACGGCTTCCCATATCATTTTGCCGCCGATAAATAAGAGGAGACCGAAGGCTATCCAGTGGTCAAACTCGGTTATGTACTTTTCGAACTGCGTTCCGAGAAGCCAGCCGATAAACGGCATTAAAGCCTGAAATCCTCCGAAAAACAGAGCGATGAGCGCCGTCTGTTTGTAGTTAAGTTTCGGCATTTTAAGCCCTTTGCATATTGCGACGGCAAATGCGTCCATAGAAAGGCCTACGCCGAGGAGCAGCAACTCCAAAAATCCCATACAGTTTCATTCCTTTTTTCTGTCATTGAACGGTATTATATCACAATTGCCGCCGTTTGTCAAGAAAAAAAGCAATTCTTCAAGATGTCGGCAAATTCTTCGATATAATATCCCGAATTATCTTTTTTCCAGAAAGCACAGTATGCTTTCGTTACGGGTTCCGAACGCCTTGTCAGGGGAACTCTGCTTACCGCGGTGTCGAACCATTCCTGCTTTCCGATAACGTCGACAGGCATATATCCCTGCCCTGTCGCGATTTTGAGCCTTGCCTCCCTGTCCGACCCGACAAAAATCCAGTCGCCTTTAAGCCCGATTATCTTTTCGTAATATTGCTGTTCTTCTTTCTGCGACTTTCCCGTCGAAACGAGAATACACGGCGTGTTTTTCAGGTCTTCGGCTTCTATTGTTTTTAATTTGCTTAAAGGGTTCCTTGTCGAAATTTCTATATATATCCTGCTTTCGGAGAGCGGAATGTTGTTGTATGCTCCCGAAAAAGCCCGCCGCTGGTCGTTTAAGACAAGGTCGACCGAATCGTTTTCCAACGCGTTGTAAAGTTCTTCGTGACTTCCCGATATTATTTTTATGTCGACCGTCGGATATTTCTGCGAAAACAGAGTGACCGCTTCGGCAAATTCGTTTCCCGTATATCCGTTATAATATCCGAGGCGAAGTTCGGCGTTGTCTTTATTTGCGATTTTCTTCGTTTCCTTAATAAGCCTGTCGATATCTCCCGTTATCACGAGACTTTTTCTGTAAAAATGCTCGCCTGCGGGCGTCAGGGAAAAGGTGCGGTTATGCCTTTTTATAAGTTCGGCGTCGAGTTCTTCTTCAAGTTTTTTTATCTGCTGCGAAATTGCAGACTGCGAAATATGACACTCCTCCGCCGCAAGATAAAAATTACCGTTTTCGACGACCGCCCGAAAATATTCCATTTGCCTTAAAAACATATTATCACCTCGGATATATTATACACCAATAAGTAAAACTTATCAATACTCTTAAAAAAAAGAATTGATTGATTATGTAAAAAGCGATATAATACAGACAAAGGAGTTAAGAGTATGAGTAAAAACCTGATAATTTACTATTCACGCAAAGGCGAAAACTATTTTAACGGAAGTATTCGGAATTTGCCGAAAGGGAATACCGAAATCTGTGCCGAATTTATAAAAAAGACGGTCGGCGGCGACATTTTTGAGGTCGAGACCGTAAAAGAGTATTCGGAAAACTATCATACCTGCACCGAAGAAGCAAAGGCGGAAATAAACGAAAACAGCCGTCCCGAACTTAAAAAATATATGGAAAATATCGACGGTTACGATAATATCTTTATCTGCGGGCCCTGCTGGTGGGGAACTTATCCCATGGCGGTATTTTCTCTGCTTGAAAGGCTTGATTTTAACGGTAAAAAAGTTTTTCCGCTTATGACCCACGAGGGCAGCGGACTCGGAAATTCGGTAAGAGACCTTAGGAAAATCTGCGTCGGTGCGGAAATAGAAACGGGGCTTGCCGTTCACGGGGCAGACGCCGCAAAATCCGAAAAAGCGATTGAAAAATGGGCAGAGAAAGGACTTGAAATATGAAAAGGACGTGGCTTATAACCGGAGTTTCGAGCGGTTTCGGCTATGAAATGACAAAACAACTCTTAAAAAAGGGAGACGCCGTTGTGGGGACTGTCAGAAACACGGAAAAAGTAAAAGATCTGATTTCGGAATACCCCGATTTTGATTGCGTGATTCTTGATGTCACCGATATTTCTGCGGTAAAGGAAACCGTAAAAAACGCTTTTGAAAAGCACGGAAGAATAGATGTTGTCGTCAGTAACGCCGGCTACGGGCTTTTCGGCTGCGTCGAAGAACTCGGCGACGATGAAATCGAACATATCGTAAACACCAACCTTATGGGGTCGATATTTCTGCTAAAATCGGCGGTCCCTTATATGAGAAAGCAGGGCGGCGGCAGGCTTATTCAGATGTCTTCTTACGGCGGTCAAGTCTCCTATCCGGCAAACTCAATGTATCACGCGACGAAATTCGGTATAGAGGGCTTTTGTGAGGCTTTGTCGCAGGAAGTCGCACAGTTCAATATAGGCGTTACGATAGTCGAACCTGGCGGCGCGAGAACCGAATTCCGCTACGGAAGTGCAAAAGTCGCAAAACTTATGCCTGAATATGAAAGTTGCCACGGATTTCTTTCCATGCTCGATCCCGCAAACGGACTTGCTCCGGGAGATCCCGCAAAAATGGCTCGGCGCATTATTGAAAGCGTCGATAAAACGCCCGCCCCGTTAAGAATGGTCCTCGGTTCGCAGGCACTCAAAGCAACGATAGAACGCCTTACCGAAAGGCTTGCCGACTACGAAACTCAAAAAGACCTTGCGGCGTCCACAGATATAACCGAATAATATGAAACACCGCTCATACAGCGTGTTGTGTTTTATATTTCAAGAAAAAAAGAGGTACTTTTCAGTACCTCTTTCAATTTTTGAATTCTCAGTCTGCTTTGCCGACAGAACCGAAGAGTTCCATCTTTTCTTTGACGGTCGCTTTGATCGCTTCAAAGCCGGGAGCGAGAAGTTTTCTCGGGTCAAAGCCTTTTCCTTCAAGGTCTTTGCCTGCTTCGATATATTTTCTTGTAGCGTCCGCGAATGCGAGCTGACATTCGGTGTTGACGTTGATTTTCGAAACGCCGAGAGAAATTGCTTTCTTTATCATGTCAGCGGGGATACCCGTGCCGCCGTGGAGAACGAGGGGCATCGGATCGGTTATTTCGCTGATTTTAGCGAGAACGTCGAAATTGAGTCCTGCCCAGTTTGCGGGATATTTGCCGTGAATGTTGCCGATACCTGCCGCGAGCATCGAAACTCCGAGGTCTGCGATCATCTTGCATTCGTTGGGGTCCGCAACTTCGCCGCCGCCGATAACTCCGTCTTCTTCGCCGCCGATAGCGCCGACTTCCGCTTCAAGGGAAAGACCTTTTTCCTTGCAGATTGCAACGAGTTCTTTGGTCTTTTCGATGTTTTCTTCAATGGGATAATGCGAGCCGTCGAACATTACCGAAGAGAAACCTGCTTCGATACATTTCTTTGCGCCTTCATAACTTCCGTGGTCAAGGTGAAGAGCAACGGGAACGGTGATTCCGAGAGAATCGACCATCGCTTTTACCATGTCCGCAACGGTCTTGAAACCGCACATATATTTACCCGCGCCCTCGGAAACACCGAGAATAACGGGGGAACGAAGTTCTTCTGCAGTGAGAAGAACCGCTTTCGTCCATTCAAGGTTATTGATGTTGAAATGACCTACGGCATATTTGCCTGCCTTGGCCTTGTCGAGCATTTCTTTTGCTGATACTAACATTTTTCACTACCTCTTTCAAGGGCTTTCGCCCGATATTTCTTTCGGTTTTATTTTAGCATATTAACGGCGGAATGTCAATCGTCCGCGAGGTTTGTTATCCTTTTGTCAAATTTGTTTTTTCTTTATTTTTTCAAAATATGCCTTTAAGTCGTCGGAGATGGCGCGGGTGCTTTTAAGGAAGAGCATAAAGTGCGTTTTTTCCGCGAGTTCTTCGTTCTTTTTCCTTATCGTGCTCTTCAGTTCTTCGTATTTTACGACGATATCCTTGTCTTTTGCGAATTTGCGGATTTTGGCGACAATGTTCATCGAATGAGCAAAGTCGATAACCATTATTCCGTAAATAAAGCCGATGACGAACGAAAAGGAAAGGTGAGAGGCGAGCCATTCGACGCCGCTTGAAATGGCGGGGTGGATAAGGAAAAAGTATATCGCCGAAAGCACTGCCCAGAAAAATGAGAATTTCGGGCAGATTATCCCCTGAATGTTGCCTTTTTCCTTGGAATAGTCCCACAACTTTATTTTCATGCCTTTTATGAAAATTATTCCGGCAATATATTCTATAAACGTTATGACCGCTGCCATTATCGCGAAAAGAAGAATTCTCTGCCACCATTCATTCCCGAAAAGCGGCGAAAGAAAACGTGCGGACAGGTAAAGGGTGACGGTCGAAAACCCGTAAAGCGGCAGGTAAGGACCTTCAAGAAAGCCCGGATTTATCCATTTTCTTTCGGGATTTGCCGAAGAAAAGAATCTGCGGAAAATAACTTCGATAACCCAGCCCGTCATGCTTCCCAAAAGGAAAAGAAACGCTACAGTAAGAAAAATATTCATGATATACCCCTAAATCTACGCCGTAACTATGCGGTTTTTGATTTTTTCCATTTTTTCGTCGAGCGCCGCTATCGTCTCCGCACATTCCGCAAGGCTCTGCGATATTTCGGCGGCTTCATCGGGCGCTATGTCTTTTTTGTACTGAAGTTTGTGATCGAGACTTGCCCAGAAGTCCATTGCTATTGTTCGGAGTTGAACTTCGGTCTTGACAAGCCTCTTTTCGTTTTCAAGAAATATAGGGACTTCGACTATCAGATGAAGACTGCGGTATCCGCTTTTTTTCGGATTTTTTATGTAGTCCTTTTTCTCGATAAGACGGATATCGTCCTGCTTTAGAAGACAGTCGGCAAGCGTGTAGATGTCTTCGGGGAACGAGCAGATTATCCGGATTCCCGCAACGTCGTAGATGTTTTCCTCAATTGCCGAAATCGTCATCGGAAGCCCTTTTCTTTTTAATTTTCCCGCAAGGCTTTCGGGACTTTTCAGTCTTGTTTTTATTCCCTCGATGGGGTTGCGGTCGTGCTGGAGCGAAAACTGTTCGTCGAGGACTTTGAATTTCGTCTCAATTTCCATCATCGCGCATTTATAGTAAGTCATAAGCCTTTGGTAAGGCAATGTATTCTGTCTGATAAAATCAACAATATCGGTCGTCATAAGTTCCCCGATTATCCTGTTTCTCAAATTGCTTATGGGCATTTTTTGTCACCTCGCAGTAATTATATCGCTTCTTTGGGGAAATTCTGTGAAAAAAAGCGGTCTTTCGGACCGCTTTTTCAGAAAAGGTATTTTATCATCGTCATATACGGCTCTATGTCCTGCTTGACGGCTTCCGAAATTTCGTTTTCCTCCGCCGCTTTATTCTCAAACGGGAAATTCAGCCAGTCTTTCGAAAGTATATCGCCCGCCGCGACGTTGTGCAGAATGTAAAGATGACCGGGCTTGTATTCCGCTCTTACCGAGCCTTCGCCGCAAAGGTCGTATCTCTCCGCTTTCGTGATTATCTCGGCGGCTGTCTTTTCGTCAAGTTCCGTTTTAATATCGAAAAATCTGCCTCTGAAAACATAGTCCTTTTCGGTATCGCTTTTTGCGTGCTTCCCTTTCGAAACGTTCAGCAGATTATAAACGCCGAGGTCGCAGAACGTTATTTCGCAGTCCCTCAGATACCCCGAAAAAGTTCTTCTGCCGTCGACGTCGGACCATTGCAGGTTGTTGAAAAAGCCCGTTTTCGATATATATTCGCGGTTGAAGGCAAATTTTTCGGATTTTACGCCGTTCAGGTGCTTTGCGATTTCGGGAATAACGAAATTTTCAACGTACAGGGTATCCGCTTTTTTCGCGGAATGGCGGTCGGTGAAGACCGTGAGGAAAAGAATGGCGGCACCCGCGGCAAACACCGCAACGCCGAAGACCGTGTATTCGGGATATATCGCGATACCCAAAAGTCCGAGGCACATAAGCGCGCAACTCAGCGACAGCAGTAAAATGCCCGACTGAGATTTTTCGTAGTCTTTTCTTATCTCGGAAATTACGCTTTCTTTATTCATGCTCTGCCGCCTTTCATAATATTACCTCTAAAGTATAGCAGATAAAATTGTAATTTTCAACCGTATAATGC
>CAKSQP010000013.1 GCA_934486965.1 uncultured Eubacteriales bacterium
TTATGCCTTTTTTCGTCTTAAACTTTTTTCATCAGCCCCTCTTTTTAGACTTGACTTTTAATAGTTAGTCTTTCTGTTATCTTTCTATAAGTCCGACCTTTTTATATACTTTGCGGAGCGTTTTGTTCGCGATATATCTTGCCTTTTCCGCGCCCTCGCGGTAAATTCTTTCCATTTCCGCCTTATCGGAGCGGATAACGTTGAATCTTTCCTGAATGGGAGAGAGCAGGTCCGCGACCGTTTCGCCCACCGCAAGTTTGAAATCGCCGTAGCCTTTTCCGTCGAATTCTCTTTCGATCTCGGCAAAGGTTTTTCCGGTTATTGCGGAATAAATATTCATAAGGTTGTTTATTCCGTCCTTGCCGTCGGCATAGCGGACTATCGCCTCGCTGTCGGTAACCGCTTTTTTGAATTTGCGGATAACGACGTCTCTCGGATCGAGCAGGTCGACCGTTCCGTTTGCGTCGCTCTCGCTTTTCGACATTTTATTCGCGGGGTTTGAAAGCGACTTTACCCTCGCTCCGACTTTCGGAGTGAACGCCTCGGGAAGTTTGAAAGTTTCGCTGTATCTGCCGTTGAAACGGGTCGCGATATCGCGGCATATCTCAAGGTGCTGTCTCTGGTCTTCGCCGACGGGCACGAGGTCCGCCTGATAAAGCAGGATATCCGCCGCCATAAGCGAGGGGTAAGTAAAGAGTCCGGCGTTTACGTTATCGGCGTTCTTTGCGGACTTATCCTTGAACTGCGTCATTCGCGAAAGTTCGCCGAACATCGTGTAGCAGTCGAGTATCCAGCCGAGTTCCGCGTGCTGGGAAACATGGCTCTGATAGAAAAGTATCGACTTTTCGGGGTCAATTCCGCAGGCGATATACAAAGCGAAGAGGTCGAGGGAATTTTTGCGGAGGATTGCAGGGTCGATTTTTATTGTGAGGGCGTGCAGATCGGCGATACAGTAAAGACAGTTGTATTCGTCCTGCAATTCGACCCAGTTTTTCATAGCGCCGAGATATCCGCCGAGATTGAGGGTCCCCGTCGGCTTTATCGCGCTTAAAATTACTTTCTTTTCGTTATCCATTTATACATTCCCCCATTGCTTTTATTGCTTTGTCGATATTTTCAAAAGACGGCATCGAATAGTTGAGACGGAGCCCGTCGCTCGGTTTTTCGGTATCGACATAGAACGCGTTTCCGGGTATTACCGCGACTTTTTTCTTCATCAGTTCGGCGGCGAACTCAACCGAGTCGCGTCCGTCGGGAAGAGTGCACCACAGGAATAGTCCGCCGTCGGGGTCGGTGCATTTTACGTTTTCGGGAAGATATTTCTTTATCGCCGCCTGCATAGCCGCCGCTTTTTCGCGGTAAATGCCTCTGATTTTGTTTATATGACCGTCAAGGTCGTATTTTTCGATAAATTCCGAAATGAGCATCTGGAAAAAGAGGTTTGTGTGAACGTCGCTCACCTGTTTTGCGACGACCGTTTTTGCGATTATATCGGGTCTGCCGCAGAGATAGCCCACGCGGATACCGGGGGAGAAAATTTTCGAAAAGGACGAACAGTAAACTACCTGTCCTTTGGTATCAAGGCTCTTTACCGTCGGGATATCGTCTCCCTTGAAGCGGAGTTCGCCGTAGGGGTTGTCCTCGAGGATTATGACGTCGTATTTCTCCGCAAGAGCGAGCATCTTTTTCCTTTTTTCAAGGGACATCGTAACGCCCATCGGGTTCTGGAACGTCGGAATGGTATATATCATTTTGACGTTTTTCGTGTTTTTAAGAACGTTTTCGAGTTCTTCGACGTTCATTCCGTCGTCTTCGACCGAAACGCCGACAAGGTCCGCGCCGAAAGAGCGGAAAGAATTGAGAGCGCCGAGAAAAGACGGATTTTCGCAGACTACGACGTCGCCCTCGTTGCAAAGAACGCGGCAGGTAAGGTCGAGCCCTTGCTGACCTCCCGTGGTAATTATAAGTTCGTTGTCTTCCTTATTTATATTGAACTTCTTTTCGAGCCTTTCCTTCATCTGTTCCCTTAAAGGCGTGTATCCCTCGGTAATGCCGTACTGCAACGCCTTTGCGGAATTGTTAAGAAAAAGATCCTGAGAAATTTCAGCCATTTCCTTTACGGGAAAACTTTCGGGGTCGGGGTTTCCTCCCGCAAGAGATATGAGGTCGGGGTCGCTCATCGCCTTGAGTATTTCCCTTATCGCGGACGGTTTCATTCCCTCCGCTCTGTTTGCAAATTTCATATTTTCACCTTCTGTTATTTTGCTTCATACTTAAAACCGAGATGTTCGTACGCCGCGGGGGTCGCACATCTGCCTCTCGGAGTTCTCGCAAGAAAACCGAGTTGCATGAGATACGGTTCGTAAACGTCTTCTATCGTTACGGGTTCTTCGCCGACAAGCGCCGCGAGCGTTTCAAGCCCGACGGGGCCTCCCTTAAAACTTCTTATTATCGCTTCAAGCATCATTCTGTCGACGTTGTCAAGCCCGAGCCTGTCGATTTCGAGTTTATCGAGAGCCTTATCGGCAATTTCCTTATGGATTATCCCGTCGCCGAGGACCTGCGCAAAGTCTCTTACCCTTTTGAGAAGTCGGTTCGCGATTCGCGGAGTTCCTCTCGAACGGGAGGCTATTTCGTAAGCCCCCTCGTCGTCGATTTTTATTCCGAGAATTCCCGCCGAACGCTTGACTATTTTCGTTAAGTCGGCGTTCGAATAGAGTTCAAGCCTTGCAATAACGCCGAATCTGTCGCGGAAAGGGGCGGCAAGTTGTCCCGAACGGGTCGTCGCGCCTATAAGGGTGAATTTCGGCAGATTGAAACGTATCGACCTTGCCGACGGGCCTTTTCCGAGGATTATATCGAATTCGTAATCCTCCATTGCGGGGTAAAGGACCTCTTCGACGGTTCTTGAAAGGCGGTGTATCTCGTCGATAAAGAGAATGTCGCCGTCCTGCAAATTTGTTAGCAGAGCGACTATATCGCCCGTTCTTTCAAGGGCGGGACCGCTCGTAACTCTTATCGAAACGCCCATTTCGGAGGCGATGATATTCGCAAGAGTCGTTTTTCCGAGACCCGGAGGGCCGTATAAAAGAACATGGTCGAGGCTGTCTTCTCTTTTTTTTGCGGCTTCTATAAAAATTTTAAGGTTTTCCTTGACGGTGTCCTGTCCGACATATTCATCAAGCGTGTGAGGTCTTAAAGACTGTTCGGTATCCTCTTCCGCGCGGTTCATCGCGTGAGCGGAAAGAAGTCTTTCGTCATCGAATTCCATTTAATACCTCCTATATAAGTCTGCTAAGCAAGCGCAGCGCCTGACGGACAAGGTCTTCGGTGTTTTCGGCGGAGCATTTTCTGACCGCGGAGTCGGCGTCCGATTTCGAATAGCCGAGTTCGGTTAAAACTGCTATCGCTTCGTCTCTTACGCCTGCGGAGGCAAATCCCTGCGACGGCGTTTCGGCGGAAGTCTCAAAACCCGCTTTCGAAATTTTATCCTTGAGTTCAAGGCAGATACGCTGAGCCATTTTGGGGCCTACCCCCTGAGCCGCCGTTATTTTTTTGACGTCGGACGCGACAATGGCTGAGGCAAGCGCCGACGGCGACAGTTCGGAAAGCACCGACAAAGCGGCTTTCGGACCTACTCCGCTTACCGAAAGAAGCATTATAAAAAAGTCCTTTTCCTCTTCGGTCGCAAAACCGAAAAGATCCATTGCGTCTTCCCTTACATTAAGATAGGTATAGAGTTTGACTTCGGTCTCTTTGCATATCTGCGAATAAGTGGTTCCCGTTATCGAACATTTATACCCGACGCCTCCGCAGTCGACGACCGCAAGGGACGGGTCGATAAGGGCAAGTTTTCCTTTTAAGTAATAATACACGGGTCTTCCTCCGTTATCTCAGGGTGTGGGCGTGGCAGATAGCCATTGCGAGAGCGTCCGCAGCGTCGTCGGGACGCGGTATCTTCTGCAAATTGAGAAGCATTTTGACCATTGCCATAACCTGCTGTTTTTCGGCTCTGCCGTAGCCGACGACCGCCTGTTTTACTTGCAGCGGCGTATATTCGTAGATGGGTACTCCCGATTTTTTGCCCGCAAGAAGAATTACTCCCCTGCCGTGGGCGACCGCGATACCCGTTTTGACGTTCGTGTTGAAAAACAGTTCCTCGACCGCCAGATTTTCCGCTTTATAATAGGAAATCAGACGGCAGAGTTCGTCGAAAATCGTGTTGAGTCTGTCTTCAAGGTCGGTTTTTGCGGGGGTCAGAATGGCGCCGTAATCCGACGCGACGAATTTATTCCCGACATATTCGACCATTCCGTAACCGACGGTCGCAATTCCGGGGTCAACTCCCAAAATAATCAAGTTCTGTCCCTCATTCTTCTGTTTATTTCTCTTTCGGCGTCCTTTTTCGCAATGCTTTCGCGCTTGTCGTAAAGTTTTTTACCTTTACAGAGACCTATTTCCATTTTCATAAGCGGTCCTTTAAGATAGACCGAAAGAGGAATGACCGAATAGCCCGCCTGCTTGACTTTTCCGAAAAGTTTCAGTATCTCTTTTTTGTGCAGGAGAAGTCTTTTCGGGCGCAGGGGGTCTTTATTGAAGATATTTCCCTTTTCGTAAGGAGAAATATGCACGCCGAGTGCGAATATCTGACCGTTGTCTATCGAACAGTAACTGTCCTTTAAGTTTATCTGTCCCAGACGGACGGACTTGACCTCCGTGCCGAACAGTTCGATACCCGCTTCGTACTTTTCCTCCACGAAATAGTCGAAATATGCCTTTTTGTTCTGGGCAATTATTTTCATAACGCCCTCCTTTTATTATTTCCTGACGTTTTTGCCTGTATAGTTGAGAAGTCCGCCGGCAAGAAGAAGTTTTCTCTGTCTTTCGGAATAGTCCGAAACAAGAGGAATTTCAACGCCTTTGGTCTTGTTTTTGAGAACGACTTTTCCTCCGTTTTCGACAGCGTCTCTTATATTTTCGAGAACGAGGTCGTCGCCGAGGTCGATTTTGTCGTAATCCGCTTCGTTTTCAAAAGTGAGCGGCAAAATTCCCGAATTTATCAGGTTTGCCTTATGGATTCTCGCAAAACTCTTGGTGATAACGGCTTTTATGCCGAGATAAAGAGGAACGAGCGCGGCGTGTTCTCTGCTTGAGCCCTGACCGTAGTTTACGCCGCCGATGATAAATCCGCCGCCCCATTCTTTTGCTCTTTCGGAAAAACTTTCGTCGCAGACGGCAAAGCAGAATTTCGAAAGATACGGGATATTCGAACGGTAGGGAAGAATTTTCGCGCCCGCGGGCATTATGTGGTCGGTCGTGATATTATCGCCGACTTTAAGAACCGCTTTTCTTTCAAGCGTTTCGTCAAGTTCGGTGTTGAGGGGGAACGGTTTGATATTCGGACCTCTGACGACTTCGACGTCTTCGCCCTCTTTTGCGGGGGGGATTATCATATTATCGTTTATCTTGAAGTGAGAAGGCATTTTTACCGAAACGTCGACGCCTTTGAGGGTCGTCGGGTCGCAGAAGACGCCTGCAACGGCACTTGCCGCGGCGGTCTCGGGGGAAACGAGGTAGACCTGTCCGTCTTTAGTTCCGCTTCTGCCCTCAAAGTTTCTGTTGAAGGTACGGAGGGAAATGCCCTTCGATTTCGGGGACTGACCCATTCCGATACAAGGTCCGCACGCACATTCGACGACTCTTGCTCCGGCGGCGACTATATCCGCAAGCGCGCCGTTTTCGGCAAGCATCGTAAGCACCTGACGCGAACCCGGAGCGATGACCAGAGAAACGTTATCGGCAACGGTCCTGCCGCGCAGAATTGCGGCGACTTTCATCATGTCGGTATAAGAAGAGTTGGTGCAGGAGCCTATACATACCTGATCGATAGTTCCGCCCGCAAGTTTTGCGACGGGAACGACGTTATCGGGGCTGTGGGGACACGCCGCAAGAGGAACGAGTTCGGAAAGATCTATATTTATAACTTCGTCATACTCTGCGTCGGGATCTGCCGCAAGGGGAGTGTAGTCCTTTTCCCTGTCCTGTGCTTTGAGGAATTCTCTCGTCATTTCGTCCGACGGGAAAATGCTGGTCGTTGCACCGAGTTCGGCGCCCATATTCGTTATCGTCGCTCTTTCGGGAACGGTAAGGGTTGCGACCCCTTCGCCCGAATATTCGATTATTTTTCCGACGCCGCCCTTGACGGACATTATTTCAAGAAGTTTTAAGATAACGTCTTTTGCGGAGACCATCGGACGGAGGCGACCGGTAAGGTTTACTTTTACGACATACGGCATATTGAGGTAAAACGCTCCGCCGCCCATTGCCACGGCGACGTCAAGACCTCCGACGCCTATCGCGAGCATTCCGATACCGCCGCAGGTCGGGGTGTGGGAATCGCTTCCGACAAGGCTTTTGCCGGGAACGCCGAAACGTTCGAGGTGCAGTTGGTGGCAGATACCGTTTCCGGGTTTCGAGAAGTAAACGCCGTGCTTTTTGCAGACGGTCTGGATATATTTGTGGTCGTCGGCGTTTTCAAAACCCGACTGCAAAGTATTGTGGTCGATATACGAAAGGGAAAGTTCGGTCTTTACCCTGTCTATTCCCATAGCCTCAAACTGAAGATACGCCATGGTTCCCGTGGCGTCCTGCGTCAAAGTCTGGTCGATCTTTATCGAAATTTCCCTGCCGGGGATCATCTCTCCCGAAACAAGGTGACTTTTTATAAGTTTCTGCGCAATGTTAAGTCCCATTTTATCTTCTCCTTTTTATTGTGAAAGTCCGAGTTCCGAATAAAAAGCATTCAGGAATTCAAACGGACCCGTTTTGTATTTGAACATCAGTTGTACGACCGTTTCGTCTCCGCTTTCGTAAAGGTTCGGAGCGCTGTTGACGGCTTCCCGCGTTTCGACGCGTTTTTCAAAAGAATATGCGATATTCAGAAGTTTCTGTTCTTCGCCGCGGCTTGCCGAAATTTCCATTCCGACCGAGGCGCCCGACGAATGTCTGCCTATCGGTACGGTTATTTCGGGAGTTCCGAGTATCTGGGAAATATATCCCGAGGTCAGAACAAAACTTTCATAGTCCGCTTTCGGATACCCCTCGGCGTTCCGTCCCGACGAATTCGGTTCGGAAAGGAAAGTCGGGAAAATAAAAGCGGAAACGGAATTCTTTTCAAGAGCCTCTTTGAAAGCGGCGTAATATTTTTCGTCCGCGACCGTTTTAGCGTCGCCTTCGGCGGTCACGCTGTTCGAATAAAGGATAAACAGGTCGGAAACGGAAACTTCGACGACCTCGACCCCGCATTTTTCAAGTTCCGCAACTGCGGCGTAAAACAGTTCTTTCGTTTCGGTGTCGACGGCGCTCACGGGCCATGTCGAAAAAGATGTCGTTTTCGAAAGTTCGGAAAGGATACCGACTCGAAGACCTACGAGGCTGTCGGAATTCAGATTTTCGAAATAAGAAGTCTTACCGCCCGTAAGGCTGTCGGTAATTGTCGCAAGGTCCGGAACCGAACGCGCGACCCCTCCGACGGTTCCCGCCGAAGAATTCGAAAAATAAACGCCGTTTCCGGAAACCGAACCGCGGGTGGTCCTCAGCGCAAAACAGCCGTTCAGCGCCGCCGGAAAAAGCAGTCCGCCGCCCGAATCGCCGCCTATGCCGACTGCCGCCATGTTAAGAGAAACAGCAGAAGCGGCGCCGCCCGAAGAACCTCCCGAAGAGAGATTTTTCGAATAGGCGTTTTTCGTTTCGCCCGCGACCGCGCTTATCGTATAGTTGAGCGCTCTTGCGTAAGTGCTGATATTCGTCTTTCCGACAATAACAGCGCCGTTTTCCTTAAGATATTTTACGACGTCGGCGTCTGTCTCCGCCGCGGTTTTTTTGCGGCTCTCCCCTTTTGTCGAAACTTCGCCCGCAAGGTCTATATCGTCGCCTATGACGACGGGGATACCGAAGAGACGGGGAACGTCCTTTTTCTCCGAAAGCGTTTTATCGCGGCTGTCCGCCTCCGAAAGCGCGGAGTCGCAGACGGTGATAAAACAGTTATACGCGCTGTTGTATTTATTGATCCTTTCGGTATATATCTCTGTCAGACGGCGGCTTGTGATAAGCCCCGAAACGAGCATGGCGTGCATTTCCGAAATATCGGCGTCGTAAACCATGCCGTCGATCTTTGTACGGTCGTCATCGGAAACGGAGACCGCTCCCAACGAAAAAGAGAATGCCGAAAAACAAATCACAAACGAAAGAAACGCGGCAAAAAATTTTCTTTTCATAAAAATATCTCCGTATTAAACGTTAAACCGGAACAGAACGACGTCGCCGTCCTTAACGACATAATCTTTTCCCTCACTCCGTACAAGTCCCTTTTCCTTGGCGGCGGCAATCGAGCCGCAGGAGGAGAGATCGTCGAACGAAACGACTTCGGCGCGGATAAATCCCTTTTCGAAATCGGAATGTATCTTTCCTGCCGCCTGAGGCGCTTTCGTTCCCCTTTTTATGGTCCATGCCCTTACTTCCTGCTTTCCGGCGGTAAGGTAACTTATCAGACCGAGAAGAGAATAAGAGGCTTTTATTAGTCTTGCGAGCCCGCTTTCCTTAAGACCGAGGTCTTCGAGGAAAAGCGCTTTTTCATCGTCGTCGAGTTCCGAAATTTCCTCTTCGGTCTTTCCGCATATCGGAATGACTTCCGAGCCTTCGGCGGCGGCGAATTCCTTTACTTTTATGTAGTACGGGTTATCTTCCGAGAAATCTTTTTCGCTCATATTCGCGGCGTAGATAACGGGTTTGTCGGTAAGAAAGTTCGATTCGTCGACGATCTTCTTTTCGTCTTCGGTAAGTTCGAGGGTCCGTATACATTTCCCCTCTTCGAGACATTTGAGGACTTTTTCGAAAAGAGCGACGTCCGCAAGCGCCTTTTTGTCGCCTTTCGCCTGTTTTCTTGCGCGGTCGAGACGTTTTTCGGCGGTCTCCATATCCGCAAAGACAAGTTCGGTATCGATTATCTCAATATCGCGGATAGGATCTATCGAGCCTTCGACATGGACGATGTTTTCGTCCGCGAAGCATCTCACGACATGGACTATCGCGTCGACCTCCCTTATATGCGAAAGAAACTTGTTGCCGAGCCCCTCGCCTCTTGACGCGCCTTTGACAAGTCCCGCTATATCGACAAATTCGATTATCGCGGGGGTATACTTGTCCGGATCGTACATCTTCGCAAGGACGTCAAGTCTTTCATCGGGGACACAGACAACTCCGACATTCGGTTCTATCGTGCAGAACGGATAGTTCGCGGCGTCCGCTTTCGTGTTGGTTATGGCGTTGAAAAGGGTACTTTTTCCGACGTTCGGAAGTCCCACTATTCCGAGTTTCATATTTTCATTTCCTTTCGGGACGGATATTCAAAAGGCAAAACTTTGCCTATTATATTACAGTATAATATAAATTATTGAAAAAAGCAAGGATTTTCGGGCGAAACGGCGAATTTCGGAAAAATGTAAAAAAATAACGGGTTTTGCCCTTGACAAAGCCGAATATTTACTGTATACTTGAAACTGTATCGGCACGGTCCGTTCAGCGTTCCGCCGATGCCCGCAAAAAGCGGTCCTTGCCTACGGCATACCGCAGGCCTTATGTCCAAAAGGAGGTAAAACAAAATGGTAATCAGAAACAAATACGAATCAGTTCTTGTTCTCAGCACCAAAACTTTTGACGACGCGGCTCTCGAAGCAACCGTCGAAAAGTTCAAAGCCCTTATCGCAGAGAACGGCGGAACAGTCGAAAACGTTGACGTCTGGGGTAAAAAGCGTCTTGCTTACGCTATAAACTACGAGACCGAAGGTTACTACGCAGTCATCAGTTTTGAGGCTGAGGGTTCTCTTGTAAAAGAGCTTGACCGTATAGCCAACATCACCGACGGCGTTATGCGTTTGATGACCGTAAAGAAATAAGACCCGCCGAAAAAGAAAAGGGAGTGGATAAGATATGAATATCAACAAGATAATCCTTATGGGAAGACTCACGGCAGACCCCGAACTTCAGATGTCCGCGTCGAACGTTCCCGTCCTCCGTTTTACGGTCGCCGTAAACCGCAGAGTGACAAACGCTCAGAGAGACGACGGAAGACCTACCGCCGATTTTATCGACTGCGTCGCGTTCTATAAGACCGCGGAATTCGTTTCGAAATACTTCAGAAAAGGCTCCGTCATTATTGTTTTCGGAAGTCTTCAGATCAACACATGGAAGGACAAGGAAGGCAAAAACCAGCGTTCTCCCCGCGTTGTTGTCGACGAAGTTATGTTCGGTGAAAGCAAAAACGCTTCTTCATCGTCCGCCGCCGCAAAAGCAACCGCACCCGCGGCTCCCGAAAAGGATCAGGAGGCTTATTCCAATATTCCCGAGAACGATTTCTTCGCCGATATAAGAGATATTGAAGAAGATCTTCCGTTCTGATCTTTGCGAAAAGAATTTACGAAAGGAGCAAAACTGAAATGGAAAGAGAAAACAACTTCAAAAGAAGACCCAAGAAGAGAGTTTGCCAGTTCTGCGCTGACAAAGCAACTTCGATAGATTATAAAGATGTTGCAAAACTCAGAAAGTATGTAAGCGAAAGAGGAAAGATTCTTCCCCGCCGCGTAACATGCACCTGCGCTATGCACCAGAGAGAACTCACCGAAGCGATTAAAAGAGCAAGACAGATCGCTCTGCTTCCCTACTCTGCTGACTGATTTAACAAAAAAACGAGGGAGGCAATCGCCTCCCTTATTTTTTTACGGAGGATAAAATGAGAACAGGCATAGGCTACGACGTTCACAGATTTGAAAAAGGCAGAAAACTGATCCTCGGCGGAGTTGATATCCCTTACGGAAAAGGGCTTCTCGGTCATTCCGACGCCGACGCGCTTCTCCACGCCGTGACCGACGCGCTGCTGGGCGCCGCGGGGCTCGAAGATATCGGCACGCACTTTCCCGACAGCGACCCGAAATACAAGGGCGCCGACAGTCTTCTTCTGCTGACGGAGGCAGTCCGCCTGCTTTCGGAAAAGGGGTTTAAGGCGGTCAATATCGACTGCACGGTAATTGCCGAAGAGCCGAAGATCTCCCCGTACAAAGAAAAAATGAGGGAAAACATCGCGAAAGCCTGCAATCTTCCGACCGACGCCGTAAACGTCAAGGGAAAGACCGAAGAGGGGCTTGGTTTTACGGGCGAAAAACTCGGAATAAAGGCTCTGGCGACCTGTCTTATAACCGAATCATAACCACTGGTAGAACCAGTGGTTTGCACTACCCCTATAAGGGGTTATTACAGGCATACCCCTAAAAGGGGTATTGAAGTTTGGCAACGCATTACTATCTCAGGCAGCCGCTCTCGTGCGGCTGTCTATTTTTTTGCCTAATTATTCTTGTCACCCGTAAACGGGTCTATATATTCTTTGAGCGTATATTGCTCTTTTGAAAAATCATCTTCATGTTGATTCCTTATATATTCAGCAATCACTTTTTTATTTCGACCGACTGTATCCACATAATACCCACGGCACCAAAAATTTCTTGTCCCGTATTTATACTTCAAATTCGCATGTCGGTCGAAAATCATTAAACTGCTTTTGCCCTTGATATATCCCATGAATTGTGCTATACTTATGTATGGAGGAACACTTACCAACATGTGGATATGATCTACACATGCTTCTGCCTCTATTATCTCTACATTTTTCTGTTCACACAGTTTTCTGAGTATCTCTCCTATATCTTTTCTTAATTTTCCGTATATTACTTTTCTGCGATATTTCGGTGCGAACACTACATGATACTGACATCTGTATTTTGAATGTGCTAAACTTTTTATTTCATTACTATCTTTCTTCATGCTATTAAGCCTCCTTGTATTTTAGTAATGCGGTCGCCAAACCATTACTATTATACTTCGAGGTTTAATTTCTTTCAAGATTTTTTCGGCTTGCTTTTAGCTCGCCGTTTTTATCATCGCTGAAGCTTTTTTCTTCCCCCGGTAGAACCGGGGGTTTATTTCCACGTCTGAAGACGCCAAATATAGAAAAATGTCCGCAATGCGGACATTTTTTTTCGCAAAACTCTTGACAAACCGCCCCGCATCGTGTATTATTACAGTAGAACAGAAGATAACAAGGAGGAAAAACCGCCATGAATTGGAACATGGACAAAGAACGCCCGATATGTCCGCAACTTTGCGAACTTGTCTGCGTCGGAATATCGAACGGCGAATTTCCGCCGAACTCGCGGCTCTTATCGGTAAGGGAACTTGCGGTCGTCGCGGGGATAAACCCGAACACCGTTCAGAAATCGTTTACCGAACTTGAGAGGCTCGGTCTCATTTATTCGGTCAGGGGTACGGGCTGGTTTGTCGGCGAAAACACCGCGCTCGCCAAAGAGACCGTCTGCAAAATTGCCGAAAACAAGACTGCGGAATATGTTTCCGAGATGAAGAAACTCGGAATGACAGCCGATGAAATTTACAGTTATATAAAGGAGAACAATGTATGAGTAGATTGCTCGTATGCGAAAACCTTTCGAAGAATTACGGCGGCAAACCTGCCTTGAAAAACGTAAATCTTGAAATCCAGAGCGGTCGTATCGTAGGTCTTCTGGGACCCAACGGTTCGGGAAAAACGACCCTTATCAAAACGGCGAACGGACTTCTGACGCCCTCTTCGGGCAGAATTCTGATAAACGGAATGGAGCCCGGAGTTGAAACGAAGAAGATAGTTTCGTATCTTCCCGACGAAAGTTTTCTTAACAGTTGGATGACGGTCGATCAGATAGTAAAGATGTTTTCCGACTTCTATGCGGATTTCAGGACCGAACTTGCGTATAAAATGCTTGAAAATCTCGGCATAGAGACGACCGCAAGATTAAAGACCCTTTCGAAAGGAAACAAGGAAAAGGTCTGCCTTATCCTCGTAATGAGCAGAAATGCGCTTCTTTATATCCTCGACGAACCGATAGCGGGCGTCGACCCTGCGACAAGGGACTATGTAATAAGAACGATAATCAATAACTACAATCCGGAAGCGTCGGTCGTTATTTCGACCCACCTCATTTCCGATATAGAGCAGGTGCTCGACGACGTTATTTTCATTCAGAACGGTGAGATAACGCTCACGAAGACCGTCGACGAAATAAGAGAAGAAAACGGAAAGAGCGTCGACGAAATGTTCAGGGAGGTATTCAAATGGTAGGAAAACTGATGAAATACGAAATTCAGTCGTATTTCCGCAAACTGCTCCCCTTTCAGCTTATAATAATCGGGATAGGCGTTCTCACAAGGATAATCCAGTTTTTCGAGGCGGATACCGAAGTCTATGACATTGCGCTTTCCTCGTCGGTATTTATGTATGTAATATCCTGTATCTTCCTCTATTTTATAACGCTCTGGTTTGTGGTCTCACGTTTTTACACGAATATGTTCAAACGCGAGGGATACCTTTCCTTTACGCTTCCCGTAACGACAAGCCAGCATATTTTCGCGAAACTCACGGTTGCCGTCGGAGTATTTTTCGTGACCGCGGCGGCGACCGTTATTTCAATGGTCATCGCGATGGCGGGCGATATGCTTGTCGAAGTAATAAAGGCGATAAATTATCTCATGGGCAGACTTATAGAATGGACCTCAGGGAATTTCGCGCTTTATCTTGTTGAATTCATCGTCGCAGTCCTGCTTTCGATGATAACGGCGATACTGCTGTTCTATGCGTGCGCGGCGCTCGGTCAGTTATCGAAAAAGAACCGCGGACTTCTGGCGGTAGGAATATTCTTCGGATATTATATAGTCTGCCAGATAATCATGACCGCGATAACGACCGCGGTTTCCGTGGCGGCGCTTGCGGGAAGGCTCGAGCCGATCGTGAGTTTCATCGAAAAGAACCCCTACACTTCGGTACATATAGCGTTCTGCCTGTATATCATTTTCACCGTGATATTCGGTATCATCTATTACGTTATAACGAACCTCGTTATCAAAAAGAAACTCAATCTTGAATAAGGGAGGAAGCAAAATGAAAAAATTTATAAGGACAGCGGTCCTCGTTTTCGCGCTTACCGTTCTTTGCTTTTCCCTTTCCGGCTGCCACGCCCTTAATGAAGCAAGAAACGCACAGGCGTTCAAAAACGACGACGGCACTATTCTGTATAACGGGAAAATATATAAAGCACTGCCCGACAGAGAAGAGTTTGCGGACATTTCCTACTCCCTCACCTACGATCACGACAATATGGTCTATGTGACCGACAAGGACGTTCCCGTTCTTCTCTCCGCATTTTTCGGGCAGCCTGCTTTCACCGATAAAGACAAAAGGATAATTTTCACCGATTATATTACGGACAGCACTTCGAACAGTCTCAAATTCTGCCGCGAAGATATCTACGACACGCTGGTCGAGGAAATAAAAAATCCGAACTTTACGAAATATACAATGACCCTCGACAGTATGGGACTGAGTTATCTGCTCGACGACATCGATATTCCCGACAGCGTAGACCTCAAAGACTATGAAATTGCGGCGATAAATGAGATAATCGCGCTTAACGACACCGTTGAAAACCCCGAAACTTTCGACAGTTACGACGGCGTTTATGCCGAAATATTCCGAAGCACCGACGACGGGTTCATATATGAGAATTACTGTACTTTGCTTAATCAGGGCGATTCGTATTATATATCCGTTTACGGCCCCGAGACATTCGACGAAGACGGTTATTTCGATCAGTCGGTGACGATATATAAAGTACCGACGAGCGGAGAAGCGGCGGCGAAAATAATAAATCTTCTCGAAAAGAAAAAGCAGATAGACGACAAGATAGCCGAACTTATCGGAAATTCGGATATTCTCGACGATCTCTACGACCCGAATTCTTTCGGATTCAGCGAATAAAATGTTCAGAGAAATGAGACGGAAAAAGCAGCAATTATCACACGAAGAATGTGAAAAACTGCTTAAAACCGAAAAACGCGGAGTGCTTTCTCTTATCGGGGACGAAGGCTATCCTTACGGAATTCCCCTTGATTTTTACTATGAAGACGGGAGAATCTGTTTCCACGGAGCAAAAGAGGGACACAAAGTTTCGGCTGTCGAAAACTGCGACAAAGCGTCGTTCTGTGTTTTCACCGTCGAACCGCCGACAGACGGAGGCTGGGTAAACACAGTAAAAAGCGTTATCGCTTTCGGCAGAATTCACAAGGTCGAAAATCTTGACAGGGCTGTTGAGATATGCCGAAAACTGAGCAAAAAATTCACCGACGACAGCGATTATACCGAAAAGGAGATAGCGGGCGGCAAGGACAGGGTCTTGTGCCTTGAAGTTGTCTGCGAGCATATCACCGGCAAGAAAGCCGAAAAGAGATAATAAATGAGCGGAAAACAAAATGTTTTCCGCTCTGTTTTTATTTCTTTATCTTCGCGACCGTTTTCGTGCTTACAAGATTTACGCCCGTTCCCGCAATATCACGGACCAGAATTTCGCCCGTTTCGACGGGGGCTTCGGTCCTCACGGTCTTTATGACCTGCATAACCTTAAAAATATCGGCTTTCTTTATTTCGCCGTCTGTTTTGACGGGAAGCCTCGGGTGCATAGCCCCCGAAATATGGACGGTCGACGTTACGGTCCTGTGCGGGTCGCAAAGTTCTCTTTTTCCGTACTCCGCCCCTCTCGGACAACTGTTTCCCGTTACGGCAAAGCCGTTTTCTTCGTCGACCGAAAGTCTGCACCCCTTGGGACAGACGATACAAACAAGTTCTTTCATTTTATTTCCTCCGCCCCGATTTTTATGACGTTGTTCCCCGCTTTTTCGAGAAGAACCGCGGGAAGCGATATTTTTTCCATTTCGCCCGGAGCCATTCTTTCACGCGAAAACGCCGCTATCTCTTTTCCGAGAGAAGTGACGGTTATCCTGCTTTTTTTGAAGACGCGGTTCACCCTGAAAAATACGTCGGTCTTCTTTCCTGCGTTTGCCGTTCTTATCTTCTGCGGCACGGTATAGGAAACTCCGTCGCCGTTTTCGAGAGTAAAGACTCTGCCTTTTCCCGAAAAACTGTTTTTTACATATTCGGCGGCACCTTTGCCCGCTCTGATACTTTCTTCGGTCACGAAATCGACAAGGTCGTGAACATGGACGACGTTTCCGCAGGCGAAAATCCCCTCCGCCTCCGTCTCCATATTTTCATGGACGAACGCCCCGTTTGTACGTCTGTCAACGGAAATTCCCGCGGAGCGCGTAAGTTCGTTTTCGGGGATAAGACCTACCGACAGCAGAACGGTGTCGCACTCGGTATAGGTTTCCGTCCCTTTTATCGGACGGCGGTTTTCGTCGACTTCGGAAATGACGACCCCCTCGACCCTGTTTTTCCCTCTTATTTCGGTCACTGTATGCGACAGATAAAGCGGAATTCCGTAATCTTCAAGACACTGAACGATATTTCGGGTAAGACCTCCCGAATAGGGCATGACTTCGACGCAGGCAAGCACTTTCGCCCCCTCAAGGGTCATTCGTCTCGCCATAATGAGCCCTATGTCGCCGCTCCCTAAAATCACGACTTTTTTGCCGCAGAGGTATCCGTCGATATTAAGGTAACGCTGTGCCGTTCCTGCGGTAAAAACGCCCGCGGGACGCGTTCCCGCAATGCCGATCGCCCCTCTTGTCCGCTCCCTGCAACCCATCGCAAGGACTACCGACTTTGCCTCGGCGACCGTATAGCCCTGCGGACTTATATAATGAACTTCTTTATTTTTCGTAATGTCGAGGACCATTGAGTCGGTCGAAATTTCAACGCCCGCCTCCTCAGCCTTCTTTATAAATCTGCCCGCGTATTCGGGACCCGTGAGTTCTTCGCCGAAATAGTGAAGTCCGAAACCGTTGTGGATACACTGATTGAGTATTCCTCCCGCCTCGCTGTCGCGCTCTATGACAAGAACGTTTTCAAGCCCTTCGTTTTTTGCGGAAACGGCGGCGGCAAGCCCCGCGGGGCCTCCTCCGACGACTATAAGATCGTAGATCACAGATTTCCGCCCCCTTTCGCAAGGATATAACTTCCGTCGCGGTCTTTTACGACGTCTTCGGTCTTTATTCCGAGTTCTTCGGCGATGACCGCAACAACTCTCGGAGAGCAGAAACCGCCCTGACATCTGCCCATTCCCGCATTCACGCGGCGTTTTACGCCGTCCACGCTCACGGGCGGAACTTCGGACTTAAAGCAGTCCCTTATCTCGCCCTCGGTAATTTTTTCACAGCGGCAGACGATTTTTCCGTAAAGCGGGTCTTCCTTTATTTTTTCGTTCTTTTCTTCGGCGGAAAGTTCCGCAAAACGGACGACACTGCGCGTCGACGCGAATTTTTCCTTTTCGTAAAGCACAAGTCCGTTTTTGCGCAGTTTCTTTATCGCATAAAGTGCGATCGCGGGCGCGGCGGAAAGCCCAGGAGAGCGAATCCCCGCGATATCGAGGAAATTTTCGGCTGCAAAATCTATTATAAAATCGTTTTTGTCGGTGTTTGCCCGAACTCCCGCAAAATTTCTTATCGAACTTCTGAAATCGACCGACGGAACGCTTTTTTTCGCCCTTTCCTTAACCGACAGAAGCCCGTCCGCAACAGTTGAGGTATCGTCCTTTTCGGACGGCAGAGCGTCGGGGCCGACAAGCAGGTTTCCGTGAACGGTCGGAGTAACGAGTACGCCTTTCCCGTCCGCTTTCGGACACCGGAAGACCGTATGAGAAACGGTATCGCCCGCGCTTTTATCCAAAAGATAATATTCGCCCTTCGCAGGGGTCATCTTAAAGGTCGGGGACGCGACAAACGCATGAACCTCGTCGGCGTGGACCCCCGCGCAGTTTATGATATATTTTGTTTTCAGTTCGCCGTTATTTGTTTTTACGACATATCCGTCGGTATCCTTTTCAATGCCGACGACCTCGGTCCGTCTTTCGAGTTTTACGCCGTTTTTTACCGCGACTTCGATAAACGCAAGCGTGTATTCCCACGGGTTTATTATCGCGCCCGTCGGAGCGTAGAGAGCGGAAACGGCGTCGGGCGACACATTCGGTTCTTTTTCGCGTAATTCTTCTTTTGAAAGGATACGCACTCCCTCGACCCCGTTTTTTTCGGCGTTGTTTTTAAGGCGCAGAAGCGTTTTTTCGTCTTCGCCGTCAAACGCGAGAACAAGAGAACCGTTGCGGATATACGGCACGGAAAGTTCGGGCGCGAGATATTCGGCAAGTCTGCTGCCCTCAACGTTGAGTTTTGCCGCAAGGGTCCCCGGTTCGGGGTCGTAGCCCGCATGGATTATCGCGCTGTTCGCACGGCTCGTCCCCATCGCGACGTCGTTTTCCTTTTCGACGACGACGATATCGAGGTCGTATCTCGAAAGATAGAAAGCCGTCGCCGCGCCTGTGACGCCGCAGCCGATTATTACAATATCCGCCATGGTAATGCTCCTTTTTTAAGAGTTTTATCGGTTTAATTTTAACATACCGACCCTCAAAAGTCAAGAAAAAACCGACCGCGGAAAAATTTTCGCGGTCGGCGTTGTAAAGATGTGTATTATTCGAAAAGTCCGTTTATGAAATTATTGAAGTAGTCGCGGATATTTCCGCCGTAGTTTCCGTTGTTGTCGCTCTGATCATTCTGACCGTTGTTTCCGTTCTGTCCGTTATTGCCGTTATCGTTCCCGTTATACCAACCGTTGTTTCCGTTCTGATCCGACGACGAATCGGTATCGGGTTCGAGGGTCTTGTATTCCTTGGTCGAAAAGAGCGTTACGGTAACGTCCATGCTGTCCGCATCGCGAAGAAGAGTAACAACGACGCTGTCGCCGACTTTTTTCTGCGAGAAGTAGTTTATGACCTCTTCGGTCGAAGTAACTCTCTGACCGTCGACCTTTGTTATAAGGTCGCCCGCCTGAATTCCCGCCTTTTCGGCAGGACTGCCTTTCGTGACTTTCTGGATAAGCGCACCGCCGATATTCGAATCGGTAGAGGCTGTAATTCCTATCATCGGGCGGTCGACGACTCCCGTATCCTTGAGTTCGTTTATGATATCGAGAACGCTTGAGATCTGGATAGCAAAACTGATGTTTTCATAGTTCGTCGACGCTATTTTTGCGGAGTTGATGCCTATTACTTCACCGTACATATTGCAGAGAGGTCCGCCGGAGTTGCCGGAGTTTATCGCAGCGTCATGCTGGAAAACGCTCAGAACTCTGCCGAGGTTCGAGAAACGGTAGTTGTCTCTTACCGCGGAAATATAGCCCGAAGTTACGGTGTTCTGCAAAGAAGTGTCGTAAGGAGTTCCTATCGCGACGACCTGATCGCCGACCTTTGCTTTTGTCGAATCGCCGAGCGTTACGGGAGTAAAGCCTTCGCCGTCCACTTTCAAGACCGCGGTATCGGAGGAAGAATCTCCGCCGACGACCGTTGCGTCGTATTCTTTGCCGTCGTCTGTCGTTACGGTGACTTGATATGCGTTTTCGATAACGTGATAATTAGTTACGATATATCCGTCGGAAGTAATGAAAAATCCGCTGCCCATACCTGTTCCCGTCGCCGTCGAACTCCGGACCTGAGTAACAATCATGACGGTGCTGGGCTTTACTTTTTCGACGACGCCCGCGACCGTAAGTTTATCGGTGGTCTGCGAAATTTCGGTTTCGTAATTCTTGTTTTCTGTCGTCGGGGTCGTTGCGACCGCCGCGTCTTTCTGCAAAGCAAGATATGCGGTAAAGGAAAAAGAAACAAGGCTTATCGCAAGGCAAAGAGCGGTGACGACCCACAGAGCCGCATAGCCGCCGTGTCTTTCTTTTTTGGGTTTTTTATTATCGGGCTTCTGCGGTTCGGGAATCTTTTCTTCGACGGGTTCGGCGGAGACTTTTTCCTCTTCAACCGAATATTCGTCGGAATTCACTTCAATATTTTCGGAAACATTTTCATTTTCATAGATGTCGGTCATATAAATTTCCCCTTTCGGTTTGTTACAAGTAGATTATATCCGCAATTTTTGTTAGCACAATTACGCAATTTCGGCGGAATTTAGTTAAAAGCGGAAAGTTTAAGTATTACGTCGGTCGGTTCGAAATCTTCGCCCGAAAAATCGTTTTCGATCCCGCCCTCGACAAAAAATCCGCATTTTTCAAGGATTTTCAATGACGCAGTGTTTTTCGGGTGGCAGAACGCGACGAGTTTTTTCACGCCGCAGTTTTCGAAAACATATCTGACGGCGGCCTCGACCGATTCTCTGCCGTAGCCTTTTTTATGTTCGGCGGCGGCAAGCCAGAAACCTATTTCCGCGGCGTCTTCTTCTTTCGGATAATACCGCACGCAGACAATGCCTATCGCCTTATCCCCGTCCTTTTTGCGGACGGTCCATTCCGTCGCCCCGTTATCCCAGCGTATCATAAGATTATTGAGAAACGCCAGCGTTTCAAGGGCGTTTTCGTGTTTGTTCCACGCGTTATAGCGGAAAATTCTGCCGTCGGAAAGCGCCGCGAAGAAGTCTTCGACGTCGGTCATATACGGTCTTGAAAGCGTAAGCCTTTCGGTCTCGAGTTCTTTCTGTATCAGTTTCATTTTATTTCCTCTCCGTCTTTATATGCCGCGAGCGCCCGCAAAAGACGGGAGTATGCGGGCAGGGTCGAAATTATTTCCCCGATAACGGTAACGGCGTCGCCGAAATCGTCTTCGGTTTTCAGGGGAAAAGAAAAGTTCCCGTCGGAAAAAGGCGCGGAATATACCTTATTTTTATATATCACTTTTCCCGCTCCCCTGCGGCAGCCGTCGCAGGCGCAGTCTCCGCCGTGCAGAAAACGCTGAACAAATGCGGGAGAAAACTCGTTTATTTTACGCAAAACCTTGAACGCCGCGCGGTTTGTCAGGCAAAAGCGGAACACGGGACCGTCTTTTCTTTTCCCGAATTCAACCGAAAAAAGAAAGGTCTTCGTCCCTCTCTTCCTCGCTATCCGCTCCTGCACGAAATTTTCCCTGTAAACGGTCTCGAAATCGGCGAAAAATTCGGAGAAAGCAAGTATCCCGTTTATTTCGGCGGACGCGCCGTAAAAATATTCTTCGTAGCCCGCGAGAAAATATTCCTTAATAAACGCGCCTTCGGTTTCCTTTATAAAGGAAAAATCCGCGGCGGCAAAGTACGGAAACATCTTTTTGTAGAGTTGTCTTGCGGAAAGCGAAAATCTTTTTTCCGCGCCCTCTTCGAATTTCGAAAGCCCGCGCAGAACTTTTCTGTCGGAAAAAGAAAGGGTCACATATTCAGCCTCCCGCCGTCTGACGGTCGGGGTGCCGTCATCTTTCAGCATTTCGGTCTTTATTCCGAGATTTTCGGCGCGCAGAAACACGGGATACGGATTTTTTACGGATAGCCCGTACCCTGCGGCGTTTCTGATATCCGAAAAAGAGACCGCCGCCCTGCCTTTTTTATCGACGGTAGAAAAGAATACGAAAAAATATATACATTTAAGAAGAAGCAAAGCGTATTCGCCGTCGGGAAGCGAAATTATTTTCGAAAGGAAACGGTGAGCCGCAAAAAGGTCGTCGTCCGCGCCCGAAAAGAGGGGCGCCGCGCCCTTTGCAAACCGTCTGAGATGCCATTCCGAATATTCCATGCCGTTTCCCTCCTTGGGCAAAGCAGAAACGAATTCTTATCGGTTTTAACGGACGGATTTCCGTCCCGACATTCCGACGCCCGTCAAAGCGAAAAAAGGAAAAAGCACCGAAAGGCGCCCGCGTCGGGCGATAAAAGTCCGTTTCTGTTCTGACTGTCTTTACCGAGTATATCACAAAATCGGGAAAATATCAAGTTTTTTATTGACACCCGCCGTCATATATGGTAAAATATATTTACAAAGAAAGTCGGAGGATATATTATGCCATATATATCGGTAAAAACGCCGTTCCGCACCGAAAAACAGGCGGCGGAAAAGATGAAAACGGAATTCGGGAAAGCGATAGAACTTCTCCCCGGCAAAACCGAGCGTTGGCTCATGGTCTCGTTTGACAGTCAGGACGAAATGTTCTTTGCGGGCTCCTCTTCCCCGTCGGCGATCGCGGAAATTTCGGTATTCGGAAAAGCAAGACCCGAATATTACGAAAAACTCACCGCCGAAGTCTGTCGGATAATCTCGGAAAACACTAAAATCCCGTCGGACAGGATATATGTAAAATACTCCGAAACGGACAACTGGGGATTTAACGGCACAAATTTCTGATAATTGTGTCTCAATTGTAAGAAAAAAAATATTTTTGCGGACGGGGCTTGACTTTTTCGGAAAAAGATGGTATAATGTATATCCGCGGAAAGAAGCCCATGTTTCGCCGTATAAAACGGAAAAATCGGTGATTTTATGAAGAAAACCATAAAAATCTTTGCTTTAATACTCTCTGCGGCGATGCTTTTTGCGATCGTCTCCTGCTCTTCCGGCTCTGTTGTCGGAAACTGGAAAACTTCGATAAATGCGGCGCAGTCTCTTTCGGAAGAGAATCTTGCGCTGTTAAAATCTCTCGGAATTGCGGACAGTCTCCTTTCCATGGACTGGACCCTTGATTTCAAAGACGACGGAACTTTCGATATGTCGATAGGAAACGACACGTTCGGGAAAAACGATCTTTCGGGAAAATATAAGACCGAAGGTTCGAAACTCTATCTTTCCTCCGACGGGAACTGGACTTCGTATCTTGATTTTTCCGTATCGGGCGACAAGATGACTTTCAGAAGTCTTTCGGGAGAAAGCAGTTTTGTCGGAACGAATATTTCTTTTCCGATAGAATTCTCTAAAATTGATTAATTCTTTTTCTTTCCAATATCTTCTTTAAGGAAACGGGAACCGATTTTCGGTTCCCGTTTCCCCATACGGAGGCTTTTATGAAAAAACTGATTTTTCCGATACTTCTTGCAATCCTTTTATTTTCGGGCTGCTCCGAAAACAAAACCGTTCCCGTTTCAAATGTTATAAAGGCGGAAATCCCCAAACAAAATAAAGACAATGAAGAAGACAATTCCGGGATTCCGGCAGAAATAATCGAAAATACGAAACCGTCGGAAGAAACCGCAGAA
The DNA here is from genome assembly GCA_934486965.1 of uncultured Eubacteriales bacterium. Taxonomy (GTDB): domain Bacteria; phylum Bacillota; class Clostridia; order Oscillospirales; family UBA644; genus Geddesella. Next base: position 23,086 of record CAKSQP010000013.1, read on the forward strand.
AAACCGAAAACGGAAACAAACGAAGTTTCGCCGAAGAACGAAGAACAGGCTTCCGCTCCCGAAGAACAGAAAGCCCGCTTTGAAGAATTCAACAAATGCGGCTTTTCGGGGCTTTTATATATTCCCGAGAACCGCACAGAGAATATGCCGCTCGTTCTTTATCTGCACGGCGGCAGTTTTAAGGGCAACGATGTTTCTATTCTCACCGAAAAGGACGGCTTGCCGCAATATCTGGCAAACGGACAAATCTCGCCGTCCGCATATATTTTGATTCCCCAACTGCCGCAAAGCGCGAAAACATGGGAAGAGAAAACAGACAGCCTCCTTTCTCT
>CAKSQP010000014.1 GCA_934486965.1 uncultured Eubacteriales bacterium
CTTTCACATTAAAGGAAACGATGAAAGAACTCTGCAAAGAGGGCTGCGCGTTTTTCTTCTCGACCCACGTTCTCGAAGTCGCGGAAAAACTCTGCAACAAAGTCGCGATAATCAAAAACGGAAAACTTGTCGTCTGCGGAGAGACCGACGAAATAGTCAAAGACGCGTCCCTTGAGAGCGTCTTCCTTAAAGCGGAGGGTGAAGATGCTTAAAAACCTCGTATTCATTCAGTTGCAGAGCCTTTTTTCGCAGATGTTCAAAAAGACCAAAAGGGGAAAGACGACAAACACGACAAGCGCGGGAAAGATCGTCGGTTACATACTTCTGCTCGCCTTTGTCTTTCTTTATGCCGCAGTGTTCCTCGGAATCCTGTTCGGTACGGTCTCCGTTGCGACGCCCGACCCGTCCGTTTCCTGGACGGCGCCCGCGCTCGCCTCGCTTATCTGCTTTCTTCTCTGCTTTGTCGGCACGGTCTTTTCGACCCAGTCGATGATATACAATTCAAAAGACAACGAACTTCTTATCTCGATGCCCATTCCCCCGAAGACCATACTCTTAAGCAGGATATTCACTCTCGCCGTCCTGAACTGGTTCTTCGCGCTGATGATATTCCTGCCGCTTGAAATATCATGGACGCTGACAAGAGGGGCAGGTCTTCCGTCGTTTGCTATCCTCGCACTTTTCATACTTGTCCCGATGCTTTCGATGACGGTAACTCTCTTCATCGGCTGGCTTATCGCGCTCATAACCTCGAAACTCAAAAATAAGAATATCGTCACGGTGATCCTTTCGGTCATCGCGATGGGACTTTATCTTGTCCTTTGTTTCAACCTCGGAGACATTACCGAAACGGTCGGGGAAAACCCGTCGGTCGTTATCGACTTTCTTTCGTCGAAACTCGGTCTTTTCGTCATATTCGGCAAAACGGTCCCTTCTTTTGATATCGTTTCGGTCCTCATAACCCTTGCGGTATGCGTTCTCCCCTTTGCGGCGGCGGTCGCTCTGCTTTCCCGTTCTTTTTACAAAATAGCGACGGCGAAACGCACCGCGAAAAAGACCGTCTACGTCAAAAAAGAGATGAAAACGTCGTCGGTAGGGGCAGCGCTTCTGAAAAAAGAAACGGGCAGGCTGTTTTCCTCAGCGACTTACGTCATGAACAGTTTTATGGGCGGCATTTTCGCGATTATATGCGCGGTAATGGTCGTTCTGAATTCGGATATCATCAAAGAACTCGTGTCGGACCTCGTCTCGTCGGAACTTCTCAGCGGGTCGGAGGGCGCTGTCTGCGCGATAGCGGTCATGACTGTGACCGTCTTCATAAATTCGATGAACGTCCCGTCCGCGGCGTCAATTTCCCTTGAGGGAAAGACCCTCTGGATATTAAAGTCGATGCCCGTTACGGCAAAAGAAGTGCTGACCGCAAAAATGTTCGCGGCGGCGCTGACAACAGCCGTTCCGAGCGTGATACTCGTCACCGCCTGCGTTATCTTCCTTCCGACGACACCTCTTTACGCAGTCCTTGCGTATATTGCCGCGACAGCCGTTGCGATTTTCTCTTCGGGCGTCGGAATAATCGTAAATATGCTCATGCCGCGCTTTGACTGGGTGAGCGAAACCGTCTGCGTAAAACAGAGCGGAAGCGTTATCGTTTCAATGCTTTCGATGATGTTCCTTTCCCTTATTGTCGGAGGACTTTCGTTTGTCGCAGCGTTCCTTATCGGAGCGGAAACGGCGGTTGTTATCCTCACGGGACTTACGGTCGTCGCGGCGGCGGCTTCTTATTTGATTGTCGTCAACTGCTTTAACAACCGTTTCAAAAATTTAGGATAAGAAAAGGGAATGTAAAAATGTCCGGATCGCAAAAAGGCGGCAAAAGGCAGGAAAATATTGTTGTGACGGGTAATAAGCCCGACTGAATTGATACTTTTCCAAATATTATAACTTTGCAGATGGGAAACGAGCCTTTTTGCTATAAACGAACTTCGCCTCTCGACGTACCCTTGTACGCCTTCGGGAAAGCGAAAACGACTTTGTCGTTTTCACCTCAGTTCGCTTATTCCAAACTATTTTTCCTATTCCCTCAACCCCACTGAAATAAACACGGGCTGTAAAAAAGCATGAGTTTTTTTACAGCCCGTTTTTTATATAAACGAAAATATTGTTTTTATAACAAAGCAGACCGCAAGTCCCGCGACTGTTGGCAAGGCGAAAGCCAGCGCCGTATATTTGAGAGACCCCGTTTCTTTTTTTACTGTCAGAAGAGTTGTCGAACAGGGCCAGTGGAAGAGCGAAAAAGCGACGGTGCAAAGAGCAGTCGACAGGGTCCAGCCGTTTGCGACAAGCAGTGTTTTCAGCGCGACAAGGTCGCTCATTTCCGAAAGTCTTCCCTCCGAAAGATATGCGGCGACGATTATCGGAAAAACTATCTCGTTTGCGGGAAATCCCAAAATAAACGCCGTTAAAATCACGCCGTCAAGCCCGAAAAAACGGGCGAACGGGTCAAGGAAATCCGTTATATACGAAAGGAGCGACGAATCTCCGACGGCGACATTCGAAAGAAGCCAGATAACGAGCCCCGCAGGCGCCGCGACAGCAACGGCACGCGAAAGGACAAAAACGGTCCTGTCAAAAACGGAACGGACTATCGTCTGACCTATTCTCGGCGCGCGGAACGGCGGCAATTCGAGAGTAAACGCCGACGGCTCGCCGCGAAGAACGGTCGACGAAAGAAATTTCGACGCAGCAAGGGTCATAAGAACGCCCGCGGATATCGCCGCGCAGAGAGATATCGCCGAGAAAACCGAAGAAAACGGGGACGCCGCAACGACAAACATCGTAAAAACGGATATCAGAGTCGGAAATCTGCCGTTGCAGGGAACGAACGAATTCGTAAGGATCGCGATAAGTTTTTCTCTGCGCGACGAGATTATCCGACACCCCGTAACACCGACGGCGTTACAGCCGAACCCCATACACATCGTCAGCGCCTGTTTGCCGCACGCGCCGCATTTCCGAAAACAGTTGTCGAGATTAAAAGCGACCCTCGGCAGATAACCGAGGTCTTCAAGCAGGGTAAAAAGCGGAAAGAATATCGCCATCGGCGGCAACATTACCGAAACGACCCACGCAAGCACCCTGTAAACGCCGAAGACGGCGGCTTCGCATACGACGGTCGGGAAAAGAGAAGAAAGCGCGGAATACATCGGCGTTTCAAGCCCGAAAAGGAAGCCCGACAGCCATTGCGACGGATAGTTTGCGCCGACGACCGTTATATAAAGGACTGCGCATAAAAGCAACAGCATAAGCGGGAAAGCGACTTTTCTGCCCGTCAGCGCAGTGTCGAGCGCCGCCTGTTTCTTTATGTATTCGGGTTCGGTAAACTCAACGGTTTTTTCCGCGATGTCCCGCGCCGCCGCAAATACCGCAAGCACCGCCTCTTCCCTTATTTCGGACGGCGAAAGACCGTCTTCCGCAAGGGAAGAGAGCGCATTTTCCGCAATTTCATAAAAAAGCACGGGGGTTTCGGTCTCTTTTGCAAGGCGATCCGTGAAATTTATATCCCTTTCAAGAATACGCCTTGCGGCAAAGCGGGAGGACACGGGAAAGCAAAAGTTTTCGTCGAGAATTTTTGCAAGTGCGGAAATATGTTTTTCCGTCTTTTCGGGATATTCAAGAGTCATTGCCGAGGTGTTTTTGCGCGAAAGCACGGCGGCGGAAAGCAGAGGCGCCCAATCTTTATTTTTTCTTGCCGAAATGCCGACCGTCGGAACGCCGAGAATTTCGCCGAGCCTTTTTATATCGGGGATTATCCCCTTTTTTTCAGCCTCGTCAAGCATATTCACGCAGACCGCGACGGTCTTTCTCGCTTCGATTATCTGCAAGACAAGATTGAGGTTCCGCTCAAGACAGCCCGCGTCGCAGACGACGATAACGCAGTCGTGTTTTCCGAAACATATCTCGTCTTCCGCAACTCTTTCGTCGTCGGACGATGAAAGCAGGGAATAAGTTCCGGGCACGTCGACAAGAGTAATTTTACCGCCGTCGAATTCCGTTTTGCCGACCGCCGTTTCGACGGTCTTGCCCGTCCAGTTGCCTGTATGCTGGCGAAGTCCCGTCAGAGCGTTGAAGACCGTACTTTTCCCGACGTTCGGGTTGCCCGCGAGAACCGCCGAGAAATCCCCGCCGCTCATTTTGTTTCCTCTATTTTTATTTTTGCGCAATCGGCGTTTCGAAGGGCGACGACCGCTCCCCTTATAAGAAACGCTTTCGGGTCTCCCGACGGCGCCTCAAAAAGCAGGACCGTTTTACCGGACGGCGTAAAACCGAGATCCATAAGTCTGTTTTTCATTTCTTCCTCGTTTTCAAGTTTCCTTATCGTTGCTTTTTCTCCTTTTTTTATAGAAAGTAAAGTCATTGTAATATCACCTTTTAAGCGTGTTTCTCTTTTTTATACTATGCCCGCGTTTTTGAGATTGACAACGCGGGGGCGATGATGTATAATACCATATAACAAAGGAGAGAGGAAAATGAAATTCATAAAAAAAGCCGTCGGGCTGCCGCTTACGGCGGTTTTTGCCGTTTCTGCGTTTTTGTCGGTCGCCTGCTCTCTTCCCGACGCAAATACTCCGTTTTTCGTTCCCGTCGGCGTTTTTGCAGCCTCAGCGCTGATAATTCTTATACTGTTTTTCAGAAGAGCGGAATTTTGTCTGTTTTTCGGAACGGGGACTTTATTCCTGAGCCTTTTTTCCCTCGCCGTCTTTTACATAAAGCCGAATTTTGTCGCCGAAGACGTTTCGCCGTTCGGCAGTCTTGCGATATTTTCCGCTGCGGCGGCGTTTTTGTTTTTCCTTATATATGCAATTTTCCGTCCCGTAAACAAAGGAGATAAAGAAATTGATAAAACTGCTTTCGAAGATATTTATTAAGGACGGCGACTCCGTTCCCGAAACAAGGCGGAAATACGGGATACTCTGCGGAGGCGTCGGAATTTTCCTCAATCTTCTGCTCTTCGCGTCGAAATTCGCGGCGGGCGTTTTTTCGGGCTCGGTCGCAGTGACGGCGGACGCTTTCAACAACCTTTCGGACGCGGGTTCGTCGGTAATAACGATGATAGGGTTCAAGATGGCGGGGCAGAAACCCGACAGCGCACACCCGTTCGGACACGGCAGGATAGAATATATTTCGGGACTTATAGTTTCCCTTCTGATTTTGCTTATGGGCACCGAACTCCTGAAAAGTTCCGTCGAAAAAATATTTAAGCCGACGCCGTCCGATTACGGCGCATTTACGTTGATAATACTTTTTGCGGCGATCGCCGTGAAATTCTATATGTATTTCTACAATCGCAAAATCTCCGAAAAGATAAATTCGGAGGCGATGAAAGCCACCGCCGCCGACAGCCTTTCCGACTGTCTTGCGACCTCCGCCGTTCTCCTCTCGGTCATCGTTTCGCGCTTTTCGGGCGTCGATATCGACGGGTGGTGCGGAATTGCGGTCGCTGTTTTCATCATCTTTTCGGGACTTCGCGCGGCAAAAGAAACGATAAGCCCGCTTTTGGGGCAGAAGCCCGACCGCGAATTTGTCCGAAACATTGAAGAAACTGTGCTTTCGCACCCCGAAATTCTCGGAATTCACGATCTTATAGTTCACGATTACGGACCCGGCAGAGTTATGATATCCCTGCACGCCGAGGTCTCGGATAAAGAAAACATAACGGCGATACACGAAATTATCGACGAAACGGAAAGAGAACTTTCGCAAAAACTCGACTGCCACGCAGTTATTCATATCGACCCGATCTCGACCGACGACGAAGAGACGAACCGCCTGAAAAAGGAGGTTTCAAAAATCGTAAAAACGACCGACCCCGCGCTGTCGCTTCACGATTTCAGACTTGTAAAGGGAGACAGGCGCACGAATATAATTTTCGACCTTGTAGTTCCCTACGCCGAAGAAAACGACGAAGAAAAAATAAAAAGCGAAATTTCGCAAAAAATAAAAGAACTTGACCCGACTTATTTCGCGGTCATCGAAATAGATAACGATTACGTTCTTTAGGAGAAAAAATGAAGGACAAAAAGATTCGGTTATATATAGGAATTGCGGCAGGCGTTATTGTCGCCGTCGCCGCGGCAATCGTAATTATATTTTGCTTAAACCCGACAGACAATAATACACAAACGGCAATTTCGACATCGGTAAAAACATTGACGAAATCGGATTACAAAGCCCCGCCGACAGAAAAGAGCGAAGAACCGGAAACGCCGACAGACGAAAAGCCTTCGGACGATAATAAGGCTCCCGCAGAACCGGAAAAGCCTGCCGAACCGTCAAAATCGGCGGAAGAAATATACGCAGAAGCGAAAAGCAAAAACGATTCGGCTCAGAAACTGCTTTCAAACGCGCAATCGGCTTATAATTCGGCAAAAGAGGCTTATGAAAAAGCGTCAACCGCCGCTTCCGACGCCGTCGCAAAAGAGAAACTCGGGCTGAAAGGCTTTCTTGAATCAAGAGGCAGCACCGACGCTCTGAAATGGTTTAATTCCTCAAATTACAAATATGCAAACCTTACAAAAATCGGAGATTCAAAAGACGCGACAAGTTTTTCGAATGTAAGGCGCGCAATAAAAACAATTGAAAATTATAATAAATGCAGAGCCTCCATGGGACTTTCCGCTCTCAAAATCGATGACGGACTCATGGCGATGGCGGCGGTTCAGGCAAATACCGCAAGAACTCATCTTTACCATAACGAATATCGGACTTACGAAATTACCGAATGTATCGCCGCACAATGCTCAAATCCTCTCTCCTACTGGTTTGACAGCGAGAAAAAGATCTACGACAATGCCGTTGCGAAAGACCCGAAATTCAAAAATATTGATATATGGCAGATCTGGCAGTTTTACGACGCAGGAGACCCGACGGCGGCGACTATCCTCAATAAAGCGTCGCATTACCTTAATGTAATTTCCGAAGAAACAACTCTTATCGGCGCAGGCGCGGCATATAAAGGAAGTACGCCCTATGACGTCACCGACGCAAAAGCGGGTTCGGGCGGAGAAGACGTCGCCTCATGGAAAAGGGATTTTGAAAACTATGCCGCCGCGATAGAAAGCAAGACTAAAGGCGTTTCGGACGCGAAAGCGAAACTCGATAAGGCGGAAAAAGAGTTAAATAATGCAAAATCTGCGGCAAAAACCGCAGAAGCAAACCTGAAAAAACTTCAATAAAAGGAGAAAAATATGCAAAAGAAAAAACTGCTGCACCTTATCTGGATAATTCCGGCGGCGCTGATACTGCTGTTTTTCGTTCTTTCGTGTTTCTACACGGTAAACGAAACGGAAAAAGCGGTCGTCACGACCTTCGGAAAAGTTTCGGGAGTTTCCTCGGCGGGACTTCATTTCAAACTGCCGTATCCGATACAGAACGCGCAGACCGTCGATATGACGACGCGAAAACTGCGGATAGGTTATTCGGGAAATGAAGAAAATCCCGAAGTCAAATCGGACGAGGCGAGCATGATAACGGGCGACTATAATATCGTTTCGGTCGACTTCTTTATCGAATGGAAAGTTTCCGACCCGCAGAAATATCTTTTCAATTCAGAAGACCCCGATTCCATTCTTTCCTTTGTCGCGCAGGCGGCAGCAAGAGACATTATCGGCTCAAGCACCGTCGACGATATTCTGACGACGGGGAAAATGTCGATTCAGTCGAATATCAAAGCTCTGATGACCGAACGTCTGACGGGATATGATATCGGAGTTCAGGTGACCGATGTCAAAATTCAGGACGCGGAACCCCCGACCTCGGAAGTTTCGGCGGCGTTCAAGGAAGTCGAGACCGCAAAACAGCAGATGGAAACAGCAATTAACGAGGCAAACGCCTACAAAGCGTCGGTCATTCCGAAAGCGAACGCCGACGCCGACAAAATAATAAAGGACGCCGAGGCGTATACCGAAGAAAGAACGAACGAGGCGACGGGACAGGCGTCTAAATTTTCGGCGATATACACCGAATATTCGCGCAATCCCGCAGTCACAAAAAAGAGAATGTATCTTGAAATGCTCGAAGAAGCGCTTCCCGACGTAAAAGTCTATATAAACGCGACGGAGGGCGGAACGAACACCGTCCTGCCGCTTGAAAGCATTGTGAAAGGAGGAAACGCAAATGGCTAAAACAAAGAAAATTGTAATCATTGTCGCCGCCGTTATCGCCGCAATTCTCCTTTTATCTCTGGTTTCATCTACGATGTATTCTGTCGGCGAAAACCAGTTCGGAATAGTAAGGCAGTTCGGACAGGTCGTCGACATCAAAAACGATTCCGGTCTTTATTTCAAAATTCCGTTCGTGCAGGAAATTGATTATCTTCCGAAGAACACCCAACTTTACGACGTAACGCCGAGCGACGTTTTAACCTCGGACAAGAAGTCGCTTGTCGTCGACAGTTACGCGATATGGAAAATCGTCGATCCGCTCGAATTCGTCCAGTCGATAGGAACTCTCGGCGAAATGGAAGGGAGACTTGACGCCGCGACTTACAGCGTCGTCAAAAACACTCTCGGAACGATGATACAGACCGACATCATAATGGCGGGGAGCGACACTACAAACTACCGCAACGAACTCAATAAGATAATCACCGACCGCGTAAACGAACAGGTCAAGGACGAATACGGCGTTGAGATAGTCGCGATAGAAGTCAAAAAACTCGACCTTCCGTCGGATAACGAGGCGGCGGTCTACGAAAGAATGATATCCGACCGCAAGCAAATAGCGGCGGCGTATATAGCCGAGGGCGACCTTGAGGCGTCGAAAATCAAAAACGACACCGACAAGGAAGCGGCGATAACGGTGAGCGAAGCGAAAGCCAAAGCCGAGACCTTAAAGGGAGAAGCGGAGGCAAAATATATGCAGATACTCGCAGGCGCCTATTCCTCTTCGGAAAGACAGGATTTCTATTCTTTCTACCGTTCGCTCGAAACCGCGAAAACGCTTGTAAAGGACGACGGAAACGGCAATATGACCCTGATTTTGCCGAAAGACAGCGAACTTGCAAAAATCTTTATCGGAAACAACTGAAAATGACAAAAGCGGCTGCAAATATTTTGCAGCCGCTCTTTTTACCCCGAAAAAGGGGAATAAGACAGACCGGGAAGTCTGTCTTATTCAAGGGGGATATATCATGAAAAACAAGAAATAAGCTTTTGTTGTGCCTTTATAATAACATTCTTTTTCGGCAGAAATGTTAAGAAAATTTCTGCATTATGGATTAAAACTGCGGCAGTCCTTTTCTTACTTTATTTTCTCGAAAATCCACATTTTACTGCAATATTCGCCGAGACCGGGGACGGGAATTCCGAAGCCCATAAGTTGGGAACCCGTATATTCCTTTCCCGAAACGGTTTCGCGGTAAAGGGCGTTTTTGTCAAGTCCGCGGAGAACAAGTCTTTCGGGGTTGGGTTCGATTTCGACATGAACTCTCATATAAACCGCGATTGCAGCCGATTTATCGGCGGCGACACTGCACCATGCGGAGCAGTTTTCCTCAAACGGACTGCGGAGGCGGTAATAGTCGGCGTTTACAAGCATATCGCCGTACTTTTTATAGAGTTCCGCGCCGTAGGTGACCATTTTTTTGTCTTCGTCGGAAAGTTTCGTCGGGTCAAGTTCGTATCCGAAAGAGCCTGTAAGCGCGACGTTTATTCGGGTGTCAAAACCTGTGACGTGTCTCGTCTGGTGATTCGGGCAGGCGGAAACGTGTCCGACCATTGTTCCGAGCGGGAAAACCATCGAAGTGCCGTACTGGATTTTGAGCCTTTCGACGGCGTCGCTGTCGTCGCTCGTCCAGGTCTGCGGCATATACGCGGTCATTCCGCAGTCGAAACGTCCGCCGCCGCCGGAGCAGTTTTCAAAGAGAACGTCGGGGAAATCTTTCGTAAGTCTGTCAAGGACCGAATAAAGTCCGAGATAATAGCGGTGAACGAATTCGCCCGAATGTTCGCTGTCGAGAAGTTCGCTTCCCGCCTCGGTCATATTGCGGTTGAAATCCCACTTTATATAGGAGACCATTCCCGTTTTTAAGATATTTGCAACCGAATCGTAAACGAATTCGCAGACGTCTTTACGCGAAAGGTCGAGCATAAGTTGCGTTCTTGCAAGGGAGCGGGGTCTGTTTTTGAAATGTATGCACCAGTCGGGGTGCTTTTCGTAAAGGTCGCTTTCGGGGGATATCATTTCGGGTTCGAACCATATCCCGAGTTTACAGCCCGATTTTTCAAGTTTTTTATAAAGCCCCTCAATGCCGTTCGGAAGTTTGTTTTTATCGACGTACCAGTCGCCGAGAGAGGAGGTGTCTCCGTCGCGGTGTCCGAACCAGCCGTCGTCGACGACCAGAAGTTCGACGCCCAGGTCGGCAGCCGCGTTGCCTATTTCGGCAAGTTTCTTTTCGTCAAACGAGAAGTAGCAAGCCTCCCAACTGTTTATAATGACGGGGCGGCGGATATCTCTGTATTTTCCGCGGCAAAGGCGTTTTCTTATTATATTGTTGAAGTTATGGGAAAGACCCGTAAGCCCGTCCCCCGAATAGGTCATTATCGCCTCGGGAGAAGTGAAAGTTTTTCCGGCGTCAAGCACCCAGCAGAAACCGTCGGGGTTTATTCCGGCGTTAAATCGGGTGAAATTATAGCGCGTCCCCTCGACCGTCATTTTGTAGGAACCCGAATATACGAGGGTCGCTCCGTAGCAGTCGCCCGCGGTTTCCGACGCTGTTTTATCGCAGATTATCATAAACGGGTTGTGAGTATGCGACGACGCGCCTCTGCGGGAGCCCGTCGTGAAAAGTCCGTGTTTGACGGGCCCTCTTTCAAGGTGTCTTTCCCTGCACCACGAACCGTAGTTCGAAATGACGTCGTAACGCATATTGTCGAAATCGACGGTCATACTCATGACTTTTGAGATTTTCACTTCCGCCGCGGACGCGTTTTCAACGACCGCCCAGCGGGTGATGACGTCGTAATCGGCAAAAACGGCGTAGTAAAGGTGGACGAGGATATCGGATATCCCGTCTTTAAGGGTGACTTTCAGGGTCTTTATGTCGTCTCCGTTTTCGGAATATACCGAGGGAAGTCCTTCAAGTTCGGGTTTGCCGTCGATTATTTCGTAACTGTCGTATTTAAGGTCGACGATGTTGCTCCCGTCGGGGTTTATAATTTCAAGAGACGGGTCTTTCATGTCGCCCCTGCCCCAGCCCGAATATTCGAGAGGTCTGCCCTCTAAGGTAAAGGAAAGGTCTCCGTCTTCGAGGTTTGCCGAATGGGACGAGAACCAGTCGTATTCGCGGTTCATATAAGCGTCGTCGCCCGACTCGATTTTCCTGCCCCAATAAGCGTGCATTAAATATCCGCGTTCGACGAACATTATATAACTTGAATTTTTCGTGTTTATGTGAAATTTCGTTCCGTTTACTTCTATTGACATAACGCCCTCCGTTACTTTTAGTATATTGATTTTATCATAATTAAGAGGTAAAGTCAATCGCGAATATTCAAATATTTTCCGAAAATCGGGGTTTTGGTATTGCAAATAAAAGAAATATAAGATATAATATAAAAAACGCTATCATGAAATGGAGAAGAAGAATGAAGGTATTAGTAATAAACGCAGGTTCGTCCTCCGTCAAATATCAGCTTTTCGATATGTCCGACGAGAGCGTGCTTGCCAAAGGTATCTGCGAAAGAATCGGAGACGAAATGGGCAAATTCAAGCATAAGGTTCCCGGAAGAGAAGATTATGTTCTTGAAACCAAAATTCCCAACCATAAAGAAGCGATCGAGCTTGTCGTTAAAGCTCTTACCGACGAAAAACTCGGCGTTATAAAGTCCATGAGCGAAATTTCCGCTGTCGGACACAGAGTTCTTCACGGCGGCGAAAAATTCAGCGGTTCGGTTATCGTTGACGACGATGTTATCGCGGCTATTATCGACTGCTGCGAACTCGGACCTCTTCACAATCCGCACAACCTTACAGGTATCCGTGCCTGCGAAGAGATAATGGGCAAAGACTGTCCTCAGGTAGCCGTTTTCGACACGGGCTTCCACCAGACAATGCCCGACTACGCGTATATGTACGCGCTCCCCTATGAATATTACGAAAAATACAGAATAAGACGTTACGGCTTCCACGGAACATCTCACCGCTACATAAGCATGAGAGCCGCGGAAATGCTCGGAAAAGACCCGAAAGACCTTAAAATCGTCACCTGCCACCTCGGAAACGGTTCTTCCGTTGCGGCGGTCGACGGCGGAAAATGTCTCGACACGTCAATGGGTCTTACCCCTCTTGAAGGTATCATCATGGGAACCCGTTGCGGCTCTATCGACCCTGCAATAGTCCCCCTTATCATGCAGAAAGAAAACATGACCCCCGCTCAGGTCGACGAAATGATGAACAAGAAATCGGGTATCCTCGGCGTTTCGCAGAAGACAAGCGACAACAGAGATATCGAGAACGGCGCTAAGGCGGGAGACAAGAGATGTCAACTTATTGAAAGCATGCTCGTCCACCAGTTGGTTAAACTCATCGGCGGATACGCCGCGGCAATGGGCGGCGTCGACGCGGTAGTCTTTGCGGGCGGTATCGGCGAAAACAATCCGCATTACAGATCGAGAGTTGCAAAGAAACTTGCATTCCTCGGGGCTGAGATCGACGAAGAACTCAATATGAAGAGAGGCATTGAAGCGGATCTTTCCAAAGACCCCGAACATACCAAACTTCACATCATGGTCATTCCGACAAACGAAGAACTCATGATAGCAAGAGACACTGTCGAACTTGTAACAAAGAAATAAACAAAAGGGGGCTTAAAGCCCCCTTTACATATTTTTATAATTTTCTATTTCTTTCACTAAATCAAAGAACCGTTTTTGTTCTTCCGGAGATTTTGCCGCCGCAATTTCATAGACGGCAAGCGGAATTTCTTCGGTATTTCCGTCTCCGATCTTTTCAAAGAGTGCGGACATCGGGATTTTGATCGCCGTTGTTATTCTGAAAATGCTGTCGACCGTCGCGTTCTTTTCGCCTCTTTCTATCTGACCGATATATGTCGGGTGACATTTTGCAAGTTCCGCAAGAGTTTCCTGCGACAGACCGCGGCTTTTTCTGTAATTTCTTATTCTTGTACCTATTATTTTTGAAATATCGCTCATTATTGTTTCTCCGTAAGCATAGATATATATTTATAATACATTATTTTTTCCGCAAATGCAAGAGTTCTTCCGACGGAGGTGATACGGTGGTTGAAGTATTATATGAAAAATTGAATATATCCCCTGTCGCGACGATAATAATTTCGGTCGCCATGATGCTTTTTGTCGGTTATCTTCTGACAAGAATTACAAAACTGCTGAAGTTGCCGAACGTCACCGCCTACATTCTGGCGGGTATTCTCCTCGGACCTTATTGCCTTAACGCTATTCCCGAAAAGGTAATTTCCGGAATGGACTTCCTTTCGGATATCGCCCTCGCTTTCATTGCGTTCGGAACGGGCGAATTTTTCAAATTTTCGGAACTCAAAAAGAACGGCGGCAAGGTCATTGTCATAACCGTTTTCGAGTCGCTTGCGGCGTCGGCGGCAATCTTTGCCGTTATGTATTTTATCCTGCGGCTCGACCTTGCGTTTTCGGCAGTAATTGCGGCACTTTCGGCGGCTACCGCTCCCGCGTCGACTCTTATGACCATTCGTCAGACGGGCGCAAAAGGCGACTTTGTAAACACGCTTTTGCAGGTCGTCGCCCTTGACGATATAGTAGGGCTTGTGGCGTACAGCATTGCCATATCGATAGCCGTCGCGTCAAAAGGCGAAGGGGTCGATATAGGCGGGATATGCCTGACGCTTGCGGAAAATATCGGTATAATGGCTCTCGGCGGATTTTTCGGGGTTTTGATGCGGCTTCTGATGCCGAAAAAACGTTCGACCGACAACCGCCTTATCATTTCGATAGCGACGCTGTTTGCGTTCTGCGGGATATGCGCCGTCATCGGAGTGTCTCCGTTGCTCGGCTGTATGGCGATGGGCACGGTCTATATGAACATAACCGAAGACGACAAACTTTTCAAGCAACTCAACTATTTCAACCCGCCCGTTCTCCTGCTGTTTTTCGTACATTCGGGGCTTTCCTTCAGACTCGGGGACCTTTTCGAAAACGACTCGGCAATAGGCGCGTATCCGCTGCTTGCGGTCGGCGCGGTCTACTTTATAACGAGGATCGTCGGGAAATACGTCGGTTCGTTTGTCGGCTGTTCGCTCGTCAAAAAGGATAAAAAAGTCAGGAATTTTCTGGGGCTTGCCCTTATTCCTCAGGCAGGAGTCGCGATAGGTCTTGCGGCTCTCGGAGCAAGGACTCTCGGCGGAGAACTCGGAAGCGCATTGCAGACGGTCATTCTCGCGTCAAGCGTTTTATACGAACTGATAGGCCCCGCCTCGGCGAAACTTTCGCTCTGGCTTTCGGGGGCATACTCGAATAATATCGACGAACTCGTGCCGATCGAAGAAAAACTTTCGCCTGTCGACGAACTCGTTGAAAAGATAAACCGAATAAGAGCGGAGACCCCGCGCGACGACGTGCCGTCCCCCGAAGAGGCGGCGTTTGACGAAGCGGCGGAGGAGCAATACGCAATTTTGGAAAATATGCAAAAAAGACAGAGAAATCGGAGGAGATTTTTATGATAAACCCCGCAATAACAGACCCGATAGCGACCCTGCTCGGCGATTGGTCGGCGGGACTCGGTACGGCGTCGGTAATTTTCAGAATAGCCGTTTCGGTCGTGCTTTCGGCAATAATCGGCTGTGAACGGTCAAGCAAGCGCCATTCGGCGGGTTTCAGGACGTTTATCCTCGTTTCCTTGGCGTCGACCACCGCAATGCTCATTGACATCTACCTTGCGGAAAGTTTCGGTTTCAAACTGCCGATACTGTCGGTCGCCTCGGTCATCGCGGTCGCGATAACAAGCGGAAATTCGGTCCTGTTCAGTTCGAGAAATCAGATAAAAGGACTTACGACCTCGGTCGGGCTTTGGGCGTGCGGATTTATCGGACTTGCGATAGGCGCGGGACTTTATCTTTTGACGATAGTTTCGTTCGTCGCGCTTCTTTGCAGTCTGATGTTCTTCCCGCAGGTCGAAAATCTCTTAAAGAATATTTCAAATCATTTCGATATTCACCTTGAACTGAAAAACAAAGACGACCTCAAGGATTTCGTCGCGACGATAAGAAAACTCGGACTGCGTATCGACGACATCGAGATGAATCCCGCATACCTGAACTCGGGACTGAGCGTTTACACGATAGGACTCACGATCGACAGTCCGGAACTGAAAAAATATAAAAAACACAGCGAAATAATCGAGGCACTGTCCTCACTCGAATATATCTACCATATCGAGGAATTGATATAAAAAAGAAGCACCGCTATGCGGTGCTTTTTCTATATGTTCTTTTTTGCAGTATTCAGTGAGGAAATCAATATTTTTTTAAGTTCGACACATTTATCAAGCAGTTCCCCGTCGTTATAATATCCGCTTTCCGTCAACAGTTCAAGCCAATATTCCGTTTCCGAACATTCTTTCAGGGCAATTTGAAGTTTTGCGATAAAGTCGGCTTTTCCGTGTGCGTAAAAAGCCTCCCTGATATTTGCACCGATACTTGTTCCGGAACGCAAAAACTGATTTATCAAAGAACTTTCGCATTTGGCGTTTCTCAGTTCTTTACACACTTTTATAACGGCAAGAGCAAATTCTTTGGATTTTATCATCAAAGGGCTTTCATTCATGCAAACACCTCTTTCAACAAAAAAACAAAGATAAAAAACACCTCTTCACTTTTCACTGTTACTTATTACTTTCCAAAAATCGACTTCAATAAAGCAGTGAAGAGTGAAAAGTGAATAGTGAATAAGTAAAAATCGACAAGCATCTGCGATACCTGTCGATTTTTGGAGCGGGTGATGGGAATCGAACCCACGCGACCAGCTTGGAAGGCTGGGGTTCTACCATTGAACTACACCCGCAAATATTAACGCAGTTATTATATCCGAAAATCTCCGCTTTGTCAATAGAAATCACTAAGATTTAACAATATCTTCAAAAAAGTTGTCCTTATGGGCGGGGCGGCTAAGAAGTAATACCGCCTTTCGACACGATAATACAATAGATGAGCGTGTGGGAGGGGCTGTCTTGCGGTCTTCGGGCAAATACGGGCAAGATGGTTCTGCCGGTGGGGGCACGGCAGTCGTGGTGGAGGAGTCCGAATTTCGCGGCGGGCAGGGGCGCCGGTTCTCATGGTGGGGGACGGGTTGTGCGGCGGGGACGGCTCTCACGGCGGTGAGGTTCATGGAACGAAGGGTGTCGGGATTCGCGAAGGCAGGGCCGTCGGGCTCACTGTGAAGGTAGCGCCGGTGTGTGCTGCGGCGGGGACGGCTCTCACGGCGGTGAGGTTCATGGAACGAAGGGTGTCGGATTCGCGGCGGACAGGAGGCGCCGAATCTCACTGTGGCGGCGGGGTGTCGGGTTGCGCGGAGAGACAGGTGCCGCAGGGTTTTAGGGGGGGGGATTCCGTCGGCTTTCGCAGCGGGGATTTTCAGTACGGAAACAAAGCCCTGTTGCAAAGTACGGTTTTTCCCTCAATAAAGCCCTGTCATACCCCCGACAAATCCCTGCCGTAAGAATCTTTCCGCTCTCAGAAAGGCCCCGTCTTCGGTCTTCTCAAAAATTTTCCGACCGCGCTTTCGGCGGCGATATACGCCGAGACAAGCGTGTTTTTATTCCCCGACGTAAGGTAAAAATAACCGTTTCTTATCGGGTCTTCGCCCGCGGCGGGAAGTCCGTTTTTCGTTTTGAGGTACGGGAAAACGCCCTGTTCCGAAATTTCGGCGTCAAGTTGCCAGAAATATTCGTAAAGCGTTTTTTCAAGCCCCGAAATTTTCCTTTCGGAAAGCAGAGAAAAGAGCGAGCCGAAAAATCCCGTTTCCTTTTTCGGATAAAAGGTATCGGCTCCCGCGACGGTCACCCTGCCCTCTTTATCGCAGAGAAAATAGAGCGGTTTTTCGTACATATCCCGCAGAAACGCGCGGTTATGCCAGCCCGCAAAATCGGTCACGGGTGCGGTCCTTATAAAAAACGCCGCCTCCCTTTTGCCGAGAAAAGGATAACGCGAGAGAAGAGAAATTCCGCGGCAGTCGAACACCGTCTCCGCAGACACCGAAACGCCGTCTCCGCTCTCAAGCAAAAAGCCGTCGGGGGTCTGCGTTACAAAATCTATACGCGTGTTTTCGTAAAGAGACGCGCCCTTTACCGAAAGAAAGCAGAGAAGCGCCGAGCAGAAGTCCGACCTGTCGGCACAGGCGCCGCCTTTCGGCGAATATATCCCGCATTCAAACGGGAAAGAAAACAGGTCAAGCCCGTCTTTTCCGTCGATAATTTCGACGTCGAATCCTCCGTATTTCCGAAGTCTGTATTCTTCTTCGACAGTTTTCCGCGACGCTCCGCCGTCGGAAAAAGTGAAAATATCTTTATCCGTAAAGTCTTCGTATCCGACTTCGCAGGCAACGCTTTTTATTTCTGAGAGCGCGTTTTTTTCAAGGTTATAAAATGCGACCGCCTTTTCCGTTCCGAACCTGTTTTTCAGGGCGCAGAGACTGCGTTCGGCGTCGTACTGCAAAATTTCGGGCGGCGTTTTTTTCGCGTAAAACCCGTCTTTTTCGAAAACAGAGACCTTTTTGCCCTCCTTTTGCAGAAGATAAGCCGCGAAAAGTCCGCAAAAGCCGCCTCCGATGACCGCAACTTCCGTTTTTTCTTCCTTTCCGAGGGGCGAAAATGTAATTTTTTCCATATATGCTCCTTTCTTTTTACGATTATCGCCGCCTTTTTTTCAATTTATGCCGCCGCCGTCTTTTTTTCAAGAAAATGTCATTGACACGGTGCTGCTTTTAATATATAATATAATAAATATGTGCGGAAAGGAGCGGTTTTGATGAGATTTGTCACTCATTCCGAAGAGGAAACAAGAAAACTCGGAGCCGCTTTGGCAAAAAAGCTTTCCGCAGGTTCTGTATTTTGTCTTCACGGGGAAATGGGCTGCGGGAAAACGGCGTTTGTAAAAGGCGTTGCCGAAGGTCTCGGATATACGGGCGAAGTCACAAGCCCTACGTTTGCCCTTTGCCACCGTTACGACACCGAACCCGTTGTTTTTCATTATGATCTTTACAGACTGACCGATGCGGACGATATATTTTCCGCCGGTCTTTTTGACTGTTGCGACGGAAATTCGGTCGTTTTCATCGAATGGCCCAAAGAAACCGAGGAACTCGGGGAAGACGTTTCCGACATATATTTTTCTTACGGAAACTCCGAAAATGAGAGAATTATAGAAACGGAGGACGGACTGCTTTGAAAAACGTGATTCTGGCGTTCGACGCCGCGTCCTCTTCCTATTCGGTCTCCGTTTTTCGCGACGGAACTCTCTCGGCGAATTTTTCCGAAAGTTCGACCATGACGCACAGTCAGACGCTTTTACCCGCGATTTTGTCGGCGCTCGAAAAGTCGGGCGCGACGACAGACGACATAGAAAAAATCATCGTCACGACAGGTCCGGGGTCTTTCACGGGGCTTAAGATCGCCGTTGCGACAGCCAAGGGGCTTGCCTTTGCAAAAGACATTCCCTGCGTTCCCCTCTCGACCCTTAAGGCGATGGCTTACGGACACAGGAACGAAGACGGAATTATATGCTGTACCCTCGACGCAAGGCGAAAAATGCTTTACGCGGCGTTTTTTGAAAGTAAAGACGGAAAGATAACAAGACTTACCGAAGACGGGCAGATTCCGGCGGAGGAAGCGGCGACGGTTGCCGCAGGATACGGAAAGAAACTCATTCTTGTCGGAGACGGAGCAAAAATTCTCGCCGAAAGGCTTGAAGATAAAAACGCGGAATTTGTCCTTCCGCAGGGCTTTGATATTATCGACTCGCGCGGAATGCTTGCGGCGGCGGAGGGCGAAGACGAAGTTTCTTCACTTAAACTCCTGCCGAGATATTTAAGAAAACCGCAGGCGGAACGCGACAGGGAAGAAAAACTGAAAGGAGATATGAAATGATAGCCATAGGCGCCGACCACGCAGGCGTTTTCATGAAAAACGACCTGAAAAAATTCATTGAAGATATGGGATACGAAGTGAAAGATTTCGGGACATTCACCGACGAAAGTTGCGACTATCCCGTTTATGCGAAAGCGGTTTCCGAAGCCGTCGCGAAAGGCGACTTTGAAAAAGGGATACTCGTCTGCGGAACGGGAATAGGAATGTCGATGGCGGCAAACAAGGTCAAAGGAATAAGAGCCGCTGTCTGCACCGATCCGAAAAGTACGGAGTTCACCCGCAGACACAACGACGCGAACGTGCTTTGTCTCGGAGCGAGAATAATCGACGAAGAGACAGCCGAAAACCTCGTAAAGATATTTCTGACGACGGAATTTGAGGGCGGCAAGCACTTAAAACGCATTTCAATGTTTTCATAATTTTAATATAAACAGAAAAAAGAGAGGACGACTGACATGAACGTACACATTACAAATCACCCGCTTATCACACACAAAATTTCTCTTATGAGAAAAACCGAAACAGGCTCCAAGGATTTCAGAGAACTTGCCGAAGAGATCTCTATGCTTATGTGCTATGAAATAACAAGAGACCTCCCGATGGTCGACGTCGACATCGAGACCCCGATCACCGCGGCTACGGTTAAAATGATCTCGAAAAAAATGGCAGTCGTTCCCATTCTCCGCGCAGGACTCGGCATGACCGACGGTATCCTCACCCTTATCCCCAACATCAAAGTCGGACATATCGGTCTTTACAGAGATCCCGAAACTCTCGAACCTGTTGAATATTACTGCAAACTCCCCGCAGACGTCGAAGAAAGAGACGTTTTCCTCGTCGACCCGATGCTCGCGACCGGCGGTTCCGCTTCCGCGGCTATAACTTTCCTTAAAAACAAAGGCGTTAAAAATATCAGAAGCGTACACCTCATCGCCGCTCCCGAAGGAGTTACCAGAATAAACAGAGATCACCCCGACGTCGAAGTTTACTGCGCGGCGCTTGACGAATGTCTCAACGACCACGGCTATATCGTACCCGGACTCGGCGACGCGGGCGACAGAATTTTCGGAACAAAATAATGGATACCGAAAATGTCGTTTTCGGAAGAAATCCCGTTTCCGAAGCAATAAAGGGCGACCGTACCGTCGAAAAGATATATATTCTGAAAGGCGGCAGGGAAGGCTCGGTCATCAAGATCTGCGGAATGGCAAGGGATAAGCATATCCCGATAATCGAAGTCGACCGCAGAAAAATGGAAAGCATCGCGGGCTCCGACGCTCATCAGGGAATTGCCGCGATCGTCAACGATTTTGAATATTCTTCTGTCGGAGAAATTCTCGAATCTGCACGCATAAAGGGCGAAAAGCCCTTTATCGTCATTCTCGACGGAGTTTGCGACCCGCATAATCTCGGCGCGATAATAAGGACGGCGAACGCCTGCGGAGTTCACGGGATAATCGTTCCGAAAAGAAATTCCTGCGCGCTTACGTCCACCGTTTTCAAAGCGGCGGCGGGGGCTTGCGAATATATGAAAATAGCGCGGGTCTCGAATATCGCGGGAACGGTAAACGAACTCAAGAAAGAAAACGTCTGGATATACGCGGCAGACGGCGGCGACGCGGCAGCGACAGACATATATGAAACGGATATGACGGGCGCCGCGGCTCTTGTTCTCGGGGACGAGGGCAAAGGAATATCCGAACTCGTAAAAAAAGAAAGCGATTTCAAAATAAAAATACCGATGAAGGGAGAAATATCCTCCCTTAACGTGTCGGTTGCCGGAGGAGTTATCCTTTACGAGATCCTCCGCCAAAGAGGTTGATTATGGACAAAGCGGAATTCTTGAAAAAGCAGCGTTCCGTAATGCGAAAAACAAGCGACTTTCTGCTGCTTAAATTTATAATAACCGCGATAGTCGCGGTTCTTGACACACTGTTTGTCATTTTGCGTATGCCGCCCGTCGCCATGGGCGTATGGGGAATAATTTTCTGCGCGGTCGTATACCTCGCCTCCTTTACCGAAATGAACGACGTTTTCCTTTCGGTCTTCAAATGGAACGCGTCAAACGACAGTTTTTCGGCATTCGCGCTTATTGCCGTACTGCTGAGGTCGGTTTCCCTCATTTTCGTTCAGGGCGTTACGACCGAAGTCTTTTCGCCGATGCTGTTTGTTTCCGTCGCGGTCTCGTTTGCCGCGAAAAGATCTTTTGCAACGGGGATAAAACACAATATCGAAAGGCTCAGAGACTCGGAAAACACATATCTTGTCGGAAGTTTCAGAGACGAAACAGGGAAAAAATACTGCAAAGCGGGCAAAGGTGAAGACCTGCCCGACATTATCGCCCGCAGTTATGCCGTCGACCCGTCCGAAAAAAGAGGCAGGCGGTTCGTCCCGATAATGTTTGCGGTCATCTTGCTGCTTTCGCTTATCGTAATGTATATAAAAGGTTTTTCGATGTTTTTCACCGCTCTTTCGGCGATGTCGATAGTTGCGGCGTCGTTTTCGGGAGAACTTGCGTTCGTGCTTCCGTACAGCACCATGCAGTCCCGTATGCGCAAAAAAGGAATGATATTCTTCGGATATTCCTCCGTCGCCTCGCTTAAGGACGTTTCGGCGGTGATCGTCGACGACAATGAACTTTTCCCGCCCGAAAAAACGTCGGTCAAAAAGATGACGATAAAGACGACCGAGACGGAGACCGCGATAAGATACGTCGACAGGATACTCAAGGAAGTAAAGTCGCCCGCGGCGGGCGTTTTCGACGGACTTGACGCGCTCAACAACGAGATTCCGCTGACGGTCGAGGCGGTAAAATATATCAAAAATCAGGGAATTTCCGCGGTAATAAACGAAGACAAAGTCCTTTTCGGAACAAGAAATCTGTTGCTCGCGAACAATATCGAGCCTTACAGTCAGGAAAAAGAAGCCTCCCTTATCGAAGAAAACTGCGTAATGCTCTATCTTTCGGTAAACGGCGACCTTTCGGCGGCAATGCTTTTCGAATACTGTTGCAGTGAAGAAATAAAACAGAAGATCGCCGAGGCGACCGAACTTGACTTCTTTATAAAGACAAAAGACGTCGCGCTCGACAAAACGCTTATCGAAAAGGATTTCGGCATCAAAAAATCAAGAATTTTCATAACGAACGAAGCCGAATATGAATTTTTCGACAAATACGAAGACAATCTGCTTTCGGGAAACGCAAAAGTCGCGATGGTAACGACTTCGGGTACGACCGAACTTGCAAACACCGTTCTTTTGGCAAAAGATATGGCGCAGGTCTTCAAATTTTCGATAAAGAGCAAACATCTCGGAATAATAATCGGCGTTCTTTTATGCTTTGCGGCGCTCATTGTCACCCCGTCGGCAATGAATTTCGCATGGATTTTGATATATAACCTTATATGGCTTTTGCCGATAGTTGTTCTTTCAACATACAGAAGAAAATAGATTGGAGTAACGAATATGTCCGGACATTCTAAATGGAAAAACATAATGCACAAAAAAGAGAAGACCGACGCCCAGAGAGCGAAAGTCTTCACCAAGATCGGAAGAGAAATAACCCTTGCGGTAAAAGAATCGGGTCCCGACCCCGTTTCAAACACCAAACTCCGCGACCTTATCGCGAAAGCAAAGGAAACCAACGTTCCGAACGATAATATCGAAAGAG
>CAKSQP010000015.1 GCA_934486965.1 uncultured Eubacteriales bacterium
AAACGGACACGGAAAATCCGAAAGCGGCAGACCGCGAGAAAACGGACACGGAAAATCCGAAAGCGGCAGACCGCGAGGAAACAGGTGTGCGAACCCGTGGAAAACGGGCGGACAGACCGCGGAAATTTCCGTCCGACGGTCGTTTGTGCCGATATTAAAGTGTAAATTTAATTCCGACAGGAGGATTATTATGGCAATAGTTGAATTCAAAGGCGTTTCCCGCGTATACGAAAGCGGCGATCATACGCAAAAGGCGCTCGACAATGTAGACATGACCCTTGACGAGGGGAAATTCGTCGTTATTCTCGGGCCTTCGGGCGCGGGCAAAAGCACGCTTCTCAATCTGCTCGGAGGACTTGACAGCCCGACCGAGGGAAAAATCTATGTAATGGGCAAGGACATCTCGAAACTTTCGAACGACGAACTTGCCGAATACCGTGCGGAAACGGTCGGCTTTGTTTTCCAGTTCTATAATCTTGTTCCGACCCTTACGGTCCACGAAAACGTTTCTCTCGTAAAGGAAATTGCTCCCGACGCGTTTTCCGCAACGAAAATGCTCGAAGAAGTCGGACTTTCCGACCACTTAAAGAATTTCCCCGCGGAACTTTCGGGCGGCGAACAGCAGAGAGTATCTATCGCCCGCGCGCTTGCGAAAAACCCGAAAATCCTGCTTTGCGACGAACCGACGGGGGCTCTTGACTCCGAAACGGGAGTTCTCGTGCTTAAACTTCTTCTTAAAATGGCGAGAGACTACAAGAAAACCATAGTAATAGTAACCCACAACCAGAATATCGCCAAAATGGCGGACGTCGTTATCCGCGTAAAGAACGGAAAGATAGTTTCAAAAGAAGAACAGCCGTCGCCTGCTTCCGCCGATGAAATAGAATGGTAAAGAGGTGACTGCGGTGTTATTCAAAAAACTGTGGAGAACCATGGGTCTTTATAAAGCCCAGTTCATCTCGATGATAATAATGACGGCGCTCGGAGTCGGAGTTTTCGTCGGCTTCAATATGGAATGGGTAAGCCTCGATACAAACACGACAAACTTCTTTAAGGAAACGGGCTTTGCGGATTTCCGCATCGTTTCGGAAAGCGGTTTTACCGAAGAGGATAAAGATAAAATCGCCGAAATTTCAGGCGTTGACGCCGCCGCGCTTTTCGTTTCGGTAAACGCCGAAGTCAAGGGGCAGGAGGGCGACAGCGTCGCTCTTACCGTGACCTGCGACGAAAACGTTTCGGGTATGTACCTCGAAGAGGGCGAAAAATACGATCCCGAAAGCGAAGACGGCGTTTGGCTCTCGAAAAAATATGCCGACGCGAACGGCATAAAAACGGGCGACGAAATTTCCTTTACATATAAAAATCTCGAAATAAAAGGCAAAGTCAAGGGGCTTGTCCGTTCGGGCGAATACCTCATCTGCGTAAGAGACGAGACCCAACTCATGCCCGACTACACGACCTACGGCTTTGCGTATATCTCCCCGAAACTTTACGAAAAAACGCTCGGTTTTGCGTACTATCCGCAGATAAACGCGATTTCGTCCCTTTCGACAAAGGAATTCACTTCCGCCGCCGATGAAAAACTCGGAAGCACGGTCCTCATTCTCGATAAAGAAATGAACGGGTCGTATTCGGGTTCTTCGGGTGAAAAAGAAGAGGGACAGACCATGGGTTCCGTTTTCCCCGTTCTTTTCCTGCTTATAGCGGTGCTTACAATGGTTTCGACAATGCACCGTCTTGCCGCCAAGGAAAAAACGCAGATAGGAACTCTCAAAGCCCTCGGTTTCAAGGACAAGAGAATTCTCCGCCACTACACCTCCTATGCGTTTATGATAGGAATTATCGGAGAGGCGGCAGGTCTTCTCCTCGGCTACGGGATCGCGTGGCTGATAATGACTCCGTCGGGAATGATGGGAACATATCTCGATATGCCGAATTGGGATCTTATCGTTCCGTGGTTCGTATGGCTGATCCTCGCTTTGCTCCTTATTCTTATGACGTTTATCGGCTTTTTGTCGGTAAAGCAGATGCTCCGCGGAACAGCCGCCGACGCTCTGCGCCCCTATACTCCGAAAAAAGTAAAGCCGTTGCTCATAGAAAAAACGAAATTCTTCCATAAACTTTCTTTCGGAACAAGATGGAACCTGCGCGATATAATGAGACACAAATCGCGTACCGCAATGAGCCTTATCGGAACTGCGGGCTGTATTCTTCTTATCGTCGGCTCTTTCGGAATGAAGGACACTATGAATTCGTTCCTTGACCTTTATTACGACGGTGCGACGAACTACACGACAAGAATTTATCTTTCGGAAGACGCCGCAAAAGAAGACCGCGACGCGATCGTCGAAAAATACGACGGCGATTACAGTTCGACCGTAAGCGTCCAGATAGGCGATAAGGCGGTCGCTCTCGATATTTACGGAATTACCCATGACAAAGTCCGTATCCCCGATGAAAACAACGATTTCATCACTCTTCCCGACGACGGCGCTTACGTCTGCGTGAGAATTTCCGAAGAGTTCGGACTGAAAGCGGGGGATACCGTCACGGTAAGTCCCTACGGCACCGACGATAAATATACTCTGAAAGTCGCGGGAGTTTGCCGCGGCGTTACGGAAAGCATCGTAATATCCGAAAAATATGCCGAAAAACTTGAAATTCCCCACACCGTCGATTCGGTTTATACCGACACCGAAAAGGACGGAATAGAAACCTCCTCCGCGATAAAGAGTCTTCAGTCAAAACAGCAGATAGTCGATTCTTTCGATTCTTTTTTGTGGATGATGGACCTGATGATATATATTCTCGTCCTCGGCGCAATGCTCCTCGGCGTCGTCGTTCTCTATAACCTCGGCGTCATGAGTTATTCGGAGCGTTACCGCGAAATGGCGACTCTGAAAGTCGTCGGTTTCAAGGACGGAAAAATAGGCAGACTTCTCATAGGTCAGAACCTTTGGGTAAGTATTGTCGGAGTCCTTATCGGAATTCCCGCAGGCATAGGAACGCTCGATTATCTCCTGCACGAACTTGCGGGCGAATATGAAATGAAGATGAGCGTAACGCCGCTTTCGATAATTCTGGGCGTCGTTCTTACGCTCGGAGTTTCGGTCATCGTAAGCCTTATGGTCGCGCGTAAAAACAAGAAAATAGATATGGTCGAAGCGCTCAAAGGCGCGGAATAATAATGTTTTTTCCTCCCTTACATACCTTTCGCGAGCCCCCACGGAACAGAAGTTCCGTGGGGGCTCGCTCTTACATTTTTGTAATTTTCTTCCCGTCTATTGCATTTTTGCGCCGTATGGTGTATAATAGACAGTGTATGAACAATAAACACAGCCATGAAAGGAAATTTATGACTGAAAATAAAGATTTTCCCGAACAGGAAAAAGAAGCGGTTTCCGAAGAAACGCCGAAAATGTTCAGAGGGAAAAAAGAATTCTCCGAAAAGAAAACGAAATTCATAAAAGACTTTCTCAAATATTCGTCCATTATCGGGCTTATCGCGACAGTCGCCCTCATTATATGGGGAGTAAAAGCAGGGATATTCACCGATCAGCAGGTGCTTGCCGATTTTCTTGCGAAATGCGGAATATGGGCGCCCCTCGTCTTTACCGTCATTCAGGCGGTTCAGGTCGTAATTCCGATAATTCCGGGGTCGATAGGCTGCGTCGCCGCCGTCCTCATTTTCGGCGACGTGATGGGCTTTGTCTATAATTTCGTCGGAATAATCGCAGGGTCGGTCGTCGCGTTTCTGCTGTCGAAAAAATACGGCTATCCGCTCGTCCGTGCGATCGCCTCGAAAAGGGACTGGGATAAATACATCAGGTTCCTTGACGACCCGAAAAAGTTCGACAGGATATTCATAATCACCTCCGCCGTTCCTTTTACTCCGGCGGATTTCCTGTGCTACCTTGCGGGACTTTCGAGCATGAGTTTTCTCAAATATTTCATAATAATATGTCTTGCTAAACCCGCAACTATCCTTATATATACTTACAGTCTTGATTTCATCATTCAGTTCGTCATAAAACTGTTTACCTGAGGAGAAAATCAAAATGAAGGTACTTTTGCATACGAGCCACCAGAGTTGGGTGGAAGGGAGCGGCGTCGGCCGCGCTATCTATCACCAGAAAAAAGCGCTCGAAAAAAACGGAATAGAATATACATTAAACCCGAAAGACGACTACGACGTCTGTCATATAAACACGATTTTCCTTACTTCTTTTATAATGAGCCTGCGTGCGAAAGCGAGGGGCAAAAAAGTTGTTTACCACGCACATTCCACAAAAGAGGATTTCTGCCGCTCCTTTATCGGCTCAAATCTTCTGGCGCCCCTTTTCAAGTTCTGGATATCCCGCTGTTATAACCGCGGCGATATAATTTTAACGCCGACCGAATACTCGAAATCTCTGCTTGAAAAATATCATCTCAAAAGAGAAATCTATTCCGTTTCGAACGGGATAGACCTCGATTATTTCAGACGCGACGAAGAGGCGGGAAAGCGTTTCAGGGAAAAATACGGCATAAAAGACGGCGAAAAGGTCATAATTTCGGCAGGTCTTTACATAGAACGAAAAGGGATAACCGATTTTGTCGAACTTGCGAGAAGACTTCCGCAGTATAAATTTATCTGGTTCGGCTACACTAATCTCCGTGCCGTCCCGAAAAAAATAAGGGACGCCGTAAGAACGGAACTCCCGAACCTCTCTTTTCCGGGATATATTTCCCGCGACGAAATGAAAGAGGCTTACAGCGGAGCCGACCTTTTCTTGTTTATGAGCCACGAAGAGACCGAGGGCATCGTTCTTCTCGAAAGTTTCGCGATGAAAACGCCCGTTCTCATAAGGGATATCCCGATTTACGAAAAATGGCTCACCGAAGGCAAAAACGTCTATAAGGCGAAGACGAACGACGAATTCGAAGAGAAAATTTCGGCAATTCTCGAGGGAAAAGCCGAAGACCTTACCGAAACGGCGTATCTCGAGGCGGAGGCGCGCTCGATAGAAAACGTCGGAAAACGCCTCGTTTCCTGTTATGAATACGCTCTCGGAAAAGGTCCCGCACCGAAAGCGGAGGCTGAGACCGTTGCGGATTTTGTTAAATAAATTTCGTTATTTGTTTGATAAAATGCCATTGCATAATTTGTAATGTTGCTATACAATATAAATTGTAAGAATATGCTATTGCATACAAAGTTTAGGAGGAATTCAAAATGGCAGTAAAAGTAGCTATTAACGGCTTCGGCCGTATCGGACGTCTCGCATTCCGCCAGATGTTCGGAGCAGAGGGATATGAAGTTGTTGCAATAAACGACCTTACCAAACCCTCCATGCTTGCAAATCTTCTCAAATACGACACCGCTCAGGGCGGCTATTGCGGCAAAATAGGCGAAAACCTTCACACCGTATCCGCCGACGACGAAGCGAACACCATAACCGTAGACGGCAAGACCCTCAAGATCTATGCCGAAAAAGACGCTGTAAATTGCCCCTGGGGCGCTCTCGGCGTTGACGTTGTTCTCGAATGTACAGGTTTCTACTGCTCCAAAGAGAAATCCATGGCTCATATCAATGCAGGCGCTAAGAAAGTCGTTATCTCCGCTCCCGCAGGAAACGACCTCAAAACTATCGTTTTCTCCGTTAACGAGAAGACCCTTACCGCAGACGATCAGATAATCTCCGCGGCTTCCTGCACCACCAACTGCCTTGCTCCCATGGCTAAGGCTCTTAACGATTACGCTCCCATTCAGAGCGGTATCATGTCCACCATTCACGCTTACACAGGCGACCAGATGATCCTCGACGGTCCTCACAGAAAGGGCGACATGAGAAGAGCAAGAGCGGGTGCTGCCAACATCGTTCCGAACTCCACCGGCGCTGCAAAAGCAATCGGTCTTGTTATCCCCGAACTCAACGGAAAACTCATCGGTTCCGCTCAGCGTGTTCCCGTTCCTACCGGTTCGACCACTATCCTTACCGCAGTTGTTAAGGGTGCTGACGTAACCAAGGAAGGCATCAACGCCGCTATGAAAGCCGCTGCTTCCGCTTCCTTCGGATACAATGAAGATCCCATCGTTTCTTCCGATGTTATCGGCATGAGATACGGTTCGCTCTTCGACGCTACCCAGACCATGGTCTCCAAGATCGCAGACGACCTCTATGAAGTACAGGTCGTTTCCTGGTACGACAACGAAAACTCCTACACCAGCCAGATGGTCAGAACCATCAAATACTTCGCTGAACTCAACTAATCGGTTCAACAAAGAAATTAAACCGGGAAGATTTCTTCCCGGTTTTTTTGTTATCCCCCTTTCGGACAAAAGAAAGCAGATTTCGTCGGGAAATATTGCCGCCGATGCGGTATAATATCCTTACAGCGGAAAGGAAAAAATTATGGACTGGATAAAACTTATAGGAGATTCGGTAAAGTATATCGAAGAGCATATTACCGACGATATCACCGTAGACGGGGTCGCCGCGAGCGTCTTCATTTCCTCTTATTATTTTCAAAAGGGTTTTTCAATGCTTTGCGGTTTTTCCGTCGCGGAATACATAAGAAACCGCAGACTTGCCCTTGCGGGAAATGAAATCGTCGCTGGCAACGGGAAAATTATCGATATCGCTCTTAAATACGGATACGATTCTCCCGACAGTTTCACAAAGGCGTTTACGCGTTTCCACGGAGTTACTCCTTTGTCTGCCCGAAAAGACGGTGCGGTTCTGAAATCTTTTGCTCCGCTGAAAATAAAATTTTCTCTTGAAGGGGGATATATCATGGATTACAAAATTGAGAAGAAAGATGCTTTTAAGGTTCTCGGAAATCGGAGAACTTTCGATTACGAAACCGCGAAAACGGTCGTGCCGAAGTTCTGGCAGGAGCATTTCGCTTCGGGAAAAGGAAAAACGGTCTGCGGAGAGTTCGGCATAAATATCGATCTTAAAATGGGACACGATTCTTTTGAATATCTCATAGCCGACAGATATTCGGGCGGAGAAGTGCCCGAGGGGTTTGAGGTGAGAGAAATACCGTCGTTTATGTGGGCGGTCTTCCCTTGCAGAGGACCTATGCCGACGGCACTTCAGGACGTAAATACAAAAATCTTTACCGAATGGCTGCCTTCGCTTTCCGAATATGAGTTTGCCGCCGGTTATTGCGTTGAAATGTATGATGATCCGACAAAATACCCGAAGGGTACCGCCGACGGAAACTATTACTGCGAGATATGGATACCTGTTAAAAAGAAACAGTAATAATAAGCCCCGCACTCAGTGCGGGGCTTTAACTGTGAGCGGGCATTGGGCTGATATTGCAAACAGCCGCACGCCGTTCATATCCACCATTCGGGAGTGAGGTCGCCGAGGGTGACGGTCTTTCCTGTTTCATAGTCGAGCATGATTTCAATATCGCGGTAGCCGTCGGGCATTATCTGCGACATCAGCTCTCTGCACGCTCCGCAGGGGGACATTGCCTTGCCGTCCCAATTTACGGCAATTACTCTTTTGATTTTGTTGTCGCCCATCGTCAGCATATTGAAAATTGCGTTCCTTTCCGCGCATATCCCGAGCGTGCAGGCTGTATCGACGCAGACTCCGACGTAAATTTCCCCCGATTCCGCCTCGATCGCCGCCGCAACCCCGCCGACCTCGACGATTTCCGAAACCTTTCGCGGGTTGAGAACTTTTTTCGCTTCGTTATAAAGTTTTGTCCATATATCGTCCATATTTTTCACCTTTAATATTTGTTTTCGTCTATTTTAGCATATTGTCGGCGGTTTTTCAACACCCGTCCGCCGAAATGTTGATAAATCGGTTCAAAAACCACGATGTTAAAACGCGTTGCTTGCGGCAACGGGCGTTTCGGAGTATAATACTGCCGAAAGGGAGGAATTCCGATGCTTAACGAAAATATTAAATCGATCAGAAAATCAAAAGGACTTTCACAGGAGGAACTTGCCGTCAGACTGAACGTCGTGCGGCAGACCGTCTCGAAATGGGAACAGGGGCTTTCGGTTCCCGACGCCGATATGCTTATTTCGATATCCGAAGTCCTCGATACCCCCGTAAGCACTTTGCTCGGAGAGACCGTCGCAGAAAAGGAGGCCGACGAATTAAAAGCGGTTTCCGAAAAATTAGAGGTGATAAATTTGCGGCTCGCGCGCAATAAAGCCGCGCGGCGAAAGGCTTTTCATTGGTTGTTTATCGCATTATTCGCACTTACGGTTGCGGGCTTTGCCATGCTTTTCTTTCTCGGGAGCCCCTATCTTAATTGGGATTTCGGCGACCCCGAAACCGCGGTCATCGGGACTGCGTTCCATGTTTTCGAGTGGCTGTTTGTGCGGATCGCCCCGCTCGCCCTTGTCGGCTCGCTTGTCGGCGCAATTCTGACGAGAACAAAAAGGTAAGAGGAAAGTCCGAACCTTTATTGACCTTGACGCGACTTCCTCAGAAATCTGCCCGCCGTTTTTTGCCGTGCTTTTCTTTCTCGGAAGCCCCTATCTTAATCGGAACTTCGGCGACCCCGAAACTGCGGTCCTCGGAACAGCGTTCCATGCTTTCGAGTGGCTGTTTGTGCGGATCGCCCCGCTTTTCCTTGTCGGCTCGCTTGTCGGCGCAATTCTGACGAGGGCAAAAAGGTAAGAGGAAAGCCCGAACCTTTATCGACCTTGACAGCCCGACTTCCTCAGAAATCTGCCTGCCGTTTTACGGCTGAAGCACCGCATGACGGCGGCGGCTGTCTTTGTCGACTTCTCAACGCCCATCGGAAAAATTTTTGCCGTAATGATGTAAAAGCCCCGCACACTGTGCGGGGCTCAATTGACTATTCAGGAAGCGGTATTGAGGACAAACAGGTTTTCTCCGTCTGTAAGAACAGAGTTTTCGGAATTATACAGCTGTTTTACCGTATTAAGATTTTCAATGAATGTCTGCAATCGGTTATCTGCAAAAATCTCGATATATTTCAATTTATCCGAAGATATTTTATCTGTTTTTTCAGTAATGCTTTTACCTGCTTTTATCAAAGCCTCATCAACAGGACCGTCTTTTATTTTCGGAATGGAGCTTATGGCCCTGCCGAGCCCCGTGCTTGCAGCACTGATCCCCTTAAAAATCCTGGATTCGACGGCAGACTTTCGATATCCTTCGATTTGAGAATGGCAGCGTTCGTAAACTATATTGTATTTTTCTGCCAAAGCCGACATTTTGTGTATGCAGGCGTCTATGGAGTCTTTATTAAAATCTTTTCGAAGCATTATATCGAAAAATGCACAGTAGGCATATTCATAACAGGACAGTTGATATTCGGCAAATTGTTGCGAAAGGGTGTTGAGAAGATCGTTTGCGTCTTTGAAAATATGCAGTGTTTTCTGTTTTTGAAGTTCCGTTGATATTTTGTTTTGATAAAATTCAATGTTTTGGAGTGCTTCAACCTGAATCGCCTGAATAATGTTGTTTCTGTTCAGACAGAAGGTCTTGTCTTCGCAATGGCTTTTGTATTCGTCGGCAATTTCTGCCAGTTTTCTGAGATTGCCGCGTTGCTTTGCCTGCTTGTCGAGTTCCAAAAATTGCAATACATCTTCAATGCTTGCCTGAATGTCGTTGAGTTTTTTGTCGATTGCCATTACCGCGATTGCAATCATCGGCAGCATCGGGTCAAACGGAATCTGCGTGGCAACGGTTTCGACTTCGGGAAGGGAATTAACAGGTAAAAATTTCAGTCTGCCTGCTATTACATTCCTGCCCTGCGAATTTACCTGCATAATATTTCCGCTCGTTCCGTATTGACCGAATTGCAAAAGTCCGCTTACATTTTTCGGATTCGTCCCGACGAATAATTGAAGTCCCGGTGCAACCTGTTTGATGTTCGTTTGTGTTATTGTTCTTGCTGCCTCCGGAATTTGTGAAAAGACACCTCCGAGAGACGCGATGCTTGCAAGCGGTATTTTTTTGTATTTTTCAAGAGTTGTCTGAGGTATTTCCACTATTGGGAAAAGGTCTTCTATGGAAATCTCCGCCGGGACATTCTGTTTTGCTTCCGTGATTTCATTTTTTTTGTTGATAATTTCTTCTGACATAAAATCAGCTCCTTTTTTCTTTTTATATATCCCTTGTAATTTCCGCGGGCGGAATTCTTAACCTATATTATATCAAAGGTTTACTGTCATGTGAAAAAGGAATAGCGCATTATCTGCAAAACGGCAAAAGGGGGCTGCAAAAATACAGCCTCCTTTCTTTTTGGGTTCGGATACGGTATTTCATCGTCATTCTTTTCACGGTCGACTTGTAAGCCGGGTTCTGTGCGCCCGCAGGCGCCGCGATCATCTATCTGTGACTGCCGTTGCCGACAGCCTCTCAGCTACCTCGGAGGATTCTGACGGACTGCCGAGAGTTTCCTCTCTCCTCACTGCGGTATTGCTCCCGATAGGGTTTACACTGACGGGCTTCGTCTCCGAAGCCCCGGTGGGCTCTTACCCCGCCTTTTCACCTTTGCATTTCTGCCGTTGTTTTCTGTTGCACTTTCCCTGAAGTTGCCTTCGGCGGACGTTATCCGCTATCGTCGTCCGTTGGAGCCCGGACTTTCCTCAGACATCGCCTTTCGGCGGTTGCCCGCGACCGCGCCGTCGGCCGGGAAAAGAATGACGGTGACTCTGCCGCGACCCGAAAATCACGGCAAATTATGAAATTTTTATGAACTCTATCTTTCGGACGTCTTTTTATCCTCTGTTTTGAGGGTGAAAGCGTTTTTGACCGCTCAAATTGTAAACGTTTTTTTACATTTTTCCGAAAAATGGGCAATCTTTCCGTAAAACGGGAATTCGCTATTGACAACGCTTGCGATATTTGATATAATCTGTTACTGTACCGCAATCGGCGAAAAAATGTGTTTTAACCTCTCAAAAACGCGATAAACTTCGATAAAATCGGTCGTTTTTCAGTGTTTTCGGAGTGCGGTTGTTTGTTACGAATATGTGACAAAAACGCTTTTTTCAAACGCCACGGAGGCGTGCCGAAAAAATTTTTCTCCGCGGGAAAAGCGCCGCGGCGGAAAAACAACAATGCAAGTATATCACATTAAACGTGAAAAATCAAGAGCTTAAATTATAAAGAAACGGAGATGGTATCAGAATGACTGTTAAAGTAGATCCGAAACAGGTCGGCGCATACTTTACGAAACTCGGCGACACCGAGAGAGTCAACTTCGCCAAAATCAAACAGATACAGGACGTTCCCAACATGATAGGAATTCAGCTTGATTC
This sequence comes from uncultured Eubacteriales bacterium, assembly GCA_934486965.1. Classification (GTDB taxonomy): domain Bacteria; phylum Bacillota; class Clostridia; order Oscillospirales; family UBA644; genus Geddesella. The sequence goes on from CAKSQP010000015.1 coordinate 11,258, forward strand.
CTACAAATGGTTCGTCGAAGAGGGAATGAAAGCCGTACTCAGGGATTCCTCCGGAATATCCGACCACACAGGCTCGATAACTCTCGACTATGTCGATTATTCTATCGATAAAGAGCCGAAATATTCCGTTGCGGAATGTAAGGAAAGAGACGCTACCTTTGCGGCGGCGCTCCGCGTTACCTGCAGACTTACGAACCATATAACAAACGAGATTCAGGAGCAGAACATCTTCTTCGGCGATCTGCCGCTGATGACCGACACCGGTACTTTCGTAATAAACGGTGCCGAACGTGTCGTCGTCTCCCAGCTCGTCCGTTCTCCGGGAGTTTATTTCTCTTTTGAGAGAGATAAGGCAGGCAACAAACTTTTCACCGGAACCGTCATGCCGAACAGAGGTCCGTGGATAGAATACGAAAGCGACGCCAACGACGTCCTTTACGTCAGAGTCGATAAAGGAAAGAAATTCCCGCTTACCACCCTTATCCGCGCGTTCGGAATCGAGACCGACGAACAGATAAAGGAAGTTTTCGGCGAAAGTTCCTATGTTCTCGCGACCCTTGAAAAGGACAATTCCACAAGCAGAAACACCGCTCTCCTTGATCTTTATAAGAAACTCAGACCGGGCGAACCCGCAACCGTCGAAGGGGCGATTGCGCACGTTGATAACCTGTTCTTCAACGAAAGGACCTACGACCTTACCCGTCCCGGCAGATATAAATACAATAAGAAACTTGCGATAAGTTACCGTCTTAACGGAAAGACCCTCGCGCGTCCGATAGCGGACCCCCTCACCGGCGAAATAATTGCCGAAGCGGGCGAAACACTTAATATGGACAGGGCTCTTGAGATAGAAGCAAAGGGCGTTTCCGAAGCGTATATCGTTCTCGACGGCGGAAAAGAATTCAGAATATTCTCCAACGGAATGGTGGATATGAAGAATTTCGTTTCCTTCGATCCGAAAGAAGCCGGAATAAACGAATGGGTCAAATTCTCCGTTCTTACCGAGATAATGTCTCAGGCAAAAGACGAAGAAGAGATAAAGACCCTCGCAAGAGAAAGACACAGCGAACTTCTTCCGATGACGATATGCAACGACGATATTTTTGCGTCGATAAACTATCTTATCGGTCTTTTCCACAATGTCGGCGTTCACGACGACATCGACCATCTCGGAAACAGAAGAATTCGTTCGGTCGGCGAACTTCTCCAGAACCAGATGCGTATAGGTTTCACGAGAATGGAAAGAAGCGTCAAGGAAAGAATGAATATGCAGAACCTTGACGTCGTAACTCCGCAGAACCTTATCAACACCCGTCTTGTTATCGCGGCGATAAGAGAATTCTTCGGTTCGTCTCCGCTTTCGCAGTTCATGGATCAGCCGAACCCCCTTGCAGGTCTTACTCACAAGAGAAGACTCTCCGCTCTCGGTCCGGGCGGTCTTACCAGAGACAGAGCGGGATTTGACGTCCGTGACGTTCACTATACCCACTACGGAAGAATGTGTCCGGTCGAGACCCCCGAAGGTCCGAACATCGGTCTTATCTCCTACCTTGCAAGTTATGCGAGAATAAACGAGTACGGCTTTATCGAAGCGCCGTACCGCAAGATAAATAAGGAAACCGGCGTTGTCGAAGACGATATCATCTATATGACCGCCGATACCGAAGACAATTTCATTGTCGCGCAGGCAAACGAACCTCTCGACGAAGAGGGAAGACTCAAGAACAAGATAGTTGCGGCAAGATACCGCGACCTTATCCTTGAGACCGAAAAGAAGAATATCGACTATATCGATATCTCTCCGAGAATGATAGTTTCCGTCGCGACCTCCCTTATCCCGTTCCTTGAAAACGACGACGCTATCCGCGCCCTCATGGGTTCGAACATGCAGAGACAGGCGGTTCCCCTTATCAAGACCGAAGCGCCTTTCGTCGGTACGGGTATGGAATACCGTGCGGCTGTCGACTCGGGCGTCTGCGTCGTTGCGAAAAACGACGGAGTTGTAACGGGTCTTGACGGCGACGAAATAGTCGTCAAAACCGACGACGGCGAGACCGACACCTATAAACTCATCAAGTTCCTGCGTTCGAATCAGGGCACCTGCTTCAATCAGAAATCCATCGTCAACGTAGGCGACAGAGTAAGAAAAGGTCAGGTCATTGCCGACGGTCCCGCGACCGACCACGGCGAACTTTCTCTCGGACGTAACGCCCTTATCGGCTTTATGACCTGGGAAGGTTACAACTACGAGGACGCCGTTCTTCTTAACGAACGCCTTGTAAAAGAGGATATGTATACCTCTATCCATATAGAAGAATACGAGACCGACGCAAAAGAAACGAAACTCGGGCCCGAAGAGATAACGAACGATATTCCGGGCGTCTCCAAAGACCTTCTTGCGGACCTCGACGAAAGAGGTATCATAAGAATCGGTGCGGAAGTCCATTCGGGCGACATTCTCGTCGGAAGAGTTTCTCCGAAGGGAGATACCGAGCAGACCTCCGAAGAGCGTCTTCTCCGTGCGATTTTCGGCGAAAAGAGCCGCGAAGTAAGGGATACTTCCCTTAAAGTTCCCCACGGCGAATACGGTATCGTCGTCGACGTCAAAGTATTCACCAGAGAAAACAGCAACGAACTTTCCCCCTCGACCAACATGGTCGTCAGAGTTTATATAGCGCAGAAGAGAAAGATCTCCGTCGGAGACAAGATGGCGGGCCGTCACGGTAACAAAGGTGTCGTTTCCCGTATTCTGCCGCAGGAGGATATGCCGTTCTTACCTGACGGAACTCCTCTCGATATAGTTCTTAACCCCCTCGGCGTTCCTTCCCGTATGAATATCGGTCAGGTCCTCGAAGTTCACCTCGGATATGCGGCGAAGGCTCTCGGCTGGAAAGTCATGACCCCCGTCTTTGACGGCGCAAAAGAAGAAGACATCACAAAGTGTCTCGAACTTGCGGGTTACGCAAAAGACGGCAAAACCGTCCTTTACGACGGACGTACCGGTCTTCCGTTCGATAACAGAGTTACCGTCGGATATATGTACTACCTCAAACTGCATCACCTCGTTGACGATAAGATCCACGCGCGTTCGACAGGTCCTTACTCCCTCGTTACGCAGCAGCCTCTCGGCGGTAAAGCCCAGTTCGGCGGCCAGCGTTTCGGAGAAATGGAAGTCTGGGCTCTCGAAGCGTACGGCGCTGCATACACCCTTCAGGAAATGCTCACCGTCAAGTCGGACGACGTCGTCGGCCGTGTAAAGACTTTCGAAGCGATAGTCAAGGGCGAAAACATTCCGAAACCGAGAATTCCGGAATCGTTCAAGGTCCTCGTAAAAGAACTTCAGGCGCTCTGTCTCGACGTTCAGGTCCTTTCGAAAGACAACGAAGAAATAGATATTTCCACTTCCCTCGATCCCGACGCGGACGATATGGGCTTCAACAGAAAGCGCGAAGACTACCGCGACGAGATGGGCGACGATCATTCCTATGTCCCCGACTTTGAAAAAGAAGGCTTCTTCGAAGAGGATAAGGAAGAGGATTACGCAAACGAAAAAGATTTTGTTGACGCCGTTTTCGACGATGAAGATTCGGACGATGACGACGAAAATATGGATTATTAAGGAGGTAACGACAGATGGATTACGAAAACAATATTGAAAATGTCGGCAGCGAGACCGCTGCTCCGTCGGAACCCAAAAAAGAATTCGAGACTTTCGGCTCTATCCGCATAAGCCTTGCCTCCCCCGAAAAAATCCGTTCATGGTCTCACGGCGAAGTCAAAAAGCCCGAAACCATAAACTACCGTACCTTAAAGCCCGAAACCGACGGTCTTTTCTGCGAAAAGATCTTCGGGCCTATGAAGGACTGGGAATGTCATTGCGGAAAATACAAGCGTTTCCGCTATAAGGGCAAGGTCTGCGAACGCTGCGGTGTTGAGATAACCAAGGCAAAAGTCAGAAGAGAGAGAATGGGACATATCGAACTTGCCGCTCCCGTTTCCCATATCTGGTATTTCAAGGGTATCCCCTCCCGTCTCGGTCAGGTTCTGGATATCCCTCCCAGACAACTTGAGGGCGTTCTCTACTTCGGTCTTTATATCGTAACAGACCCCGGAGAAGACTGCGGCGAACTCAAGAAAAAGCAGACTCTTTCCGAAAAAGAATATCAGGAATACAGAGAAAAATACGGCGACGGCTTCAAGGCTGGCATGGGCGCCGAGGCGATAAAGGAACTCCTTCTTGAAATCGACCTCGATACCCTTTCCGAAGAACTCAAAGCCGAACTCGTCGACGCCGCAGGCCAGAAGAGAACAAAGATACTCAAGAGACTCGACGTCGTCGAATCGCTCCGTCTTTCCGGCAACCGTCCCGAATGGATGATCCTTGACGTTATCCCCGTTCTTCCGCCGGATATCCGTCCTATGGTCCAGCTTGACGGCGGCCGCTTCGCGACCTCCGACCTCAACGACCTTTACAGACGCGTTATCAACAGAAACAACCGTCTCCGCAAACTTCTCGAACTGCACGCTCCCGAGATAATTATAAGAAACGAAAAGCGTATGCTTCAGGAATCCGTCGACGCCCTTATCGATAACGGCCGCCGCGGAAAACCCGTAAACGGTCCGTCAAACAGACCTCTCAAATCGCTTTCCGAAATTCTCAAAGGTAAGCAGGGACGTTTCAGACAGAACCTTCTCGGAAAACGTGTCGACTACTCAGGACGTTCCGTTATCGTCGTGGGACCGGAACTGAAGATATATCAGTGCGGTCTTCCGAAAGAAATGGCGCTTGAACTTTTCAAGCCGTTCGTAATGAAGAGACTTACCGAACTCGGAATAGTCCAGAATATAAAATCCGCGAAAAAGATGGTCGAAAGAGCCGAAACTCCCGTCTGGGACGCTCTCGAAACCGTTATCAAGGACGCTCCCGTCCTTCTTAACCGTGCGCCGACCCTTCACCGTCTCGGAATTCAGGCTTTCGAACCCGTACTTGTCGAGGGCAGAGCGATAAAACTCCACCCGCTCGTTTGTACCGCGTTCAACGCCGACTTCGACGGAGACCAGATGGCGGTCCACGTTCCCCTTTCCGCAGAGGCGCAGGCGGAAGCACGTTTCCTCATGCTTTCCGCAAACAACCTGCTCCGTCCTCAGGACGGTAAACCTGTTACCGTTCCTACGCAGGATATGATCCTCGGTTCGTACTATCTTACGATAACCGATCCGAACGAAAAGGGCGCAGGAAAAATATTCAGGGATTTCGACGAAGCAATGCGCGCTTACGACGCAGGCGAAGTAGGGCTCCACGCTCCCGTTAAGGTCAGAGTCGAAAAAACCGTCGACGGCATTAAAGAAAGCCGCCTTATCGACGCAACGGTCGGAAGAATAATCTTCAACAGACCTATTCCTCAGGACCTTAAGTTCGTCGACAGAAGCAATCCCGACAATCTGCTGAATCTTGAAATTTCTTTTGTTGTCACCAAAAAAGAACTCGGAAAGATAATCAACAGATGTATAAGAGTTCACGGAATCACAAAAACCTCCGTTGTTCTTGACAATATCAAAGCGCAGGGTTATAAATATTCGACCCTCGGCGCTATAACCATTTCCGTTGCGGATATGAAGATACCGCAGGAAAAATACACCCTTATCGAAAAGGCAAACGACGAAGTCGAAAAGATCTCCAAGCATTTCCGTCACGGACTTATTTCCGAAGAGGAAAGATATACTCAGGTCGTCAATATCTGGAACGACACCACAAACAAGGTTACCGAAGTTCTCAAATCCCATCTTGAAGAGTTCAACCCGATAAAGATGATGCAGGTCTCCGGTGCCCGTGGTTCTATCGACCAGATCCGTCAGCTTTGCGGTATGCGCGGACTTATGGCTAACACCTCAGGTAAGACCATCGACGTTCCTATCAGAGCGAACTTCCGTGAAGGTCTTAATGTACTTGAATACTTCATTTCTTCAAGAGGCGCCCGTAAAGGACAGGCGGACACGGCTCTCCGTACCGCCGACTCCGGTTATCTGACCCGCCGTCTCGTCGATGTTTCGCAGGACGTTATTATCCGTGAAGACGACTGCGGTTCCACCGACGGTATCTGGGTAAGAGAGATTTCCGAAGGCGACGAAATGATCGAAGAACTCGCAACCAGACTTGTCGGAAGATATCCCGTCGACGACGTTGTCGATCCGACGACCGGCGAAGTCATCGTCTCCAAAGACGAATATATCAAAGAAGCCGAGGCTGAAAAGATCGTTGCCGCAGGCATAAAGGAAGTCAAACTCCGTTCCGTTCTCACCTGCCACTGCCGCTACGGCGTCTGTGCTAAGTGTTACGGCGAAAACCTCGCGACGAGAGAAACCGTCAACGTCGGCGAATCGGTCGGTATCATCGCCGCTCAGTCCATCGGCGAACCCGGTACTCAGCTTACGATGAGAACGTTCCATACCGGAGGCGTCGCTTCCGCGTCCGACATCACACAGGGTCTTCCGCGTGTTCAGGAACTTTTCGAGGCAAGACGCCCGAAAGTCCTTGCAATTCTTGCGGAGATCGACGGCGAAGTCCGTTTCGAAGAAATCAAGCACGCGCGTTACGCCGTTATCTTCAATAAAGAAACGAACGAAGAAAGAAGTTACCTCATTCCTTATTCCGCAAAACTCCGCGTCAAGGAGGGCGACTTCGTTCACCGCGGCGACGAACTCACAAACGGTGCGTCCGATCCTCAGGATATCCTCCGCGTCAAAGACGAAGCGGCGGTTCAGGATTATATCATCTCCGAAATCCAGAAGACTTACCACCGTCAGGGCGTTGATATCAACGACAAACACGTCGAAATTATCGTCCGCCAGATGCTCCGCAAGGTCAGAGTCGTCACAAAAGGCTCCACCGATTACCTTGAGGGCAGCGTGATAGACAAGATAGAGGCAATGAGAACCAACAGGGCTCTTCAGGAGAGAATAGATGCAGGCGAAGAGGGCGTTGTCCTTATGGAATACGTTCCCGTTCTTCTCGGTATCACGAAAGCGGCTCTTGCAACCGAATCCTTCATGAGCGCCGCGTCCTTCCAGGAGACCACCAAAATTCTTACCGAAGCCGCTATCAAAGGCAAGTCGGATAAACTTATCGGTCTTAAAGAAAACGTTATTATCGGTAACCTTATTCCCGCGGGAACAGGGCTTGAAAGATACAGAAACGTCGAAATTACCGAAAAGTAATAAAATAAAACAAAGTGCCGGTTTCTTCGGAAATCGGCACGGTTTTGTCTTTGCGGGCGGATTTTGCGCATTATAAGGCGAAAATTCGGTTAAAATACAAAAAAAGTTCATTTTTTCAAAAGATGAACGCCTTGAATTATCCGCTGAATTGTGGTATAATTCGTGATGGAATAATATGCAAAGGAGGTGCAGTATGCCTACATTTAACCAATTGGTAAGAAAAGGAAGACAGACTTCTACCGTTAAATCGGTCGCTCCGGCTCTTCTCAAGAGTCTCAACACTCTTACAAAGAAGACCACCGATCAGAATTCTCCTCAGAAAAGAGGCGTTTGTACGACCGTTAAAACTCAGACCCCGAAGAAGCCTAACTCGGCTTTGCGTAAGGTCGCGAGAGTTCGTCTGACCAACCTTGCGGAGGTCACGGCGTATATCCCCGGTATAGGTCACAATCTTCAGGAACACAGCGTCGTTCTCATCAGAGGCGGACGTGTAAGAGACCTGCCCGGTGTTCGTTACCACATCATCAGAGGAACTTTGGACGCTCAGGGCGTTGCAAACAGAATGCAGAGCCGTTCGAAGTACGGTGCAAAGAAGCCAAAGGCTAAGAAGTAATTTGCACAAAAACTAATAGGTTAAAGAACTAAAAAGAAAAATTCGTTTTATGCTGAAAGCATATTTTTATATATATTATCAGCATTGACGGGAGTTTCACTTTCGAGTACCTATGAAATCATCAGCATTCGCAAGAATGTAATAATGAAGGAGGGAAGTATAATGCCAAGAAGAGGTTTTGTACCTAAGAGAGATGTTTTGCCCGATCCTATCTACAACAGCAAAATGGTTTCCAAACTTATCAACAGCGTTATGTACGACGGCAAGAAGGGTGTTGCCCAGAAGATCGTTTACTCTGCTTTTGATATAATCAAAGAGAAATCCGGAAAAGATCCGCTGGAAGTATATGAGCAGGCAATGGAAAACATCATGCCCGTTCTTGAAGTTAAGGCTCGCCGTGTAGGCGGTTCCAACTATCAGGTTCCTATCGAAGTAAGACCTGAAAGAAGAACGGCACTCGGTCTTCGTTGGTTGACCGGTTACGCAAGAAAGAGAAGCGAGAAGACCATGAAAGAAAGACTCGCTAACGAAATTCTTGACGCAGTCAACGGACAGGGCGGAGCTGTTAAAAAGAGAGAAGACACTCATAAGATGGCTGAAGCCAACAAGGCTTTCGCACACTTCAAATGGTAAGTCTTCATACGCCTATTTATTAAGGAAGGATAAAGAAATATATGCCAAGACAATACCCGCTTGAAAAATACAGAAATATAGGTATAATGGCACATATAGACGCCGGTAAAACAACGACTACCGAAAGAATCCTCTACTACACCGGTGTAAACCATAAGATCGGAGAAACCCACGACGGTACCGCTACTATGGACTGGATGGAGCAGGAGCAGGAGAGAGGTATCACAATTACCTCCGCTGCAACAACGGCTGTCTGGAAAGACCACTGTATCCACATCATCGACACTCCGGGCCACGTTGACTTCACCGTTGAAGTTGAAAGATCCCTGCGTGTCCTTGACGGATCCGTAACCGTCCTTTGTGCTAAGGGCGGCGTTGAACCTCAGTCCGAAACCGTTTGGCGTCAGGCGGATAAATATCACGTTCCCAGAATGGTATACGTTAATAAAATGGATATCATGGGCGCTGATTTTTACCGCGTCGTCAGAATGATGAAGGACAGACTCAAATGTAACGCCGTTCCCGTTCAGCTTCCTATCGGGGCTGAATCTACCTTCAAAGGTATAATCGACCTTCTCGATATGAAGGCTTACGTTTACTACGACGATCTGGGCAAAGATATCAGAGCGGAAGAAATTCCCGACGATATGAAAGAACTTGCCGAGAAATACAGATCGGAAATGATCGAACACGTTGTCGAACAGGACGACGACCTGATGGAAAAATATTTCGCAGGCGAAGAGATCACAATTGAAGAACTCAAAAAGGGAATCCGCGCAGGCACTATCGCAAACAAGATAGTCCCCGTTTTCTGCGGAACTTCCTATAAGAACAAGGGCGTTCAGAAACTGCTCGACGGAATCGTCGACTATATGCCGTCGCCTCTCGATATTCCCCCGATTCAGGGTCATGAACCCGGCGATCCGGACGAAATCATGGAGAGAAAACCCGACGACAAAGAACCGTTCTCCGCTCTTGCTTTCAAAATAGCGACCGACCCCTATGTCGGAAAACTCTGCTATTTCCGCGTATACTCCGGAAAACTCACCGCAGGAACCACCGTTGTCAACGCAACGAAAGGCTCCAGAGAAAGATTCGGACGTATCCTTAAAATGCACGCGAACCACAGAGAAGATATCAACGAAGTCTACACAGGCGATATCTGTGCCGCTGTCGGTCTTAAGAACGTAACCACCGGAGACTCCCTCTGCGACGAGAACGCTCCTATCATTCTCGAATCGATGGAATTCCCCGAACCGGTTATCCGCGTTGCGATCGAACCGAAAACCAAAGCAGGTCAGGAAAAAATGGGCATCGCCCTTTCCAAACTTGCCGAAGAGGACCCGACTTTCAAGACCTATACCGATCAGGAAACAGGTCAGACGATCATCGCCGGAATGGGCGAACTTCACCTTGAAATTATCGTAGACAGACTTCTCCGTGAGTTCAAAGTCGAAGCAAACGTCGGTAAACCTCAGGTTGCTTATAAAGAAACAGTCAGAAAGACCGTCGACCACGAATGTAAATACAAACGTCAGTCGGGCGGTTCCGGTCAGTACGGTCACGTCAAGATCATTCTTGAACCGAACGAATCCGGAAAAGGCTATGAATTTATCAACAAAGTCACCGGAGGAGCAATTCCGAAGGAATTTATCGAACCTGTCAATCAGGGTATTCAGGGCGCTATGCGCAGCGGCGTTTTGGCGGGCTATCCCGTTGTCGACGTTAAGGTAACTCTTTACGACGGTTCTTATCACGAAGTCGACTCTTCCGAAATGGCATTCAAGATCGCCGGTTCTATGGCGTTCAAGGAAGCCATGAAGAAAGCAGACCCCGTTATCATGGAACCGATAATGAAAGTCGTCGTTACCGCACCCGATGAATACCTCGGAGCGGTCATCGGAGACCTTACCTCCCGCCGCGGACAGGTACAGGGACAGGAATCGGACGGCGGCACTCAGACCGTCACCGCATTCGTTCCGCTTTCCGAAATGTTCGGCTACGCAACCGACCTTCGTTCCAAAACTCAGGGTCGCGGCGCGTACGTTATGGAACCGAGCCACTACACCGAAGTTCCGAAGTCCATTCAGGAAGGCATTATCGGCGGCAGAGCCAAAAACTGATTTTGATTGGTAAAAGCATCGGCTTTTAACGATACAAACAAATAAACAAAATAAAACAAAAACAAAACATTAACAAGGAGGATAATTCCTATGGCAAAAGCTAAATTCGAAAGAACAAAACCCCATGTTAATATCGGTACTATCGGTCACGTTGACCATGGTAAGACCACTCTTACCGCCGCTATTACCAAGGTTCTCGCTCTCAAAGGCCAGGCTAAATTCGAAGCATACGACATGATCGATAAAGCCCCCGAAGAAAGAGAGAGAGGTATTACTATCAACACCGCTCACGTTGAGTATGAGACCGACGCTCGTCACTATGCTCACGTTGACTGCCCGGGCCACGCCGACTATATCAAGAACATGATTACCGGTGCTGCTCAGATGGACGGTGCTATCCTCGTCGTTGCAGCATCCGACGGAGTTATGGCTCAGACCAGCGAGCACATTCTTCTCGCCCGTCAGGTCGGCGTTCCTGCAATCGTTGTCTTCATGAACAAGATCGACCAGGTTGACGACCCCGAACTTCTCGAGATCGTTGAAATGGATATCCAGGAACTTCTTACCAAGTATGACTTCTCCGAAGATACCCCGATCATCAAAGGTTCTGCTCTTAAAGTTCTTGAAAGCACTTCCACCGATCCCAACGCTCCCGAATATGCTTGCATCAACGAACTTATGAACGCTGTTGACACTCATATTCCTACTCCCGAAAGAAACGACAACCTTCCCTTCCTTATGCCTGTTGAAGACGTATTCACCATCACCG
>CAKSQP010000016.1 GCA_934486965.1 uncultured Eubacteriales bacterium
CCCGACAGCGAAGCGGCGGCGTTCTACGATGAAAAGTATAAAAAATATAAGCACGGCTTCAAGTTGCTTAAAGAATTTTTCGAAAAATAAGAAAGAAGGCATAAATAATGTTAGTAACTCTTAACGACGTCCTTCTGGACGCCCAGAAAAACAAATACGGCGTAGGTCTTTTCAACACCGTAAACCTCGAAATGGCTAAAGGCGTTATCGCCGCCGCCGAGGAACTCCGCTCTCCCGTAATCATCGGTACAGCCGAGGTCCTTTTGCCCTACGCGTCCCTTGAAGAACTTGCATATTTCCTTTTGCCTATGGCGAAAAAAGCGACCGTCCCCGTCGTTCTGCATTTTGACCACGGTCTTACTTCGGGCAAAATTCTCGAAGCGCTCCGCCTCGGATTTTCTTCCGTTATGTATGACTGCTCAAGCGACAGTTACGACGAAAACGTAAGAAAAGTTGCGGAAATGGTCAAAATAGCAAGACTCTTCGGAGCGACCGTCGAGGGCGAACTCGGCCATGTCGGCGCAAACGACGGAAGTGCCGAAAATGACGCTTCGGGCGACCACAGCATCTATACCGAACCCTCTCAGGCAAAAGACTTTATCGAAAAAACCGACGTTGACGCGCTTGCGGTCGCTATCGGAACCGCTCACGGCGCATATAAGGAAAAACCGAAACTCGATATCGAAAGACTTAAGGAAATTGCGAACACCGTCTCCACTCCTCTCGTTCTTCACGGCGGTTCGGGTCTTTCCGACGAGGATTTCAGAAACTGCGTTTCGAACGGTATCGCAAAGGTCAATATCTTTACCGATATCAACACCGCGCAGGTTAAGAGCGTTGTCGAAAACTATAAAGATGGCTTCGGCATGACCGACGTTATGTGTCAGGCTTCCGACGCCGTTATGAGAGCGACCATGAAGAAGATGCTCGTCTTCGGAAGCAACAACAGAGCATAATTATAAAAGGAAGTGAAAAATATGCTGAGATTTATGAAGAAAATCGGCGTTTCCTATCTCTTTTCGGGACTTATAAGCATTGTTATCGGCGTTGTCTTTATAATCTGGCCGAAACTTTCGCAGGACGTCTTCTGCTTTGTCACGGGGTGCGCAGCGGTCGTTTTCGGACTTGCGCTTTTCATCTATTACCTTGCGTCAAATAAGAAAAAAGACTACCTTATGAATGAAATGATAATAGGACTTCTGACGGTCCTTGTCGGGTGCCTCTTTATCTTCAAAGCCGAAACGCTTTACGGACTTCTCGGAATGTTACTCGGCGTATTTGTTGTTTTTCACGGACTTATCAATATACAGGAAAGTTTCGTCATAAAGCGCTGCGGAAACGGGAAATGGTATGTCTTTTTCCTGCTTTCCCTGCTTTTTGTCGCCGCGGGACTTGTTATCCTGTTCGTACCGGGGCTTGACGAAACGGTATTCGCGTATATTCTCGGCATTTCTCTTGCCCTTGCGGGTATTTTCGAGACCGTCATTTTCTTTATTCTCCGCAAATATGTCAAGAGAATAGAGGACGGCAGCGAGGAACTTACCGTTATTACCGACGGTGAAAACGGAATTATAATAAAAGAATAATATGGAGATGTTAAAAATGAAAAAAGTACTTATCGAAACCTCTGCAAGACACGTTCACGTTTCCGAAAAAGACCTTGAAGCGCTTTTCGGAAAAGGCTACAAACTCACCCCCAAAAAGGATCTTTCCCAGCCTGGTCAGTTTGCATGCGAAGAAAGAGTTCTTCTCCGCGGACCGAAAAACGAAATGAAAGGCGTTTCCATTCTCGGACCCTGCCGCAAAGAGACTCAGGTCGAAGTTTCCCTTACCGACGCAAGGACCCTCGGCGTTACCGCCGCTATAAGAGAGTCGGGCGATATTGAAGGTACTTCGGGAATCACCATTGTCGGACCTGCAGGAGAAATAACCATAGACAAGGGCGTTATCGCCGCTAAAAGACATATACACATGACAAAAGCCGACGCCGCTGAATTCGGTATTGAAGACAAACAGATCGTTTCCGTCAAAGTAGATACCGACGGCAGAAGCCTCATCTTCGGCGACGTTGTTTGCCGTGTTTCCGATTCTTATGCTCTTGCAATGCATATCGACACCGACGAGAGTAACGCCGCAGCCGTAAAACCCGGCGCAATGGGCGAGATAATCAAATAAAAAAGTTCGAATTGAAATACTTGGGGTGTAATTTTACACCCCGATTTTTCGGAGGAAAATATGCAGTTATCTTTCAGGTCTGCCGAAAGACAGGATACCCGTCTTATATTGAAATTCATAAAGGAACTCGCCGACTATGAAGGGTTGCTCGATGAGGTCGTCGCCGATGAAAAAACGCTTGAAAGCGAACTTTTTGATAAGAAGAACGCCGAAGTCATTTTCGCCGTTGCCGATGGACGTGAGATCGGTTTTGCCCTCTTCTTTCATAATTTCTCGACCTTTCTAGGTAAGGCAGGGCTTTATCTCGAAGACCTTTATATCTCGCCCGAATACCGAGGAAAAGGCTTCGGAAAGGCAATGCTTGCAAAACTCGCCGATATTGCCGTAAGCCGCGGCTGCGGACGCCTTGAATGGTGGTGTCTCGACAGAAATACGCCGAGCGTGGGCTTTTATAAGTCTATCGGTGCGGAACCCATGGACGAATGGACGGTTTTCAGGCTTGCTGGCAAAACGCTTTCCGACCTTGCCGCCGAAAATAAAGAAATGTGACAAAATCCAAAACTTTTGAAAAACCCTATTGACAATTGAAAAAATGAGTGGTAAAATCTTACCAAACCGATGAGGAAGAGTAAGTAAGTCAGACCTCTTTTCCCACAGAGAGCCGCAGGTGCTGGAATTGCGGCGGAAAACATCAGACCGAATGGACTTCCGAGGGCAAACGGAAATGGAGCAATCCAAAGTATGGGCGACGGAGCATGACTCTCCGTTATTAAAAGTCTGCATATAGTTGTATGCGTAGAGAGGATATACGATAAACGTATATCAAGCAGGGTGGCACCGCAGGAATTTTATCCTGTCCCGGCATTGTCGGGACAGGATTTTTGTTTTTTACGGAGGATATTGAGATGTATATTTTATCGAGACGATGGCGACTCACCGATCGGACGTCAGAAAAATATAATATGGAAAGAAAAAACAGTTTTGAAAGGAAAGAATTAAAATGAAAAAGAATTTTGCAAAAATCGCAGCGATCGTAATGACCCTTATAATGATGTTCTCGCTTCTCACCGCCTGCGGCGGAACGGCGACAAACCCCAGCGGTAACAACTCGGACGGAAAAACCGTCTATAAAGTCGGTATCTGCAACTATGTCGACGACGCGTCCCTCAATCAGATTTATCAGAATATCGACGCAAGACTTAAGGAAATAGGCGAAGAAAAAGGCGTTACTTTCGAAATTTCTTACGATAACTGTAACGCCGACACCAACGTCCTCAATCAGATAATTTCAAACTTTATCGCCGACAAAGTCGACCTTATGGTAGGAATCGCAACTCCCGTCGCAATGGCAATGCAGGCGGCGACCGAAGAAAATAAAATTCCGGTAGTCTTCTCGGCGGTCTCCGACCCCGTTTCGGCAGGTATTGTCGAATCCCTTGAAAAACCGGGTGCAAACCTCACCGGAACTTCCGACTACCTTGACACCGCGTCAATTTTCAATCTTATCCTTGCTCAGAACCCCGATATAAAGAAAGTCGGTCTTCTTTACGACAAAGGTCAGGACTCTTCCGAAACTCCTATCGCAGACGCTAAAAAATATCTTGACGAAAAGGGTATAGCATACGTTGAAAAGACCGGCACAAACGCCGAAGAAGTTTCGCTTGCAGCTGACGCTCTCGTTTCCGAAGGCGTCGAAGCGATATTTACTCCTACCGACAATACGATAATGAAATCCGAACTTGCGATCTACGAAAAATTCATCAGCGCGAAGATCCCGCAGTATACCGGTGCCGATTCCTTCGCTCTTAACGGCGCGTTTCTCGGCTACGGCGTCGATTATGCTAACCTCGGAAGAGAAACCGCGGATATGATTGCCGATATCCTTATAAACGGCAAGAACCCCGCAGAGACCCCCGTCAAACAGTTCGATAACGGAACCGCGACCGTAAACACCGAAACCTGCACAGCTCTCGGACTTGATTTCGAAGACCTCAAAGCAAAATTCGCTCCTTTCTGCACCAAGGTCGCTGAAATAAAGACCGCCGAAAGTTTCGAATAATAAATAATTTTATCGGGAAGTAATTATGGATCTTTCAACAATTTTGGGACTCGGTCAGACAGCCCTTGAATTAGGGCTTATATCGGGGCTTACCGTCCTTGCTCTGTTCTTGAGTTATTCAATGCTTAATATATGCGATCTTTCGACCGACGGCTGTTTCACTTTGGGGGCGGCTGTCGGAGCGACGGTCGCCGCCGCGGGCTACCCCTATCTCGCAATAGCCGCCGCAATGCTTTCGGGAATTGTCTCGGGCTTTATAACCGCGTTTTTACAGACGAAAATGGGGATAGACAGCCTGCTTTCGGGAATAATCGTAAACACGGGACTTTACTCGATAAATATTGCGATAATGGGCTCGTCGCTCGTAAATCTCAATAAAGCGGATACCGTTTTTACAAAAATGAAAGACCTTCTTGCGGATACCGTTTTTGCGGGTCAGTCAAAACTTGCGGTAGCGCTTATTGCAGTCGTTCTTGTGGTTCTGTTCCTTGTCTTTTTCTTAAAAACGAAACTCGGACTTGCAATAAGAGCAACGGGCAACAACCCCGCTATGGTCAAGTCTTCTTCCATAAACCCCGTATTCACAATAATAATCGGGCTTTGCATCTCGAACGCTTTCACGGCGCTTTCGGGCTGTCTTATGGCGCACTATCAGAAGTCCGCAAACATCGATATGGGTACGGGTATCGTTACGATAGCGCTCGCGTCGCTCCTTATCGGCAGAGCGTTTATGGGCAAGGGCAAACTCGTTTTCAGAATAATCGGAGCGGTCCTCGGTTCCTTTGTGTTCCGCCTTGTCTATACGATAGCCCTCCGCTTCAATATGCCCGCTTCAATGCTTAAACTTGTTTCGTCGGTTATAGTAATTATCGCGATAGCGGGACCCTATTTCAAAAAACAGATACCGAATATCCGCAGAAAATTTGCGTCAAAGAAGAGAGGGGGAGAGGCGAAATGATGCTCGAAATTTCTCACATATCAAAGACCTTCAATCCCGGAACGGTAAACGCAAAAACCGCTCTTGACGACCTGTCTCTTTCTCTCGAAGAGGGAGATTTCGCAACGATAATAGGTGCTAACGGCGCCGGAAAATCAACTCTTTTCAACGCTATCGGCGGTTCGTTCCTTACCGACAGCGGAAGAATTTTTCTCGACGGCACGGATATCACGATGCTCGCCGAATATAAAAGAGCAAAAAGGATAGGCAGACTTTTTCAGGACCCGATGATGGGAACCGCTCCCGGAATGACTATCGAAGAAAACCTCGCCCTTGCCGCAGGACACGGCGGCTGGCTTTCGAAAATTTCAAAAGCGGATAAAAACCTGTTCGCCGAGAAACTTTCGCTTCTCGGTATGGGGCTTGAAGACCGAATGGAAAACCCCGTAGGTCTTCTGTCGGGCGGTCAGAGACAGGCGCTGTCGCTTCTTATGGCGACGATAAATCCGCCGAAACTTCTGCTTCTCGACGAACACACCGCGGCTCTCGACCCGACGACAGCCGAAAAGGTTCTTGCTCTCACCGAAATGATAGTTGCGGAAAATAACCTCACCTGCCTTATGATAACCCACAATATGGAATCGGCGCTGTCTCTCGGCAACCGAACGATAATGATGGACCGCGGCAGAGTTATTTTCGACTGCAAAGGCAAAGAACGAAACGGACTTACCGTCTCCGATCTTCTCGATAAATTCAAAGAGGTTTCGGGCAGAAACCTTGATAACGACAGAATGTTACTAAACTAAAAAGGACAGCCGAAAGGCTGTCCTTTTTACATCTCTTCTATTGTATAAGTTTTTCCGCAGAACCTGCACCTGACTTCTATCGGGAACGTCAGATTTTCGGTTGCTTCAAGCGCTTTTTTTATTTTCCGCTTGGTGCAGGTACAGCCGAAAACGATTTCCGTTTCCGAGACCTTTTTCAGTTTTTCGTTTGGCTTTCCGTCTTTAAGCAAAGAAAGAATCGCCGCCGTTCCGTCGGAAAGTTTACTTTCGATATATTCGGGTGTCGCTTTTTTTTCGCCCGCAAGATAATTTACGTCGTGACCAGGAAAATATTCCGCGAAAACAAAGGTCTTTCCGTCGGGGAACGCCGTTTTCGCTTTTGTCTGGCGGCTCGAAGAAAAGTATTCCTTTGCCGCGTCTTCGAAAGTTTTGCCCATCACGGCGCTCTGGTAGTCGCCGCGGGAAACGAGCCTGCGACCTACGGTAAGCACCGTTTCGTCAAAGCCGCTTTCCTTATATTCGTCGGGAGTTCCGCGAAGTCTGCCGTCCGTTTCGCAAAGCGCGGTGAACGCCGTTCTTGTTTCGGGGTCTTTGACAGAAACAAAGACAGAGCCGTCGTCGTCCTTTTCCTCCGACGCAAAAGCCGCCGAAAGAAGCGCCGCTTTTGAAAAAAGGATTCTGTCCGTTGCGGAGACACTTTGTGCGGCAAAAAGATTTTCAAGGCTTTCCGAGAGCCTGACCGCTTTTATTCTGATGTCGGAATCGTATATAAATGTTTCAACTGCGTCCATTTTATTTTTTGCGGTAGATAAATACCGTTCTTTCGTTTTTGTAAGTAAACGCCTTTTCGAAGATAAGAGAAGAGCGTTTTTTCATCAGCGTTTTTATCTCGTCGTTTGAATAAAAACGTTCTTCGATAACCGTTTCTTCTTTTCTGTAAAGGTCTTTTTCGGGAGAAAAAAAGGTGAGCCTGTGCGAAATATACGGTTTCTGCCAGAAGCCCTCCCAGATAAGGGTCGCTCCGTCTTCGTCGTAAATTTCGGTCTTCGCGCGGCTTTTCATATATCCGAGCGTTTTGATGTCGAAGATAAAAACGCCGTCCGGTTCGACAAAGTTTTCGATTTTTGAAAGAAACGCCGAAAGCGAACGTTTGTCTGTTAAGTGGTTCAGGGTGTCGAGACTGCAAAAAACATAGTCGTAAGCCCCGTAAAGGTCGATGTCTTCAAGCGACTGGCAAACGAAATTCACGTTTTTGAGTTCGGGTTTCGCGGCGGCAGTCCCGAGCATTTCCTCCGATTCGTCAAGCCCCGTACAGTCAAAATTTTTCACAAGGAGCGAAAGCAGGTTTCCCGTTCCGCAACCGCAGTCGAGCGCGAGATTTCCTTTCGGGCTTG
Organism: uncultured Eubacteriales bacterium; assembly: GCA_934486965.1. Taxonomy (GTDB): domain Bacteria; phylum Bacillota; class Clostridia; order Oscillospirales; family UBA644; genus Geddesella. The sequence continues at coordinate 7,351 of CAKSQP010000016.1, forward strand.
TTTTCAGTGCCGAAAGGCATTTTTCAAGGTAGTCGCCGTAGTCGAACGCCTCGGTGAATATATCGTAAAATTCAGCGATATTATCGTAGGTCGTCATTGCAGCTTTCCGCTTTTTTCAAGGTTTTCGAGGACTTTCGTATAGCCGTCGGCACCGTACTGAAGACAGCGGTTGACCCTTGAAATGGTGGCGGTCGAAACGCCCGTTTTGTTTACAATGTCGTTATACGGAACATCTTTTTTCAGGAGGACCGCAACGGTAAGGCGCTGTGCCATCGATTTGATTTCGGGAATTGTGCAGACATCTTCGAGAAACGAATACATTTCTTCCGCGGTCTTTACCGAGAGGAGTGCTTCGACGAACAGGTCTGTATGTTCGTCTCTGATCTTTTCGCTCATCTGATACCTCTGTTTATTCTTCCCCGTCTGGAACGAGTTTTTTAGTGACCGTTCCGTCGGGATTTTTTATTTCTTTTATTACAAGTTCTCCGGGACGCGCTTTTCTCTTTTCCGATTTATGGAGAGTCGTCCTTGCGAGCGTTTCTTTTGCCTGGCGGTCCTTTTCGTTGAGTTCCGAAACAGACGACTTATCCATTACCTTTCCGTCGGCGGATTTTACGACTGTTCTTGCGGTCGTTTGCTTGGTGTTTCCGTCGGAAATGCGGTCTTCTTCGCTCTTTCTTTTTGCTTCATAAATGGAATTTGCCGTTCCCGTTCTCGGTTTGGCTTCTTCCTTTTTTTCGTGGACATTAAGACTTCTTGCAGTCTCTTTATCGAGAATTTCGCCTTTTTCGTTCTTTATCGTGACGGAAAAGGTTTCTTTGTTTTTACGGCTCTCTTCGGTTCTTTTTCTGAAGTTTTCGTTCAGTTCGTCTTTTGAAACTTCGTTTCCGCGGCTGTCGGTGACGACGGTCCGCTTGTATGTCGGGCGGGTCCTCGGCGCGTCTTCTTCAAAATCGAATGCCTCCCGCATTTCGGCTTTTATCGCGGCTTCTCTCTTTTCTTCGGCAAGTTTTTTCGCCGCCTCAATGCCTTCTCGCGTGCCGCGACTTTCGGTTTTAACGATGACGGGCGGCTCTACATAGTCTTCGTTTATTCCGAAATTTTCGACTTCGGAAGCGACCGACGAAAGTCCGAGGCGGAGATTTTCCTTTTCTTCGCGCGCTTTAATATCGCTCGGATTCAGACTTCTGTCCTGGAGTTTTTCCATTTTGCGGAATCTTGCTTTCCGTAATTCCCGTTTTTTTTTTACTGAACATAAACCATGCGATAACGCCTGCCGCTGCCGCGAGCAAAACGATGACCGCGATGATGATTATGTCTATTGCGGAAATTCCCTTTTTCTCGGTGTTGTCCTGCGAGGGAACTATCGAATTATATGTTTCGAATTTTACGGTCATCGGATATTTTCCGATAACGGAATACTGAAGGTCGGAATCCTGAGTTATTTCAAGGGTCGCCGTCGGATTTGCCTCTCCGAAATCGTCGGGAATATCTATATGATAGAAAAGATTGTCCGTTCCGACTTCGTTCTGAAGATAAAGGTCGATGGTCTCCGAACAGAATATTTTCGCGAATTTCTTGCCCTCTTCGGTTTCGATCTGTTTTGTCGGGATCGAGGCGGGGGAGAGGGAAACGAACGAGAATTCGTTGAACGCATATTCAAAAAGCGATTCGGCGCTGTCGTATATCTGTTCTTCGCTTGCGGAATTTATTATTATCGCGATAAGCCTTACGCCGTCCTTTTCGGCAACCGAAACAAGGGATCTTGCCGAGGACGAAAGATATTTGACGTCAAGTCCGCCGACAGCGTAAGAATATTTGAACTGATCGCCGTCTCTCTGCTTGAAAGAGTTGCTTAAAGTTTTTGTTTTTCCGCTTATTGAAATCTCCGAAACTTCTTCGGTGAAATATTTTTTGAAAGTTTCGTTTTTCAGCGCTTCGTTAAGGAATCTGCAGTATTCGTCGACGGAGATATAATGTTCGTAATCATATTCGCCGTAGATATTCGAAAAGTTCGAATGGGTAAATCCGAGACTTTCGAAAAGGCTGTTTATTTCCGTCGGAACAGCCGTCTTGTATTCGTCTCCAGACATATCCTGCGCAAGCGCTCTGACAGCGTCGGGATAGGCGGACGCAAAGACCGCCGCCAGAAGGTCGGACGCTTTTACCGTGTTGCCTTTTTTGAGACCGAGCATCGAAGACGTCGAACCGGGGATATCCGCGTCGGAAGCGTTGAAGGTTATCTGTATCTCTTTATCGAGATCCTGCGTTTTCGTTATATACAGATATGCGACCGCAAGGGCTGAAAGTCCCGAAGGGTCGACTTCTTTTTCTGCGTTTTTGCCGTAAAGGATCTGGTTATTGTCCGCATTGAAAACGATATATGCCGACGCCGAGATCTTTGGTTCGGTCGTCGCGGCGCCCGCGGGAAGCGCGAATACCGAAAATATCATTACTGCCGAAATCAAAAATGCTGCAATTTTTTTCATCATGATTTTTATTCCTTTCCGGGAGAAAACTCTGAGGAAAACTATTATATATTATAATTACTGTCTACAACAGATTATACATTCAAAAATCGACAAAGTCAAGCATTTTCCGTCCGAAACCGAACCTCTGCCGCAAATTTCGTTTTTATATCAAAATTTACGGCGCGGCGTACTGCCCGAAAAATCACGTCGGGGACTGTCGGATAAGAAAGCCTGCCGCCCGCCCGTAAAAAAATGCACGAAAATCCCGTCGAAAAAAATTGCGTGCGGTCGGATTTTTTCTTCGGCGAAAAGAAAAGTTTTCAACAAATTTAACCGTTACTTATTTTACATATAAAAATCGTTGAAAAATAAATGAAAATTCGTAATTTGTGAAAAATATGTTTTATGTTAATAAAAGGTATACGGTCATTCACCTTTGCTTATTTATGCTTAAATTTGTCAAAAGTGTTAAAATATGCGCTTAAAAGTTCTACACCGCGTGATAAAATAACGCGGCGAAAACGAAAGGAGTGGTTTATGCCGAAAAGAAAGAGACCCGATCCGAAGAAACTTGCGGAGGATAAAGAGGCGCTTAAAAAAGCGGTCCTTGCCGAATATTGCCGTATCGCGTTCGACGATATAGGTAATTACGTGGTTATCGGACGGGACGAAAACGGAGAAACGACGGTGTCGTATAAAGACGGAGATTCCTTTCCTACGTTGAATATTTCCGAACTTTCGAAAAACAGGAACGGTTTTAAGTTCAAACTTTACAGCAAAGAAAGCGCGCTCGTAAGGCTCGGAATGTATCTGGGACTCTGGAAAGAAAAACCGGAGGCGGCGGACGCCGAGGATCTCAAAACGGTCGAGGATCTTTTGAAAGAGGACGACTGAAATGACATTTTCGTCAACTATCCCCTTCAAGCCTTTTTCGAAAAAACAGCGCGACTATATTCTTGCGGCGAAAAAAAACACTTTTAATTTCGCCGAGGGCGCGGTAAGATCGGGAAAAACGGTCTGCAACGTCGTCGCTTTCGCCCTCGCCTTAAACAAAAGTCCCGACAGACTTCATCTTGCGACAGGGGTCACCCTTGCGGCGGCGTGTCTGAATATCGGAGACTGCAACGGTTTCGGACTCGAACATCTTTTCCGCGGAAGGTGCAGGTGGGGGAAGTACCGCAATAACACCTGTCTTTACGTCAAATGCGACAGCGGCGAAAAGGTTGTTATTTTCGCAGGCGGCGGAAAAAGCGACAGTTATAAGAAGATACGCGGAAATTCCTACGGAATGTGGATAGCGACCGAGATAAACAAACATTACATTTCGCAGGGCGACGACTGTTTTATAAAGGAAGCGTTCAACCGCCAACTTGCCGCCGCAAACCGCAAAGTCTTCTGGGACTTAAACCCCGATTATCCGACCCACCCCGTCTATACCGAGTATATAGACAAATACCGTACTCTCGGTATCGACGTCAACTACCGTCTTTTTACGATGAAGGACAACCTCGCGATAAGCGAAAAAAGACGGCAGGAGATCGAAAGACAGTACGATAAGGACAGCGTGTGGTACAAGCGTTCGGTCTTAGGGCAGCGAATAGCCGCCGAGGGACTTATTTTCGGGGCTTTTGCCGCGGCGCCCGAGAAATGGAAAACGAAGACCGTTCCCGAAAACGGAGAGTTCATAACTATCGGCTGCGACTATGGAGGAAACCTGTCGAAAACGGTTTTTGTCGCGACCCTGATACTCAAAAATATGAAGGGCGTCTGCGTTTTAGAAGCGAAAAAACTTGAAGGGAAAAAGGGGGAGATATCCCCCGATACGGTCGAAAGAGAGTTCATTTCTTTCTACCGTAAAGTTTCGGAAAAGTATTCCTATCCCGTAAGATACGCCTTTATGGACAGCGAGGGACAGTATCTTACCAACGGCATTGTTTCCGCCTGCCGCAGGGAGGGAATAAAACTTCCGATAGGCGACAGCAAAAAAGTAAAAATCACCGACCGGATCGCCTGCAAAGCGAAAATGCTGTCCGAAAGAAGATGGTCGGTCTGCGAATGGTGCGACGACGTTATACTGTCGACTTCGCAGCTTTTATGGGATCCGAGGCACCCCGACCGACGGCTTGACGACGGGACCGTCGATGTCGATACCGCCGACGCCGAGGAATATTCCTGGGAAAGATTCATGGCGGGACTTCAGTAAGGGAACGGAAAAACAGTCTGATTCCCGAAGGAGGTATTTTTATAAACATAAATTCAGCGATTGATTTTTTGAAAAAGGAATACGGCTACAACCTCGATCTTTCCGCATACTTCGCGGCGGTTGACGGTTGGAAAAAGTGGTATTCCGGAACGGACGATTCCTTTCATAAGGTCGTTATAAACAACGGACTTACCGTCACCGAAAGGGAAATGTACCGGCTTTATATGGCGAAAAAGGTCGCGGAAGACTGGGCAAATCTTCTCCTGAACGAAAAAACGAGAATAACTCTCGAACACAAACATTCTTCGAATATTTTACAGGGAGAAGACGAAAAAGGCGGAATTCTGGCGGAAAACGATTTCTGGTCGAATATGAGCCGAATGGTGGAGCAGACTTTCGCTCTCGGGACGGGCGCCGCGGTACTGCGGCTTGAAAACGCCGATATCGGCGACGACGGCGAACTTTTATACAGTCCCGACGCGAAAATAAGGATCGACTGGCTTTCCGCCGACAACATAATCCCGCTTTCGTGGCAACAGGATAAGATAACCGACGCGGCGTTCGTTTCGGAAGTCGTCACCGGCGGCGGACGGTTTACTTATCTTCAACTTCACAGACTCATTTCGGGGGAATACGTTATAACTTCCCATTTCTTTAAGGAAGACGGTTTCGGACTTACCGAAAAACCGCTGCCTGAAGGAGTTGCCAAGACCGTAAGGACGGGAAATTCAACTCCGTGGTTCACGGTCTTCCGCCCGAATATCGTAAATAACCTTTTCCCCGAACTTCCGACGGGAGTTTCCGTATTTGCGGGCTGCAAGGATATCCTCAAAGGGATAGACCTTTGCTACGACAGCCTGAATATGGAATTCTATCTCGGCAAGAAAATGGTATTTCTGCGGAAAGACCTGCTGTCAAGCGACGACGAGGGAATGCTCTACGCCCCGCAGGACAGCAACCGACAACTGTTTATGTATGTCGGAGACAAAACGCTCGACGGCGATATGATACCGAAAGAGTTCAACCCGACTCTCCGTGTGGAGGCTCATACTGCGGCTTTGCAGCAGCAACTCAATTATCTTGCGGGTAAATGCGGTTTCGGTGAAAATCATTACCGTTTCGACGGCGCTTCGGTTGCGACCGCAACTCAGGTCATAAGCGAAAACAGCAACCTTTTCCGCTCAGTCAAAAAGCACGAGATATTACTCGAACGGCAACTTATTTCCTTTATGAGGGGAATACTGACGGTCGCCCGAGACTTTATCGGAAGAAGAGTGCTTCCCGACTGCAAAATGTCCGTAACCTTTGACGACAGCGTTATAGAAGACACCGCGTCGATGCAGAAAAGAGACCTTGCGCTACTTGAAGCGGGCGTTATGCAGAAATGGGAATTCCGCCGCAAATATTTCGGCGAAGATGAAAAAACCGCGAAAAAAATCGTGGAACAAGCAGAAAAAGAAAGGAAGTAAAAATATGGCAAATCAGTTTTTGACAACCAAAGAAATAGCGAGAGCAATGCTCCCGATGCTTCAGGATAACCTTGTTTTCCCCGCGCTTGCGTATACCGACTATTCGGATACGTTCTCGAAAAAGGGAGACACCATTCAGGTCAAAAAACCTCCCGTGTATGTAGCCGATGAATTTTCCGGCAACATTTCGGTTCAGGACGTCAAGGAAGAGAACGTTCTCGTTACTCTCGATAAGATAGCCGACGTTTCCGTCGAACTTTCCGCAAAGGAAATGGCTCTCAACATAAACGACTTCACCGAACAGGTGCTCCGTCCCGCGGCTCTTGCGATAGCCGAAAAGATAAACAAAGACGGTCTTTCCCTTTATAAAGACGTATTGAACACCTGCGGAACTCCGGGCAAAACCCCGTCTTCTCTTGAAGATATCGCCGCTGTCTGCAAAGCGCTCAACGACGCGAAAGTTCCGTTCTCTCAGAGATACGCCGTCTGGGACAGCGCCGCGCTTGCAAAACTCCAGACCATTCCCGCAGTTATAAACGCCGAAAAATGCGGCTCGACCGACGCTCTCCGCGACGGTTCGATAGGCAGACTTCTCGGTATGGAAAACTATATGTCCCAGCAGGTAGTTCATCACACCGCAGGAACGCTTTCCGCGACAGATGGAATTACCGTTTCGATAAGACCTGGAGTAGGCAGCAACACTCTTGTTTTAGGACCTAAGAGCGGAACCCTTTCGGGAGACATCAAGAAGGGCGATATCCTTACCGTTGCAGGCGACAAATATGTTGCGACCGCCGATGCTACGGCAAAGAGCGGTCAGATCACCGTTTCTATCTCTCCCGCGACAAAGGTAAACTATCCTGCGGAAGAAGCCGTTACCGTTATGGCTTCCCATACCGCAAACCTTGCGTTCAATAAAAACGCTTTCGGTTTTGTTACCCGTCCTCTCGAAGTCGCCCGCGGCGCCGACAGTTATGTTACTTCTTTCGGCGGCATTACTCTCCGCGTTACTCTCGATTATAATATCGCGACAAAGAAACAGACCATGTCCGTCGATACCCTTTACGGATTCAAGACTCTTTATCCCGAACTTGCAGTAAGAGTTCTCGGTTAAGAGGTGAGAACGTGGCTTATATAGATAAAAACTATTATCTGGTCGACTATCACGGGAAAGCGATACCCGAGATCGATTTTGTGAAACTTGCAAATGCGGCGTCGCAGATAGTCGATACCTTAACATACGGCAGAGCGGCGAAGGTAACCGACGCAAAAATTCTTTCCGCCGTAAAAACAGCCACGGCGACAGAGGTCGAATATCTGTATTATCAGGGAGGGCTCGACGCCCTGAACGGCAGAGGCGACAACCTGAAAACGGCGGAAGATATAGGCAATTACAATTATACCAAGAGCAGTGACGGAACGTTTTCCGTCGGGGGGATTCCCGTATCCCCCCTCTGCCTTGCCTTGCTTGACAGCGTAGGACTGCGCTGGGCGGGGGTGTGATATGCCGATAGGAACAATGTGCCTTCCGCGGACAATAACAGTCTTTCACCGACTCGGGGAAGTCGGCGGGGTCGCGACATATCATAAGACCGTTATCACGGGCGTGCGTTTCGACGAAAGACTTGCGATAACCCAGAAAGAAATAGGGGAAAAGTCGATAGAGACTTTCAAGGCCTTTATTGATATGCACAAGTCTTCGGCAGAGGGAGACTTCGGTCTTCAGGATTATATCTCGTCCGAAGTCTTTCCGAACCTTTCGGAAGAAGAACGCGACGGATACTGGACGGTCGCGGAGGGGGACTATATCATTCCGTCCGCACTGTCGCAGGAGGACCTTACGAAAAGCGTAACTCTTCTGAAAAATAAAATGCGCGTTTTTACGGTAAATTCTTTATCCGTCCAGTACGATTCGCGCGGAATACATCATCTGGAGGTGAGCGGACGTGGAAAACTTCTGGAATAGCGTTCACCCGTCGTCTTTTTCGTCGGATATCGCGGTGTTTCTCGAAAGCAAGTTTTCCGACGCGGCGTTCTATCCCGAAAAGACCGAAAGACATTCTTCCGCGGTCTGCGTCTTTCAGAAACCCGAAAGAAAAAGCGTCAGATTCTTTGACGGAAAAATAAGGGAAACATATTATTTCACGCTTCTGTCGCCCTTTGCGGGGGAGGACAGAAAAGCGTCGGACGCGGTTTTCTGGCTTTTGGAAAAAAGTCTCGAACTCTGCGAAAAAGCGACTTCTTTTTCCTTTTCGAAAAGCGGGATTTCTTTTCTTTATTTCGAACGCGTTTCAAATCCGTCAAAAGCGTTCAGAACGAATATGGGCGACGATTTTTACTCCGCCGAACTGAGTCTTGTCGTCGAAAGGCAGGGATAGTATGGAAATCAAATGTTATTTGTCTCCTTCGTTTAATTATACGGGCTCCGAATTTTACCGCCTTGCGTCGGGAATTTCAAAAATGATATTTGAGTCCGACTCGACCTTTTATTCGGGCGCGTATCTCGGCAGTGACGAGATATTCCGCCATTCCGTAAAACAGAGCCAGAAACTCACTTTCGAGGGAGTATACAGAAGCGGCGAAACGCTCCACGACGCCTTTATCACGGCGTTTTTTCAGCGTGAAAACGCGCCCCGCGTAGGTTTTATCTGCGATATAGGGGAAGACTCTTATCTTGCCCGCGGAAAACTCGAAGTTGAAAAACTTGAGATAAACGACCGCGAAATTTCGGTGAGGTGCGTCTTTTTTCCGGAGGGTCGCTGGGGCGAATTCACCAGAAGTATCTATGTTTTCCCCGAAGAAACGGCTCAGAACGGATAACAGCGTCTCCCGCAGGGACGGGAGACGCCGAAGAAAGGATTGGTGATTTTTTGTGGATACCGAAAACGGTATAAATTCGGTAAAACATTTCAGTATAGAAGATCTGTCGGAGGCCGACAGACGCCTGCTCCGCGAAATGATAGAGGATACGGTGAACGACCTTCTTGCCGCCGCGGGGCTTACGGGGGACTGATATGGATATAAAGATAAACGGAGTTTCTTTTACCTCAAAGGTAAACAGGGACAGTCTCAGAATAAGGGAATACGGAGCATACCGTTCCGACGTCTCTTTCGCGGTTGAATTTTCGGGAACGTTTTCAGGGGGGATACGCGCCGGAATGGAAGTAAAGATCACCGAACCGTCGGGAACTTCCGAAAGAATCGTCTGGGGCGGCGTCATAGAAAAAGTCACAACGAAAATAGTCGACAGCGACTTCTTTACCGTCGGCGTTTTCGCAAAGGGATACGAGACCCTTATTTCAAGGCGCGTCGAGTCAGCCATAGACACCACTTTTTCGGGTGCCGCGGCGGCTTTCAGATACGTCTATCTGAACCATCTGAAAGCGGAGGGGATATCTCTCGACTCCCTCATAAAAGACAAAGCCTATCCGCTTGAAATAAATATCGGCGGCGCGATTTCCTTAACCGAACTTCTCGATATAATATGCAGTTATTACGGTTATGTATGGTGGGTCGACAGTCTGAAGTGTTTTCATGCCGCGGAGACCATTCCCGTGACTGAAAGCGTGTTCGGAGTAAACCTCGACGCGGAAAACAATATCGGTTTTATTGAGGCGTCGTTTGTCGAAAGTCTCGACGAATACCGAAACGTCCAGTATATTTCCCTCAATGCGAACACTCAGTTCGCGTTTGTCGAAAATACTCAGGCGATAGCCGCGATGAAACAGTATATCGGTTCGGGAGAATTCGCGAAAGTCGGCAGAAAAACAAGGGTTATTGACCGCGACCACGGTAAAGGGCTTGCGACAAAACTTCTCGCAAACTTCAACGAGCCGCCCGTGTTCATACGCTTCACCGACGACTTCTCGGACGGCAGTTTCCCGCTCTTTACGAAAATGTCGGTAACGTCCGCTGTCATCAGCGGAACAAAACCCTTTGTCGTCACGGGCGTCGTCAGGAATTACAGATACGGGAAAGTATTTACGACCGTCACGGGATACGCTTTTTCCGGCACTGCATATATGCCGATAATCAACACGCTGAAAACAGTATCTTTTACGATATAGAAAGGATATATTATGGAAGAAACAGAAATGTTAAAAGAAGAGATATCGAAAATGCGGGAGGATCACGAGATCGAACTCTGCCTTACGCGCGGAGGCGTTCGGAATCTGAAAGCCGCAATGGCTATTTTCGAAAAGGATTCTCTTCAGAGAAACGAAGACGGAGGCTTTTCCGACCTTGAGGGAGCGGTCACCGGCTTCAAAAACGAAAATCCGTGGCTTTTCAATAAGCCTGCCCCGACCGTTTCGACGGGAATCGTTCACGGCAGAGGCGGCGGAAGGACCTCGGACGAAATGAGCGACGAAGAGTATTACACGGCTCTTCGCGAAAGAAAAAATATGAGGTAAACAAATGAAAATATCCGATTATATTCAATATATTACGGGAATTATCGGAGGCTTTGTCGGGTGGTTTCTCGGCGGTTTCGATATTTTCCTTATTCTGCTTACGGTCTTTGTCATAATCGACTATGTGAGCGGAGTTATTGCGGCGACCTGCAACGGCAAACTGTCGTCGTCGGTAGGTTTCAGAGGAATTGCAAAGAAAGTCTTTATCTTTTTCCTTGTCGGAATGGCTCATATCCTTGATATTTCGGTTCTGGGACAGGGCGCCATGCTCCGCACCGCGGTTATCTTTTTCTATGCGGCAAACGAGGGTTTAAGTATCATCGAAAACTGCGCTCTTATGAATCTGCCCGTTCCCGAAGTGCTTAAAAAAGCCCTTGCAAAACTCGGAAATTCGGGAGACAAGAAAAATGAAGACTGAGTGTCTTTTTTCTCCCAACTGGTTTTCGAGAAACGGCGATGTCCCCGACGTTATAGTATTTCATCAGAAAAACAGATCGTTTCAGTCGGCAAAAAGGCGGTATCTTTCGGAAAAATCGAAAGAATCGGTTCATTATTACATAACCCTTTCCGGCAAAGTTTACAGATTTCTGCCGCTTACCGTCGCCGCCTGCAACGACGTCTGTTCTTCAAACGATCCTCTCAGGGTCGACCATTGGTCGCGGGCGGTCAGCCGCATAGTCAGAGAACGTAAAAAAGATCCGTCCGCCTATACCGTTTCGGTCGAATTCGAGGGTGTGGGTTCGGGGTTCCTTACAAAAGCCCAGTTCGACGCCGGCGTTTCTGCGATCAAAGATATAATGAAAGAGATAAAGGAGATATACGGAAAGACCGTCACGGTCGACCGCGAACATTTTATCGGAAGATATAAAGTCGCGCCTCTCCTGTCTCCTTATTCTCCCGGCTTTGACTTTCCTCTCGGCAAACTTATTGACGCCTGCAAAACTTAATATTGAAATAATCGGAAAAATCATAAATATTTTCCGATTATTTCAGTTATAATTTAATCTGTAAAATAAAAAGGCGTTACAGTTTTAATTTTAGATAAAATAACAAATAAAAATTCATAAAAAATAAAGGCTATAACGGATAATTCCGTTATAGCCTTTTTCTTATGTCAAACGTTTATTTTATAAATTCGTCGTGAATGAATTCGACCGCTTTGTCGGCGTCTTTTCTGTCGATAAGAACCGAAATTTTAATTTCGCTTGTCGAGATCATGTGAATGTTTATTCCCGCTTTATAAAGCGCTTCGAACATTTTTGCCGCGACTCCCGCATGGGACTGCATTCCGCCTCCGACGACAGAAACTTTCGAGACTTCGGAATTTGTCGAAATATGATTTTCGGGATACGCCTCTTCGAGCAGTTTTACCGCTTTTTCAAGGTTTTCTTCTTCGACGGTGAAGGAAATATCCTTTTTATTGTCGCGTCCGATGGACTGAAGAATTATATCGACGTTTATTTTGTTCTGTCCGAGCAGCGTAAACAGCCTGAAAGAAACGCCGGGGACGTCTTCAAGCCCTACGATAGATATTCTGGCGCAGTTGTTGTCCTTTGTTACGCCCGTAATAAGCATTTTTTCCACTTTTGTTCCCTCCTTGACTTTCGTGCCTCTTTCGTTTGAAAAACTTGATAAAACTTCGAGATTTACATGATATTTCTTTGCAAGTTCGACCGAACGGTTCTGCAGGACCTGAGCGCCGAGAGTGGCAAGTTCGAGCATTTCATCGTAGGAAATGACGTCGAGTTTCTTTGCGTTCTTTACTTTTCTCGGATCGGCTGTATAAACCCCGTCGACATCTGTATATATCTGGCAGAGATCGGCTTTGAGGATCGCCGCAAGCGCGACCGCCGAGGTGTCCGAACCCCCGCGTCCGAGGGTCGTTATGTCGTCGTATTTGTTTATTCCCTGGAAACCCGTCACTATAACGATGTTTCCGCGGTCGAGTTCCTTTAACAGCCTTTCGTCGGATATGGTCTTTATCCTTGCGTTCGAATGGATACTGTTCGAAATTATTCCGACCTGCCATGCGTTGAGCGAAACCGCTCTGTATCCGAGTTTTTCTATCGCCATGGCAAGCAGGGAAGCGGATATCTGTTCTCCTGTCGAAAGGAGCATATCCATCTCTCTTTTTGACGCCGTCGGGTTTATTTCGGCGGCTTTCGTTATCATATCGTCGGTCGTGTCTCCCTGTGCGGAAACGACGACGACCACGCTGTTTCCTTCTTTATATGTGTCGGTCACCGTTTTTGCGACGTGAAATATTCTTTCCGCGTTCGCAACCGATGTCCCTCCGAATTTCTGGACTATAAGCCCCATTCCAAGTCCTCCTTTTGTTACTCGCCGATTATCGGCAGACCTTCGAAACGGTCAAGTTTTATACTGCCGAATTCCGTAATTGTTCCGTCTTTTGCCTTATCCCAGAGCACGGTTTTCTTTTCGCTGCATACAAGCGTTTCGATAACGTCGCTGCAAACGGCGCTTGCCGTTGCGTCTTTTCCTGCACCGCGTCCGAAAAACGATACTCTTCCGACCTTGTTGCCGGTTATGCAGACGCCGTTGTAGACGTCTTCGACCGTCGCGAGCGGGTGAGATAAAGGCAGCGCGCAGGGAGATACGAATATCTCAAGTTTTCCGTCGGAAGTTTTTTTCGCAACTCCGAGAAGCTTGACCGCAAACCCGTTTTCGTGCGCTCTTTTTACGACGTCGAGCGTAAGTGAGTCTATACCTTCAGTATATACTTCTTTCGGGTAAATGTGATTTCCGAAAGCGAGGGACGCAAGTATGCATATTTTTCTGCAGGTGTCGTAACCCTTTACGTCCGCGGTCGGGTCTTTTTCCGCATACCCGAGTTCCTGCGCCGTTTTGAGTGCGTCGTCAAAACTGCGGTTTTCATTTATCATCTGGGTAAGAATATAGTATGTCGATCCGTTGAGTATCCCGACGATACTTTCGATTTTGTTTGCCGCGAGACAGTCGTAAATCGGGTGAATTACGGGAATTCCGCCGCCGACAGCCGCTTCGAAAAGATAACGGACTCCGTGGCTTTCGGCAAGCCTGAAAAGTTCGTCGCCCTTTTCCGAAACAAGTTCTTTATTCGAAGTCACGACGTGTTTTCCTTTTTTTAACGCTCTTTTCGTGAATTCGTAAGCCGCTCCGACGCCTCCTATCGTTTCGACAACGACCTCAATATCCTTGTCGTTTTCGATAATTCCGAAGTCGTGAACGATCTTCTCTTCAAATCTGTTTCCGGGAAAATCCCTGACATCGAGGATATATTTTACCGAGATGTCTTTCCCCGTTTTTTTTATGATGTTTTCTCTGTTGTCGTCGAAAAGTTCGGCAACGCCGCTTCCGACCGTTCCGTATCCGAGAATTGCGATTTCAGACATTTTTTCTTTCCTCTTCCTTGTGTTTTCCTTATTATACACCAATTTCCCGCCGTCCGCAAGAGAAAAAGAGGAAACAGTCGTTACTTTTTTGTAAATTTTCGGCTTTCCCCGTTGCAAAGGAGTTCTGCGGTATATATAATAGGAAGCGACGGAGGCTCAATATGAAAAAACTTTTTCTTCATTCCTGCTGCGGACCGTGCAGTACCCACGTTATAGATCTGCTGTCAAAAGAATACGATCTGACGGTTTTTTACTATAATCCGAATATTCTGCCGGAAAGCGAGTATCTTCACCGCAAATCCGAGCAGGTGCGCTTTATAAAGGAATATTCCGAAAAAACCGGCGTTCATATTTCATATATTGAGGGCGACTATCTGCCCGAAACGTTTCTTTCTATTGTAAAAGGACGAG
>CAKSQP010000017.1 GCA_934486965.1 uncultured Eubacteriales bacterium
GACATAATGAAAATCGTCAAAACGGTCGGCGCGGGATATTTTATTCCCTCTCTTGTTTCCGTTATCGGTTTTATCTCAAACGTCGCTTTCGGAGCGGGAGGATATGCGCTTTCCTTTTCGGCGCTCGTCTTCTCCTTTATTCCTTATTACCTTGCGACGTCCGAACTCAACCGCAAAAACAAACTTATGACATGGCTCCCGACGGTCGTTTCGGGACTTGTAAACATAATAATCACCGCCCTTATCTACGGGCTTAAATTCTGACGGAGGCACGGTATGACAAAACAACTGATAAAAAATATCGCGCTTGATTCGCTCATTCTGTTTTTAACTTCCCTGCCGTCCGTTTTCGTTCGGTGCGGGTCGGTCCTTTCGGCGGCCGTATTTATTCTTCTGACGCTTGCGCTTTCCGCGGCGTTTTCGTTCTTCATGAGCGCCGTTTTCGAAGACGCGGAACAAAGGCTGAGAAAAACGTTTCTTCCGTTCTGTATTCTTTCGGCGGTCGCAAACATATTCTGCGGAATATTCACGACGTTTCCTTTCGCGCTTTCCGCGGCGGTCGCGGCATTTTCCAAAAAGATGATCGCAAAAAGAAAAATCTCGGCAAAAGCCGGCGAACCGCTGAAATTTCACCCGACCTTTACCGTTATCATTGCATATTCGGTATGTCTGGCTGTCATTTACGCGATAACGGGGGTGAATATATGAAAAAGACAATAATTGCCGCCGTTATATGTTTTACTCTTCTTTTTTCGGCATTGCCGACCTTTGCGGCGGAGGGCGACTGTATCTGCGGGCGGCATTATGTGACTTCTTCCGCAGACGAAAATTCGGTCTATAACTGTGAAAAATGCGGCAGGAACTTCCTTTTGTGCACCTGCGACTGTTTCTGCGGCTCGGAGGCGACCCTTTCGAACGATGAAAACGGAAACACCGTAAAAATATGCAACAAATGCGGAAAGACGGCAATCGAATGTACCTGTCTCGACAGGGAAACGGTCCTCAGGCTTGAAAGTATGCAGACGAACGGAACACTGTCCGCGTCGGGCGTAAGATTCCCGAAAACACCCGTTTCCGCGCTTCTTGCGGTTCTGATAATTGCGGGAGCGCTCGTCTTCGCAGTGTTCGGAAAACAGGAAAAGAAAAATGCCGAAGAAGCATTGCCGACGCCTGAAAAAGAGCCGAACGCAGGGTTTGAAAATTACAATATTCTTCATTCGATGTACGAAGAACTCTCGCCGAATTTCCCGACGGAAATATATCCCGGAGACGCCGACGCCGTCGTTCTTTCGAGACGGGATATCGAACTTTTCAAAAAGGCGCTTATCGGCGAAGAATCGGATATTTCGTATTTTCTCAACGTTATCTCACAAAAACTGCTTGACTCCTCCCTTTTCCCGACGGAAAAAGGACTGCACGTCGCGAAACTTCTTTATGAGAAGGAAGAAGATCTCAGAATAGGTTTCGGACTTTACGAAACGGTCAGACTTTTCAGAAACGGCGACAGATTCGACGCACGGCTCGAACAGGGGGACAAAGTCTCGGTATACCTTTCCATGACCGCTCCCGACGCGGCGGCGCTTTTAAGAAAATGCATAAACCACCGTCCGAAGAGGGATTTCGAACTCGAAAAAACGAATGTCACGCTTACAAAAGACGAATTCACGCTCTTTATCTACATTATTTATTCGGGTCTTGAATTTTTCAAAAGAGACGAACTCACCTCCAAAGAAACGCTTTCGGCTTTTGCAAAAAAGACAAGAGGTCAGAACAGCAAAAAATTCAGACAGACTGCGGAAAAACTGCTCCGCGACAGCGCTTCGTTCATAAAAGCGTTCGACGGTCTCGAACAGAAAAAGGTACTCACGGAAACGGAATTCGACGTATTTGAACTGAAAGAAAACATCAAAACGGATTTCGACCCCGAAAAATTCAGAAACACCGTATATTTCGAAGAAGTCGAAAACGGAAAAGAAACCGTACACATAAACTTCGTGCTGAGCGATAAGGGCGGAGTTGCGGTTTTTGAAAGCAACGAAGAAATCAAGTTATTAAGTTCTTTTACGATTCCTTGGTCGCATTATATAAGATAAAATGAAGGCTGTAAAGTTAAAAACTTTACAGCCTTGTTTTTATATCAAATTACGCGCTTTAAGAAGGTCAATTACGGCTTGGAAACAGGCTTTTGCCGAAAGCCGTTCGGTGTCGATAATCAGATCTGGATTTTCGGGCGGTTCATAGTCGGAAGAAACCCCCGTGAAATTTTTTATCACGCCCGAGGCTCTTATTCCTCCGCCGAAATAATAAAACAAAATCGGGTATAGTAAAAACTGCGGAGAATTTCCGCAGTTTTTTATGATATTTTTATAAGTTTTATATCTTCGGTCGGGATTATCCCGAACTGCGAAAGATAGTTTTCGGCAAGGCTTATTTCGGACGGCTTTGCGACCCTTTCGGCATTATGGGCGTCACAGCCGACAACGACTTTGTTTCCTGTTTTTGCGACCGCTTTCCAGAATTCCATGTATGGGTAACTGCGGTTTTCGGAAAGTCCCAAAAGGTTGAGTTCAAGCGGAATATCCTTGTTTTTTGCGTATTTGCAAAGGCGAAGAGCCTCGCTCATATAGAAATCCCTGTCGCCGCGGTAGCCGATAATATCGGGGTGGGCGACATACGAAAACATTCCTGTATCCAAAGCCTCGCAGACCTGATCTATATAGGCTGTGAGCAGGGTTTTGTCGTCAAAAATTCCGGAGGTGTGAATTCCGTCGTATTCGTTCGCGGTAAAATGCTGACCGAGGATAAGATAGTCACATTCGAACCGCGAAATATTCTTTATCATTGCGTCAAAATGTCTCGGATAGTATTCAGCCTCATAGCCGATAAGAATTTTTATTTTATCCTTATATTCGTCTCTTAGAGCCGAAATTTCGCGATAATATTGTTCGGTTTCTTCGACGGTCATGCGGTATCCCGAAAAATAGCCGTCGGGGAAAGGATACGGAACATGGTCGGAAAAGCCGAGGACGGAAAGTCCGTTTTTTATCGCCGTTTCGACATACTCGCGGGGAGTGCCGTCGGCGTGGTTGCAGAGATAGGTGTGGGTGTGCAGGTTGGTTTTCATTAAGTGCCTCTATTTAAGAACAAATTTCATAACGACGGGGTTATGGTCGGAATATGCAAAACCCGTCTGAACGTTTTCGAGATAGGTTATTTCAACATTTTTGCTGACGAGGAAACCGTCGACGATTATAGTGAAATTTCCCTCTTTATAAGGAATGTCGCAGTCGCGGCAGGTGGGTTCGGTTTTTCCGTCGGTATATTCGTCGGCGCGGATTACAGAATCAGGGAGAAGGTCGTCGGGAAAAGGCTGCGCCCAGCCGAAATCGACGGTCTCTCCGCCGTTGAGTTCCTGCGTTGACGTACCCGTAAAATCATGGTTATAGTCGCCGCCGCAGACGACATAGTTACCCTTTTCGTAATCGTCTTTTATCTCGTTAAAAAGCATTGTCATCTGGGCTTTTCTTATTTCGTCGCTGCCGCCGTAAGCAGAAAGGTGGACGTTTATAAGCACAAGTTCCTTTCCGTTTTCAACGGGAATTCTCGACACCGAATAGCAACGGTCGAGATCGAGGAATTTGGAAAAACTTTCGGATATGGGAAGACTGCGGCGAAGAGCCGAAGAGATTTTATATTTTGAAAGAGTAAGCATTCCGCTGTTCGACGAACCGTGCGGCTGCGTTAAAGGATACATCAGAAACGCCGAATGATAGTTTTCGGCAAAAACGCCCGAATATTCCGAAAGAGCGGACGTTATCATCTGTCGTTCGTCAATATGATAGGACCTTGTAGAGTTGGTGTCGACTTCCTGAAAAAGAATAAAGTCTGGGTCGCAGGCGACCGTTTCTTTTGTCGCGTTTTCTATGCAGTTTTTAACGCTTTCCGCACTTTCAGCCCATGACTCTTTACCGCCGTCCATAAAGAAGGTAAAATCGGCGGTATACGCTCCGAAACCGAGGTTTCGGGTCGCAACTGTATATTCTTTTCCGCTCTTTAAGGCTTCTTCGCTTTCCGCCCCCGAAACCGTAAGCATTTTATTATCTTCGATTCGCGAATAGGAAAAGAAAACATAGCAGACATAGACGACTGCGACAATAAGAATAAAGCTGATGAGCGACATTAAAAATTTCAATATCATTTTCACGGCACACCTCGGCGTTTTTCTTTATTGTAGCATATTTCAGGGAAAATTTCAAGGCATAAAAAAAAGGAGCCCTCGCTCCTTTTTTATGCAACGACTTCGGCATCGTCGGATTTTCCGTCTATATAGTCCGCATTTATCAATATATTTTTGATATCCTTACGGGAAGGAGACTTGAACATCAGCGGGGTCATTATCTTTTCGACAATGGCACGCAGTCCTCTTGCCCCCGTATTCTTTTCGACCGCCATTTCGGCGATCCTTTCGATTGCGTCGGGGGTAAAGGTGAGGGTTATTCCGTCGAGCATGAAAAGTTTTTCATACTGCTTTATAAGGCTGTTTTTCGGCTCTGTCAGAATTTTGACAAGCGCTTCCTTATCAAGTTTATCGACCGAAACGACAACGGGAAGACGTCCGACAAGTTCGGGGATAAGTCCGTACTTTACGATATCTTTCGACTCACATTCGTGAAGAAGAGCGGAGATATCGTCCTCCTTTTTGCTCTTGACGTTTCCGCCGAAGCCCATGGTGTTTCCCGACATTCTCTTTTTGACGATATCTTCGATACCCGAAAAAGCACCGCCGCAGATAAAGAGAATATTTTTCGTGTTTATCGGAATATATTCCTGATTGGGGTGTTTTCTTCCGCCCTGCGGAGGAACGTTTGCGACAGTCCCCTCAAGGATTTTGAGAAGAGCCTGCTGAACACCCTCGCCCGAAACGTCGCGGGTTATCGACGGGTTTTCGCTTCTGCGGGAAATCTTGTCTATCTCGTCGACATAGATTATACCCTTTTCGGCAGCCTCGACATCTCCGTCCGCCGCCTGAATAAGCCTCAGAAGGATATTTTCGACGTCTTCGCCGACATATCCCGCCTCGGTGAGAGTCGTAGCGTCCGCTATCGCAAAAGGCACGTTAAGGGTCTTTGCAAGGACCTGAGCAAGCAGAGTTTTTCCCGAACCCGTAGGACCGAGAAGCAAAACGTTGCTCTTCGTTATCTCGACGTCGTCGTTTTTATCCTCTGACAGAAGAATTCTCTTATAGTGGTTGTAGACCGCGACGGAAAGCGCGATTTTCGCTTCGTCCTGTCCGATAACGTAACTGTCGAGAACCTTTTTTATCTCTTCGGGAGTTTTCATTTCGGGAGTGAAGTCCTTTTTCCCGCCGTTCTTTGTCGGAGGGTAAAGCGCTTCAAGGTGTTCTTTGCAGAGTTCGACGCATTCACTGCAGATATACACGTCGCTGTCAATTCCGGAAATCATTATTCTGTCCATTCCGGTATTGACATACCCGCAGAAAGAACACTGACAGACCGGAGGTCTGGTTTCTTTTTCCATAGATTATCTCTTTTCTATAACTTTATCGACAAGTCCGTACTTAAGCGCTTCTTCAGCGGTCATGAAATTGTCTCTTTCGGTATCTCTCTCGATTATTTCAAGAGGCTGACCCGTATTTTTCGAAAGAATTTCGTTCAGGTCTTTCTTTATTTTGATTATTCTGTCGGCGTGTATCTTTATATCGGTCGCCTGTCCCTGAAATCCGCCGAGGGGCTGATGGATCATTATTTCGCTGTTCGGAAGAGCGTATCTCTTGCCTTTTGCGCCCGAAGAAAGTAAAAACGCGCCCATAGACGCCGCCATTCCGACGCAGATAGTCGAAACGTCACATTTGATATACTGCATGGTGTCGTAGATCGCCATTCCCGCAGTTATCGAACCTCCGGGGCTGTTTATATAAAGGCTTATATCCTTATCGGGGTCTTCAGACTCAAGATAAAGAAGTTGAGCGACGACAAGGCTTGCGGTAGCGTCGTTTACCTGATCTGCAAGGAAGATTATACGGTCGTTGAGAAGTCTTGAAAAAATATCGTAGGAGCGTTCGCCTCTGCTGGTCTGCTGAACTACCATAGGGACTAAATTCATTTCCATAATTCTGCCTCATGTCTTTATTACAGTGAAAACCTGCCGCAAAATGAATCCATCTTGCGGCAGTATTTTTATTTTTGGATACCGCCCTGTTTCCGACGGTTTGATTATTGCCTTTTCGGGGCTTTTTAATTCAGACTTATTCCGCTTTCTTTTCTGCGGTCTTCTTTGCCGCGGGCTTTTTAGCGGCGGTCGAAGTTTTCTTTGCCGCGGGTTTCTTTTCTGCGGTCTCGGTCTTCTTTTCCGCTGTTTTCTTTGCGGCGGGTTTTTTAGCGGCGGGCTTCTTCTCGGCTGCGGGTTTTTCCTCAGCCTTTTCGGAAGTCTTCTTTGCCGCGGTCTTCTTTGCGGCTGCCTTTTCGGTTATTTCGGCGTTGTTTTTGACTGCTTCGAAAGCCTTTCTTACGGTAAGGTCTTTCATTATCTGTTCGGTTACATAGTCGTTCTTGAGTTTTTCGACTTCGACTGCCATTTCGGAAGAATATTTGTTATATTCTTCGTCGACTTCGGCGTCGGTGATGACGATTCCTTCAAGTTCGGCTATTTTTTCGAGCGCGAGACGGGTCTTTACGTCTTTTTCGGCGGTCTCTCTGAACATATCCTTAAGGCTGTCGAGGGTTGCGCCGGTATATTTCATATACTGTTCGAGAGAAAGTCCCTGAGAAGCGAAACGCTGTTCGAAATCCTGAAGTTGTCTGTTGATCTCAGTATCGAACATACACTGCGGAATGTCGGCTTTGACAAGGTCGGCGAGTTTGTCGGAAAGTTCTTTTTCGACTTTATATTCCGCTTCCTGTTCTTTTCTTTCTTTGATCTTTTTCTTTATGTCGTCCTTGAACTCTTTGAGAGTATCAAAGTCGCTGACGTCTTTTGCAAACTCGTCGTCAAGTTCGGGAAGTTCTTCGGTTCTTATAGCCTTGAGGTTTATCTTGAACTCGGCGTCCTTGCCTTTGAGTTCTTCGGCGTGGTAATCTTCGGGGAACTTAACGTTTACGCTGAACTGTTCGCCTGCTTTCTTGCCTATCATCTGATCTTCGAAACCGGGGATAAACTGTCCGCTTCCGAGAACGAGGTCATAGTCTTCCGCTTTGCCGCCGTCAAACTGTTTGCCGTCAACATAGCCGTCGAAATCGAAGGTTACGGTGTCGCCTTTTTTGGTTACGGCGTCTTCTTCGGCGTCGATAAGTCTGCCCTGACGTTTCTGGTAAGCCTTGACTTCGGCGTCAACTTCAGCCGCGGTTACTTTAACGGCGTCTTTTTCGACTTTGAGTCCTTTATAGTCTTTTATTTCGACTTCGGGTTTTACGGTTACGGTCGCTTTGAATTTGAAACCGTTTTCGTCAACCGAAACGATCTCAACGGAAGCACGGTCGACCGGTTCGATCTTTGCCTCGGCGACAGCCGCTTCGTAAGCGTCGGGATATACTTCGTTTATGGCGTCGTCGTAGAACACTTCGGCACCGTACATTTTTTCTACCATTCTTCTCGGAGCCTTGCCTTTACGAAAGCCCGGAACGTTCATCTTCGCTATATTCTTTTTGTAGGATCTTTCTACTGCGGCGTCAAATTCGTCAGCGGGGACGGTTATGACAAGTTCGACAGTATTTTTGTCTGTTTTGTTCTGGCTGTTCAGAGTCATTTTCTTAGACCTTCCTCTTATATAATTTTCGTACTTTGTAAGTATAGCATAAAAAAAGCAAAATTGCCATACCTTTTGCCATTCATTCGTAAAAAATTCAACAAAAGTTTTCTTTTACGGGATTTATCTCACTAAAATCGGCGAAAATCCGAGAAAATCGGCTGAAATCAGTTTATATGAGATACCGTCGACTGTCCCCGTTTTCGCAAGGGCAAACGCGCCGCCGTGCAGATGTCCGTAATAACATTCGGTGACGCCGTATTTTTTCATCGTTTCGATTATCTCTTCGTTTTTCTGATCGGCAAAAAGCGGCGGATAGTGCATAAAAACAACGGGCTTTTGTTTGGCGGACGCAAGCGACGTTTCAAGGCGAATAACCTCTCGGCGCAGGACTTTGACGTCAGCCTCCGCCCCCGGCTCCTGAATCCAGCCGCGCGTTCCGCATATCGAAATATCGCCGTATTCGTAACTGTTATTGTGCAGAAAGGAAATATTCCCGTAAGGTTCGGCGAATTCGTTCATTTTTTTGACGGTGTTCCACCAATAGTCGTGATTGCCTTTTGATATTATTTTTTTACCCGGAAGAGACGCCAGAAAATCAAAATCCGCGCGCAGGTCGTTAAAACCCATCGCCCAGGAGACGTCCCCCGGAATCACTATCGTATCGTCGTCTGTCAGCGGCCAGTTTTCCTTTATGCGGCAGACATAATTTTCCCATGCGGGACCGAAGACGTCCATGGGCTTATCGGTCGACAGGGAAAGATGCAGGTCTGCCATTGCGTAAAGCGACATATATTACTCCTTATCAAAAAATGCGGCGGCGTTGCCGTAAAAGACTTTTTCGGTGATCTTTTCCGAAAAGGCGGAAACAAATTTTTCGCGCAAAGACGAAAGCGACGAAAGCCCCGTAATTCCGGCAGGAAGTTCGGTGCCGTCCCAGTCGCAGCCGAAAGCAAGCGCATTTTCCCCGCCGAGAGACAGGATATGTTCCGCATGAAAAAGCAGGTCCTCCGACTTCGGGTCCTCGGAAAGGGCTTTCGGATAAAGGTTCAGGCCGATAAGTCCGCCGCGCGAAATTATCTCTTTTATCATTTCGTCGGTTATGTTCCGCGGGTGATCGAAAACCTTTCTCGCGCAGGAATGGGTCGCGACGACTTTGCCCGAAGTATGGGACAGAACGTCGAAGACGCCCGCGTCGGAAAGATGCGATATATCGGGAACGATGCCCGTTTCTTCAAGGACACCGACAGCCTCTTTTCCGAGAGGCGTAAGTCCTTTTTTCGGAGAAAGGACATTCCCCGACGCAAGTTCGTTTTCGCCGTTCCACGCAAGCCCGAAAACGCGGAAACCCTCGTTTTTAAGCCAAAAAATTCTGTCGAGGTCTCCCTCGATACAGCCGCCGCCCTCGACCGACAGAACGGGTTCGGCGGAAATTTCGGGAACGATTTTCCTGAAATATTCAAGAGCGTTTTTTAAGTATTCGAAGCCTCTTGCGTGCGTAACGTCATTAAACCAGAAAGCAAACGTCTGGACATATTTTTCGAAAATTTCAGCAGAGCGGGAGTTGACGGCGCAGTCGGTATTTTCAAAGGTCTCGCCGTCGTCGAAAAGGCAGGTTGCGGTATCACAGTGCAAATCGAAGTATTTCATCTTTGTCTCCTACGTAGTAATCTTTATAATACTTCACGGAGGATATATCAAAACTTTCGGTATAGATTATCGCCGCGACATCAAAACTATATGAAAGACGGTGAACATCTATGCCGTCGGCATAAAGCGAGCGGATATAGCCCCTTGCCGCATAGAGAATATGTCTCATTTTTTCGGAGTCGACCGCCTGTTCGGGCAGAAGGTAACTGTTTTCCTTTCGGCTCTTGACTTCGACGAATGCGACCTCTTCCTTTTTCTTCGCGATGATATCTATTTCATACTTACCGTATTTATAATTGCGCTCAAGAATCTTATAGCCGTTTTCCTTCAGGAGTTTTTCGGCGACGCCCTCGAAGACCGTTCCGAGAGACTTTGCCGACGGGCTATTCATAATGGTCCTCCAGATTTTTCAGAAAGGACATACGGTAAAAGTCCTTTACGCCGTAAGTCTGAAGAATTCTGTAATGCTCTTTTGTCGGGTATCCCTTATGTTTTTCAAGCATATATTCGGGATATTTTTCGGCAAGTTCTTTCATATAGCGGTCACGGGTGACTTTTGCAAGAATCGACGCGGCGGCAATATTCGCGCTTTTTGCGTCGCCCTTTACTATGGTTTCGGTCTCAATTCCGAAATCGGGCGCGCGGTTGCCGTCGACAAAAATAAAATCGGGCTTTACCGAAAGTTTTTCGACCGCTCTTTTCATCGCGAGATACGTTGCGTTCAGAATATTGTATTTATCTATTTCCGCAGGGGACGAAAAAGCCACGGCATAAGCCGCGGCCTCTTTGACTATTATATCGTAAAGCGCTTCCCTTTTTTTCTCGGAAAGTTTTTTTGAGTCGTTGAGACCTTCTATATTGCAGCCGAAAGGCAGTATCACCGCCGCAGCGGAAACAGGTCCGCAGAGAGGGCCTCTGCCCGCCTCGTCTATTCCGCAGAAAACGGTATCTTTTCTTTGTTTTGCCTTTTCGTAACTCCAGAGATCCATCACGCCTCGTCTCCCGTTTCGTATTTGTTGAAAAGAGCGACCTTTTCAAGCGAAATTCTGCCTATTTTTCCCGCTCTGAATTCGTCGAGCAGGACGTTCGCGGTTCTTTCGGTGTTGACTTCTCCGCCCTTTATTATAAAGCCTCTTTTTCTGCCGATATCAAGCATGAGTTCATAAATATCGGGGTTTATTTTGTCAAGTTTGTATCTTTCCTTTAAGTTATCGGGATAATCTTTTGCAAGTATCTGCAAAAGCCTGAATGCGATCTCTTCAACGTCAAGCACTGTGTCTCTTATCGCTCCGGTTATCGCAAGACGGGTCGCGGCGTGCTGATTTTCGAGTTTTGCCCAAAGGATTCCGGGGGTATCGAGAAGCGAGATATTGCCTTTAAGGCTTATCCACTGTTTTCCGCGGGTAACTCCCGGACGGTCTTCGGCTTTTACTCTTCTTTCGCCGCTCAGAGCGTTTATAAGAGTGCTTTTCCCGACGTTCGGGATACCGAGTATCATTATTCTTATCGCCTTGTTCGTAATTCCTCTTTTGGCGTATCTCTCCGCTTTTTCGGCAAAAAGTTCGCGGAGAGCCGAAGTAAACGCTTCGGTATTCATACGAAGGCTCGACTGGAATATTACAAAATAACCCTTCTTTTTATAATAATCCGCCCATTTTTTCGTTTCGGCGGGGTCTGAAAGGTCGCTTTTATTGAGGACCAAAAGTTTGGGCTTATCCTTTGTCAGATATTCGATATCGGGATTTTTCGACGCAAAAGGAATTCTCGAATCGAGAAGTTCGACGACGATATCTATATCCTTAAGGCTGTCGATTATCATTCTTTTGGTCTTGGTCATGTGACCCGGATACCAGTTTATGCTCATTCGTCAACAGTCCCTATTTTATTTATCGGCCAGAATCTGAGAAAGACTTTTCCGACTATCGATTCCACGCTTACGGGTCCTATATAGCGGCTGTCCTTGCTCACGGTACGGTTGTCCCCCATAACGAAGACGCAGCCTTCGGGGACGACGGTATTTTCTCCGTAAAGTTTCGGCTCGGTATAAATGCCTTCGTCGAGGTAGTATTCGTCGAGTTTTTCGCCGTCGACATATACTTTTCCGCTCTTTATATCAACGGTCTGTCCCTCTGTCGCGATAATGCGCTTGACCCAGAGTTTCTCGCCGTTTGCGTCTTCTTCGTTCGGGGAGAAGACGATGATATCACCCTGCTTCGGAGTATAAAAAAGCGAAGTAAGGACATATCTGTCGCCGGGTTCCATAGTGCTCAGCATGGAAGTTCCGACAACGGTTCCCACTTTCGCGATAAAAAACAGAATAAGGACAGCGATGACTGCGGCGGTTATACACGTTTCGGCAAGATCGAAAAACGACGCAAGAGCCGACGATGTTTTTACCGTGGCTTTTTCTGTTATGTTTTCGTTTTGATTATTCGCTTCCATCTGACGAAAATCCTCCGTGTTGTTAAAAAGGCGACGGCTTCGTATTAAAACAAAACCCTCGCCTTTTACTTTTGCACCGATTAAAGAAATTAAAGTGCTTCTTTAACTCTTGCAGCCTTACCGACTCTGTCTCTGAGATAATAGAGTTTAGCGCGGCGAACTTTACCTTTACGGACAAGTTCGACCTTTTCAATGCTCGGAGAGTTGATCGGGAATACTTTTTCGACGCCTACGCCGTAGGATACGCGTCTTACGGTAAAGGTTTCGGAAATGCCTCCGTGTTTCTTGGCGATAACAACGCCTTCGAAGACCTGAACTCTTTCTCTGGAGCCTTCTTTGATTCTGACGTGGACTCTTACCGTGTTACCGACCTTGATATCAAGGGGTTCGGCACGGAGCTGATCTTTTGTCATTGCTGCGATAGCTTTGTTCATAATCTCTTTTCCTCCTGAATTTTATTTCAAGATATTTTGACCCTGAAAAGGTCTGAGCGTTCATGCAGAGAAAGGCAGAGGACCACTCATATCATGCAATGGTAATTATACCATAACAAACGCCGAAACGCAAGGGCTTTTTGTGAATTTTTTACGAAATATCCCCTATTCTTTCTTTTTCGTTTTTTTTCATTGACAAACGCCGCAATATATGGTTTAATGATATTGGTAGATTTTTGATTGAATTCGGAAGGAAAAAATTATGGACATTTTTTCGGTGATCCAGTTGTGCGGGGGGCTTGCGCTCTTTTTGTACGGAATGCACAATATGGGACAGGGGTTAAGTAAGGTTTCGGGCGGAAAACTCGAAAAAGTTCTCGAAAAAGTTGCGGGGAATCCGATAAAAGGCGCTGTCCTCGGTATGCTCGTAACTCTTGTTATCCAATCGTCTTCGGCAACGACCGTCATGGTCGTCGGTTTCGTAAACTCCGGTATTATGGAACTTTCGCAGGCGATCGGCATTATAATGGGCGCGAATATCGGTACGACGATAACCGCGTGGATCTTAAGTCTTACAAATATTTCAAGTTCGAACATCTTCGTTGAGATGTTAAAGCCAGATTCGTTTTCTCCGGTACTCGCACTTATCGGCGTATTTATGATACTCGTAAGCAAAAAGAGCCGCAGGCGCGACCTCGGAGAGATATTCGTTTCCTTTGCGGTCCTCATTTTCGGTATGACGACGATGAGCGGCGCGGTCGCGGGACTCAAGGACTGGCCCGGTTTTTCGGAAGTCATAATGCTCTTTGCAAACAACCCTATCTTAGGTCTTCTCACCGGAGCCGTCGTTACGGGAATAATCCAGTCGTCTGCGGCGTCTATCGGTATTTTACAGGCGCTTGCGGTAACCGGAAGCATTACTTACGGAGCGGCTATCCCGATAATCCTCGGGCAGAATATAGGAACCTGCGCGACAGCGCTCATTTCCTGTATCGGAGCGAACAAAAATGCGAAAAGAGCCGCCGTTGTCCATCTTTACTTCAATATTATAGGCTCGCTCCTTTTCATGGCGGCGTTTTACGGGCTCGACCTTATCTTTCAGTTCCCGTTTATCGACGAAGCGATCAACGCCGTCGGTATCCCGGCAGTACACAGTATCTTCAACGTCACCACGGTCCTCGTTCTGTTGCCGTTTTCAAAACAACTCGGAAAACTTGCCGTTCTTACCGTCAGGGATAAAAAATCGGACGAAGATATGCCGTTGCTTGACGAACGTCTGCTCTCTTCCCCGTCGTTTGCGCTCGAACAGTGTAAAAACGTCGTCTTCGATATGGCGCGCTGCACCGAAAAGACGCTTACAGCGGCAATAGAACAGATATCCGCCAAAAACGAAAAGATGTTTGACAAGATATCCGAAAACGAAGAAAAGATAGACAGGTACGAAGATATTCTCGGAACGTATCTCGTCAAACTCAGTGCCTGCGAAGTGACCGAAAAGGACAGCCGCGAGATATCGCAGTTCTTGCAGGTCATCGGCGATTTTGAGAGAATAGGCGACCACGCCGAAAACATTCTCGACGCGGTAAAGGAACTTACCGAAAAGAAGATAAAGTTCTCCGAAAAAGCGGAAAAGGAAATAGACACGATAAGCGCCGCGGTAAAGGAGATCGTAGCGAATACGTTCAAGGCGTTTGTCGACAACGATATCGCTCTCGCGAAGAAGACCGAGCCGCTCGAACAGACGGTCGACGAACTTCAGCACGAACTCAAAGACAGACATATCCGCCGCTTAAAAGAAGGCAGATGCACGATAGAACTCGGATTTATCTTTACCGAACTGCTCACCGCTTTCGAAAGAATTTCCGACCACTGTTCGAATATTGCGGTCGGAGTAATTCAGCACGACGGTTCGTCGCTCAACAGCCACATGTATCTTAACGACATCAAAAAGCGCGAACCCGAAGACTTCAAAGAAGATTTCAATCATTACGTTGAAAAATATAAATTACCGTAAAAAAGAGGTAGGAAAATGAAAATTTACGAAGAACTCGTTGCAAGAGGCCTTATAGCGCAGGTCACCGACGAGGAAGAGATCAGAAACCTTATAAACGAGGGGAAAGCGACGTTTTACATCGGGTTTGACCCGACTGCCGACTCCTTGCACGTAGGGCACTTTATGGCGCTTTGCCTGATGAAACGCCTTCAGATGGCGGGAAACAGACCCGTTGTTCTTGTCGGCGGAGGCACGGGACACATCGGCGACCCGTCGGGAAGAACCGATATGCGTTCGATGATGACCGAAGAAACGATAAACCATAACTGCGAATGTTTCAAAAAGCAGATGGAGAAGTTTATCGAATTCGGCGACGGAAAAGCAATAATGGTAAACAACGCGGACTGGCTCCTTAAACTCAACTATGTTGAACTTTTAAGAGAAGTCGGGGCTTGTTTCTCGGTAAACAATATGCTCCGTGCGGAATGTTACAAGCAGAGAATGGAAAAGGGACTTTCGTTCCTTGAATTCAACTATATGATAATGCAATCGTACGATTTCTACTACCTCTATCAGAACTACGGGTGCAATATGCAGTTCGGCGGCGACGACCAGTGGTCGAATATGCTCGGCGGAACGGAACTTATAAGAAAAAAACTCGGCAAAAACGCTTACGCGATGACCATTACCCTCTTAATGAATTCGGAGGGCAAGAAAATGGGCAAGACGGCGAAAGGCGCCGTATGGCTCGACCAGAACAAGACATCTCCCTTTGAATTCTATCAGTATTGGAGAAATATCGACGACGCGGACGTTCTTAAATGTATAAGAATGCTTACTTTCCTGCCGCTCGAACAGATAAACGAGATGGACACATGGGAAGGAAGCAAACTCAACGAGGCAAAAGAAATTCTTGCATACGAACTCACCTCGATGATACACGGCAAAGAGGAAGCGGACAAAGCGCAGGAAAGCGCAAGAGCGATATTCTCTTCGGGCGCGTCGGAGAATATGCCGACGACAGTCCTTACCGCAGACGACCTTACCGACGGCAAAATAAACATTCTTGCTATCCTCGAAAAGACAGGAATAGCGCCCTCCCGTTCGCAGGGCAGGACCCTTGTTTCGCAGGGCGGAATCTCGGTCGACGGCGAAAAAGTCACCGACACATATAAGGAATTTTCCGCAGACGAATTAAAACAGGGAATCGTCGTCAAAAAGGGCAAAAAGATATTTATTAAAGTCGTTATTGAGTAATCAATATACAAAAAAACACGGCATACCGAAAGTATGCCGTGTTTTTTCTTTTCTCTTATTTGCAGTTGGGGCAGTTGCCGTTTTCGTCAAGTTTTGCACCGCACTTAATGCAGAATTTTGCGGCGGGAGCGGCGGTCTTTTCTTCTGCGGCAGTCTCTGCCTTTTTCGCCTCAGCCTGCTGTTTTATCGCCTCGCGTACTTCCGAGATGTCGGGAGCCGCGAACACGTCGGCGGAAGTTTCGCTGCCGTTCTGATTTTTGAGTTTATTGTTTATCGAAATAACATTCTTGATGAGAATTATGAGCATCATAAGAAGTTCGTAAACAAGGCGGACAATGATGGGTCCGAGGATCATGACAAGAATACCGTAGCCGCCGAGCCAAGTGCCGTAAACGACGGTAAAGAGCATGAAGAAGCCGTTCAGAATCACAGCCGCGGTAGCGAAGATATAAAGCGCCTGAAGAATCTTTTCAACGACAAGATACTTGAAATTGCAGGTATCGTGAAGAAATTTTCCGAAAGCGTTAAGTTTTTCGCGACGTTTTTCGGGCACGATGAAGATAAACGCAAGGACGGTCACGACGATCGCAAGGACTGTCGCGATAACGGACAAAGCACCGCTGACAGCGATATTACCTGTAAAGATTGACATAAATATTTCTCCTTTTTCTTTTTTATTAAATTTTATTATATAAAGAGATTTTTGTCAATAGATGTCATTTCTTTTTCGAAATATTTTTTTGAGGGCAAAAGAATATGCCGTCGGTTTTCCCGACGGCATATTTTTATTTCTTTATAAATTCGGCATTTTTCTTCTTTGCCTTGAAGAACATGAACATTATAACGCCGACGACCGCAACTATAAGCACGAGCACTCCGACGACTATCCATGTGAACTGACCTATGGAAAGCCCCATAAAGGTATTCAGCCCCGTTATTTCATATTCTATCTGTTCGTAAGGCTTTATATTGCCGCCGAACTCCGACGCCATGCTGTCGGGGATTATCGCGCTCTCCGCTTCTCCCGCGACGTCTATCGCGATAAGATATTCCGTTCCTTTTTTGACGGAAGCAAGGAAAAAGGTCGCAACGCCGCTATTATCGACAATTACGCTCTGTATCTTACGGAGTTCTTTTCCGGATCTCTCGTAAAGAGTTGCGGATTTGCCCGCGTGTTTTTCCGAAAGGAATATCTTCGGAGAGAACTTGAAATCTATATTTCCGTTAAAGGAAAGCCTGTAACTTTCGCAGTCCCCTATCGTATTTTTTTCAAAATCCGTCGGGTCGGTGTTTTCGTAAATATTGTACGAAAGGTCGTAAGTTCCCGAAAGTTTGTTTTTCTCAAGGTTTGTGCCGCTTATAAGCGAAACGGAACCGCTCTTTCCCGTCACCGTAAGTTCGACATTTTTGCCTGCGATATCTTTGAGACGGTCGCCGCTTATCTTATCGGTGTCGGTAAGGACCACGTCGGCCTTTATCGGGGTCGTTTCATCTTCGGGACGCTTTTTGTCGACTTCGTTTATTTTGTCGATGACTTCGGCAAAGCCCTCGTCGTTTTTGACGACTGCGGAGATAGAAGATTCGCTCTTTTTATCGGAAGAACCTATCTCCGAAGTATCTTTTTCGGACGAAGTTATATCAGAGTTTTCGCTCTGGGTGAATTCATTTTTTGAAGATTCGGTCTTGCCGTCTTTTTCGGCGGAATCGTATCCCGTCGGGTTTTTCGGCGGCGTAATGTAGGTAAGGCTTTCGTCGGTAAAATCGGGGTTATCCTTTTTTATCTCGGACGTAAGTTTCGAACCTGTCGAGGTGTCTCCCGGATAATAGACCGCGGAAAGGTTTTTACAGCCTTTGAAAGCGTTATCTTCGATCTCGGTCACGGTCTGCGGAAGATATACGGTCGACAAAAGAGTACAGCCGTAGAAAGTCCAGTCGGGAAGAGAGGTTATTTCAGTCTCGATTTTTGCAAGCATAAGAGACGAACAGTAAGCAAAAGTCGAAGAGCCTATCTTTTTAAGGGATTTCGGAAAAGTGACCGAAGAAAGCGAATAGCAACGGTAAAACGCTCTTGTTTTGAGGGTCTCAAGTTCCGACGGAAGAACTGCCGAAACAAGGCTTTCACATTCTTCAAAAGCGCTTTCGCCTATCGTTTTAAGCGACTGCGGGAAAGAAATTGCCCTTAAGGATTTACAGCCGGCAAAAGCGAAATTCCCGATATCTGCTATATCCTTTGAGAGGGAAACGGAAACCAGATTTTCAAGCCCGTAAAAGGCAAGGTCGCCTATGGAAGTAACTCCGTTTTCGATTTCGACGCGGCGGATAAGGTCGCGCTGACCGTACCAAGGAGAGAAATCGGCTTCGTTGAAATCGGTCATATCGCCGGAGCCCGAAATTTTGAGGACCCCGTCGGTAAGCGTCCATTTAAGGTTTGCGCCGCAGGTTCCCTCCTCTGCCGAAACCGGCATTGCAAAAAGGGAAAATATGACGGCAAATATAAGTAAAAACGCCGCTGTCTTTTTTACAAGAGTCATTTACAGGCCCCTTTCTTTTTCTTCCGGACAACAGAAACCGCAATCCAAATAACTCCGACGGCAATTGAGACAAGAGCCCATATATTTCCGACAGCAAGACCGATGAAGATCGGTCTGTATGCGTATCTGAAGAAATTCAGACCGAATCGGGTAATTCCGTAAACGATCATGAATACGGGATATATTTCGCCGACAAATTTGCCTTTCAGAATAAGAATGATAAGCAATATTGCAATGCAAAGTGCAACTGCGGCCTCAACTGCCTGGCTCGGGAAAAAGACAGGCTGAAACTGTGAATTATGATATATCACTTTTCCGCCGCAGCAGCCGTCGATCAGGCACTTGACCTTCATCAATGCAAGCATGACGCAGACGGCAGGCGCCGTCATGTCCAAAACAGCGGATATCTTTTCTCTGAAAGCAAGAGCCAAAACGCTCATCAATACGGGGATAAGGAAAACCGCTCCGAAGAAAGAGCGCCCGGCGAAAGATCCGCTTTCTATAAATGCCATTATTTTTGTTCCCAGAAGACCGATTGCCGTCAGCAATATGCACAGGCATACGGTTTTCCAAACAGGAATCCGATATTGTTTCCGACACAGAAACATGGCAAAAAACATTGCAACTGTTCCTATGCCGAGAAATAAGTATAAATCCATATTATTCTCCCGAGACGGAGGCTGACGGGGTCAGCCTCCGCTTTTGTAAGATTTTAACTCCAGGTTTCTTCAACTTTCGGACTTGCCAGGATACCGGACTGTCCGACATCTGTACCGCTGGGTTTCGTCGTGGTCTTTTCACCTGCGAGAGTATCCGATGTTGTAACTTTTGTATATGTCTTTTTGGAAGAAGATATAAGAGTGCTTGAAACGATCTTGAAAGTGCCCGGTGACGCCAGAGTTTTATTCGTAATGTTGATTTCCGCTCCGACTTTATAGTTATTACCTTTTGTCCATTCACTTCCCGGATTCGAAGTATTATTCAGTTTGTTTGTTCTTGTCTGAATAAGCCATGTCTCCGGTTTATAGGTAATATCTCTGATTTCCTGGTCTGCGGAACTTACTTCGGTGACAATGGTCCTCTTATACGGATAGTAATATGTCGTTTTACTGCACCCTGAGCCTTCGTCTTTGGAATAATACACGGTTACCGTCTTTGTGGTTACAGTCGGGGCAGACATCTCGCCTACCGTAGTTTCTCTTACCTCAAACTGCGGAAGTTCCGGAAGTCTAACCTTAAAGGAATCGCCGTAAACATAAGACGTGGTTATGGTATTTTCCTGAGTGAATGACGATACGGGAAGGACATCTTCATATCCTGATTTCGGAGAATATGTTATTTCCGGAACAGCACCGGTTCCTCCGATTATCTTCACACTGTTTGACAGATCTACGGTATATTCGATTCCTCCGTACTTCATCGTTATAGTTTTAATTACCTGGGTACCGGTCGCATGTCTTGTTGAGCCGGAAGATCCGTCCATGTGACCGACCTTGGAAGTCTGCGCCGAGTTATCGGAAGTGAATGTGAAATCACTCGGGTCTCCCGAACAGCTGCTGGTGTTTACAGGTATTACAAATTTAGCTTCCGAGAAATTCGTTCCGGCATTTTCGATCTTCAACGTAACGGAAGAAGGAGTATACCTGTCACATGTACCGCCGTTATCCGTAAAGTTCGTATATGCATAGAAATCAGTGAAATAGTTATGGACATCTACGGAATCTGTATTTTCGCCGCTTGCAAGATTTGCCTTCAAAACCACATTTGCAGCCGGAGAAACTGCCGTAACTCTTACTGTCGGAGCCATCGAACTTACGGTAAACTTCGGAGCATTTGCGGGAAGCGGAGACTTATCGGAATCACCGTAGGTATAAACTTTATCGCCGACCTTGAAGGAGAAAACGGGGGTATATTCGCCCGCGATCCTTACGGTCTGACTGCCTGTCTGGGTAAAGGTCGCGCCGCTTTCCTCCGCAAATTTAACGGTAAATTTCTCGATGTCGGAAGAACCGGTAAGCGACGAAGAGGTGTAGCCGCCGTAAGTCTTTTCGGACTGCGGAACTCTCGTATAATCAAGTTTGACATCGGAAACATTTCTGAGAGCGTTGCCCTGTTTATCGGAAATTCTGACGTTGAGTCCGGAAACGGTATGGCTGTCCATGAATTTACTTGTTACGGAGCCTCCCGTCTTACCGAAATCTTTGCTCTGACCTGCGGCAAAGTTTACATAAACGGTGGAGACAACCTCGGTTACGATATCTTTGCCCGAAAGGTCGAGGAAGACGTAATCGCCGTGGCTGTTGTCTTCGTATTCCTCAAGGGAAGTTATTTCATAAGCGGGATCGTATTCGTGGAATTCTCCGTTATAGAATGCGCCGCCTATCTTGACGCTTTCAAGTTTCCAGTTGCCGTCCTGTGCTTCGGAGCGGACGGGAACTTTGAATATCCAGTTATTGACCGAAACGTCGTCTATTGTCGTTCCTGTGCTCATTGTGCCTTCGACGACATAACTTTCGCCGGTAACAGAATCGGTCATTTTGCCGTAGACTTTTTCAACGGCACTCGAATATGCGATACGGATAACTACCGTTGCGTCATTATCGGGAGCGAACTGATATTCCTTGCCTTCCATAGGCTGTTTGTCATAGTAAGCAACAGGATCTTTCGGTTTCGCGTTTATTGTCGGAGCGTTCGTCGCGACATTTATAACGTTCGAACCCTGAGTG
>CAKSQP010000018.1 GCA_934486965.1 uncultured Eubacteriales bacterium
CACGGGATCTCCGTCGTTTCTTAAAAACGCCGCGAACATCTGATTGAAAAGGAAAAGCGGAAAGACGAATTTTATCGGCAGAAGATATTTTTGTGCAAGCAAAAGCAAAGATTCGTCCGCTCCGAAAAACGTCAGAACGGGTTTTTCAAAAAAGATAATTCCGAGCCATGCCGCCGCGGCGAGAATAAGAGACCCGATGACCGCCGCAGTGAAATATTGGTTTTCTTTGCCGTCCTTTTCGCCGCCGCGTTTCGTGCTGAAAATTACGCTGCCGCCGATACCCGTAAGAAGTCCGAGGCTGTATATTATATTCCAGACAGGCGCGACGACCGCCAGAGCGGCAGTCCCGTCGGGCCCCTGATACTGCCCGACCGTCGCCATATCGACAAGTCCGTAAATGCTTGATATCAGGGCACTTCCGAACGCTGCGGAAAGATATCCGAAAAACAGTTTTTTTATTTTTCCCGTAAGAAGATCCATAAAAATTCCTCCGAAATAAAAAGCCGGATAAGGCGGACATTTCAGTCCGTGCCTTATCCGGCTCTTGTTTCTCTGAACAATAAGCCCTCCGAGCAAGCAAACTATTAAATTATATATGCCAGATGTTGTTTACATAGTCTCTTACCGAACGGTCGGAAGAGAATTTGCCGGAATGAGCCATATTTTCTATCGACTTCGAATAGAATCCGTCGCCTCCGAACTCCGAATTGAGTTTTAATTTTTCGTTTACATAACTTTCAAAATCGTAAAGTACGAGGTAAACGTCGGGGTTGTTGTAAGTGACGAGCGAATTGTAGATATTCGAAAGCATTCCGCTGTTGTTGTCGTTAAACGTGCCGTTTACGAGACTGTCGACAACTCTCTTTATCTTCCGGTTGTTGTCGTAAAGCGCTTTCGGGTTGTAGCACTGTTTTACCCTTGCGACTTCTTCGACCGACGCACCGAAAATGTAATTGTTTTCTCTGCCTGCCTCTTCGCATATCTCTACGTTCGCACCGTCGAGAGTTCCGAGGGTGACGGTCCCGTTCATCATGAATTTCATGTTGCCCGTGCCCGACGCTTCCATTCCCGCCATTGATATCTGCTCTGAAACATCTGCGGCGCAGACTATCTTTTCGGCGTAGGAAACGTTATAGTTCTGAACGAAAACAACGCGGAGCCTGTCGTTCGTTTCTTCGTCGGCGTTCACCTTTTTCGCGATCTCATTGATAAATTTGATTATCGCTTTCGCGTTATAGTATCCGGGCGCGGCTTTCGCACCGAAAATAAAGGCGGTCGGCTTGAAATCGGGCAGGTTATGGTCCTTTAATTCGTAATAGATATAAAGAATAGAAAACGCGTTGAGAAGTTGGCGCTTATA
This sequence comes from uncultured Eubacteriales bacterium, assembly GCA_934486965.1. GTDB lineage: Bacteria > Bacillota > Clostridia > Oscillospirales > UBA644 > Geddesella. The sequence goes on from CAKSQP010000018.1 coordinate 1,361, forward strand.
TTCGTGAAGACGCTTGACCTGAATATCGAAAATAAAGTTTTCGGGGATATCGATACCCTCCGTCTTCTTTATTTCGGCGGCGAGGCGGCGATTGTTTTCGCCTCTTATTTCCTTGAAAACGGAGATGAATTCGGGGTCATGAGCGTATTTTTTCATTTCCGAAAGTTTTGTGAGGTCTTTTTTCCAGCCTCCGCCTATCCTCTTTGTGATTTCTTCGCAAAGACGGGGGTTATTGAGCATCAGCCAGCGGCGGGGAGTAACTCCGTTCGTGACATTTTCGAATTTGTCGGGGGAGAGTTCGTACCAGTCTCTGAAAGTGTTCGTTTTCAGGATATCGGTATGGATTTTCGCAACGCCGTTTACCTTTGCGGCAACGTAAATCGCGAGGTTCGCCATGTGGATAACGCCGTCGCGGATAATGAAATATCTGTTTCTGTCGAGGTTATCCTGCTCGATTTTTACCTGAAGTTTGACTATCTGCTCCCATATCTGCGGCAAAAGGTCATGGACCGATCTTTCGTCCCATTTTTCGAGAGCCTCGCTCATAATCGTGTGGTTCGTGAAGTTGAAAATCTTATTGCAGAGAGCAAGCGACGAATCGAAATCCATACCCTCGTTCTGCAAAAGACGGAGAAGTTCGGGGATTGCGATAACGGGGTGGGTGTCGTTGAGTTGCAGGCAGATAAAACTGTCGAGTTCTTCGAGCGGTTTTCCTGTCGCCTTGTATCTGCGGAGAATATCCTGCAGGGTAGCGCTTGCAAGGAAATACTGCTGGCGAAGTCTCAACATCTTGCCTTCGTACGTTCCGTCGTTCGGATAAAGCACGTCGGTGATTTTGAGCGCCTTATATGCTTCGATCGACAGTTTGTCGGTCTGCATATCGTTGAAAAGACCGAAATCAAACGGTTTTACCGCTTCGCTCTGCCAGAGGCGGAGAGTGTTTATCTTTCTGTTTTTATAGCCGATCACAGGCATATCGTAAGGAATCGCAAGCACGGTTTCGTCCGAAAAAGTAACTTCGACCGCTTCTCTTTCCTTTCTTATGCTCCACGGGTCGCCCCATTTGAGCCAGCAGTCGCCCTCTTCGCTCTGAAAACCGTCCTTAAAGGTCTGTTTGAAAAGACCGTAACGGTAGCGGAGACCGTAGCCGTCGAGATTTATCCCCTCGGTCGCGCCCGACTCAAGATAGCAGGCGGCAAGACGGCCGAGACCTCCGTTGCCGAGCGCCGCGTCGTCGACTTCTTCGAACATATCAATATTAAGACCTCTTTTTTCGAGAAGTTCGCGGACCTCATCGGAAAGCCCCAGATTCAGCAGGTTTGCATAAATCATTCTTCCGACCAGAAATTCCGCCGACATATATCCGCAGCGTTTGCCCTCGCTTTCGCGGTCGGCTTTCCAGTCTTTGTAAATGTCGAGCATTACCGCCTTTGAGACGGCGTTGTATATCTCTTTTGTGTCCGCCGTGTCGCTGTCGCAGCCGAAATACGAACGGAGGACAAAATCAAAATCCTTTTCCAGATTTTCCATCTTAACATCTCCCGATATATCTTCTTTTTGTGTTGGTTTTCAGCGGTTTTCCCGCCTGAAAATTATAGCATAAAACACCCGCAAAGTCAAGCCGCTTTGCGCGTTGACTTCTTATAAACGAACAACGAAACCGCCGCGGAGACCGCTTCGGTTACCCAAAACGCGTGCCAGACGCCGTCCGCCCCGAAAATCTTTGAAAGGATAAACGCCGCGGGGATTATGACGACGATATTTCTGCAAAGGGAAATGACGAGGGACGGCAGCCCCTTTCCGAGCCCCTCGAGAGCGCCCGACGCCGTGACGGAGACCGCCGAAACGACAAACCCGCCCGAAATTATCCGAAGCGCCGTACCTCCCGCCTTTACCGTCTCTTCGGACGTTGTGAAAAGTCCGATAAGGGTCTCGGGGACAAGGAGACATACGGCCGTTCCGACCGCCATTATAACGCCGCAGAGACAGAGCACCGTCACAAATATCTTCCGTACTCTTTCCTTTTCGCCCGCTCCGTAGTTATAGCCGACCAGAGGTCTCATTCCCTGAACAAAACCGTTTGCGGGAAGATATAAAAACGTCTGTAACTTATAGTATATGCCGAGGACTAAGATATAAACGCCCGAATATGCCGCGAGAATTGCGTTGAGTGCGGAGATAAGTATTGACGGCAGAGCCAGATTTAATGATGCGGGAATTCCGACGGAATAGAGTTTTCCTGTCGTCCGCAGGTCGGGACGGAAATGCTTTTTCCTTATTTTCACGCAGAGCGGACGGGCAAAATACACAATAAGGTAAACAGCGAGGGAGACGGTCTGTCCTATCCCCGTCGCGAGCGCCGCGCCCTCTATCCCCATTTTCGGGAAAGGACCCCAGCCGAAAATCAAAACGGGGTCAAGGACTATATTCGCGATACAGCCCGCCGAAAGTCCTATCATCGTGACGTTCATTTTTCCCGCCGACTGGAACACTTTTTCAAAGACGAGCCCGACGTTTATAATGACCGCGAACGCGAAAACAACCGTCGAATAACTTTTTCCGAGAGAGATAACGTTTTCGTCGGAGGTGAAAAGCGGCAGGAACGCCGAAGTTCCGAAAATCCCGATCGCCGTTCCGATAAGCCCGTGAACGACCGACAGCAGAAGCCCCTGCGTTGCGGCTCTGTCGGCTTTTTCCTCCTCCTTTGCGCCGAGATAAAAGGAGACCGCGGCGTTTACCCCGACCCCGAAGCCTATTGCCACGGCGTTTATAAGGTTCTGAACGGGAAAAACAAGAGACAAAGCGGTCATCGCTCCGTCGCTTATCTTCGCGACGAAAAAACTGTCGACGATGTTGTAAAGGGAGTTTACAAGCATTGAAAGCACCATCGGCAAAGACATTGACATGACAAGCGGAAGTATCGGTTTTTTACGCATAAATTCGGTATCCATAATATCTCCTTTCGGGCAAAAAAAGAGCCACACGCACAATGCGTGTGGCGAAAAGATGACTTCGTCCGGAAAAATCCACAACAATTTTCTGTCAGATTATATCAGAAAACAGGTCGCTTGTCAATAGGGTACCGATATCCGCGGGAACGGCGGCGGCTTTTTTTGAAATGACCGACGGAACGAACGCTTCTTTATTAACGGTCGCATAAAACGCGTCGGGGAAGTCCGCGGTCATCTTGACGAAAGGATATTTGATTATCACCGGAGTGTTGAAGCCCACGCCGAGTTCCAGAAACAATATCTTTTTCTCTTTGTTTTCACGGAGAAAATTTTCGTATCGTTTATATGCGGCGTGCCAGCCCGCGTCCTCGACGAAACGCCCGTCACAGCGCAGATTTTCGGTCATTTCCCTGCCGCAGACGGGACATCTCGGAATAAGACTTTCGGGAATTTTCATATCTTTCTGTTCCGCGACCATTCGTCTTATTATCTCTTCGTTGCCGTAAGTTTCCTGTCTGCACGGTTCGGAACACTGGGAAAGTCCGTAGTCGCCCTGAACGTAAAAAAGCCTTTCTTTGTCAAAGCCCGACTTCTGAAAACAGTGGTCGACGTTTGTCGTTATAACGAAATAATTTTTATTTTTCACAAGTGACAGAAGCGACGCAAAAACCTCGGGTTTCGGGATATCTTCATAGCGGTTTATAAGAATGTACCGACTCCAGTACGCCCAATATTCGCGCCTGTCTTCAAAGGGGTAAAACCCGCCCGAATACATATCGTGAAAACCGTATTTTTCTTCAAAATCCGCGAAATTCTCCGAAAAACGTCTGCCCGAATATTCAAAACCCGCGGCGGACGACAGTCCCGAACCCGCGCCGATGACGACAGCCTCCGCCCCGTCAAGTTTTTCCTTTAATTTTTGCAAGTTCTCTTTCATAGAGAATTCTGTCTTTTTCCTTGAAAACATCGAATATCACTTTCTTTATTTTTGAGAATTTTTCGACCGTACCGACGGCAATTTCCGCCGCCCTGCCGTTCGGGAAACCGTATTCCCCCGTTGAAATACAGCAGAACGCAATACTTTCAGCCCCAACGCTTTCCGCCGCGGAAAGGCACGAAATATAGCAGTTTTCAAGCGCTTTTGCGTCCTTTTCCGTCACTCTGCCTCGGACAACAGGTCCCACCGTATGAACGATGTATTTTGACGGAAGACAAAACGCGGGAGTTATTACGGCGCCGCCCGTTTTCGCGGTCCCGCCCCGCATTATCCCGTCGCAGTAAAGCCGCAGTTCAACGCCCGCAAAGGTGTGGATCGCGTTGTCGACACAGCCGTGATTCGGGCAGAAACAGCCGAGCAAAGCGGGGTTTCCCGCATTTACGATAACGTCGCAGTCGAGGGTCGTTATGTCGCCCGAAAAGAGGTACATTCCGCCGCAAACGGGGGAAAGCCCGTCGGTGCGGACTATCCCCTTTTGCTTTGTTTCTTCTTTCAGATACGAATTCTGAATATTGAGGAATTCCTCACTCGCCTCTTTCGGAGGTCTTATATTGAAAAGCGCCCGCAACAGCCGTTTTTGTTCCTCTTCGTTTTCGGGGAGGACAATGCGTTCTCCCCGTTCCGAAAGCAGATATTTTATAAGATAAAGTCTTTTTTCTTTTTGAGTCATATTATTCGTGAGGGAAGAAAAATCCGACCGTCATGTCAAGATAGTTTTCTCCGCCGTAATTCCCGTATTTATTTTTGACCTTTTCTTTCATTTCGGCGGCGTCTTTGCAATCTGCCGCGATTTTTTTGAGGTCTTTGAGATAAGCGATCTTCGTCGCCGCGTCCTTGAGGTCTTCGGGGGTGTAGTGAGATGTCAAGATAAGGTCGTAACCCGCGGAAATATAACCGTCAAGTTGAGAAATTATCGCGTCGGCGTGTTCCTCTCCCGCGACTATCGAGTGGCAGTCGTGCCCCATCATGTGAGTATAAACGCAGTTGATTTCGGGGAAAGAAATGTCGTACGCTTCGCCGTTCGACTTTATATTCATCTTGATTCCCGCGATTTCAACGTCACCGTCGGGAAGGATATTTTCGGCGTCGCATTTTTCCGCGTCGAAAATTTCGCCGAACGCCTTTGTGAAATTCGAAACAAGTCCCGCTCCGCCGCCGTTGGTGTTATATTCGAGCGAAGATTTTGTCCCGTAAGCGGGAACTTCGGGCAGGAACGACGCGCCCGCCGCATGGTATGCGACCATCTTCGCTTCGACTTTGATATTTTCCTTTCCGAGCCATTCGGTAAGTTCCTTTATATTGTCAAAAAAGCAGGGGAGTTCGACAACGACGCCTTTGCCGTTTTTTACGACTATAAAAACTTCGTCGTCTATAAAATCGTTTGTTTTATATGCGTAAAGTTTGGTTTCTCCGAAATCGTAAACGCCGATCTCGCCTTTTTCGAGTTTGATTGCAGTATAAGTATTTTTGTTCATTTTTCATTTCTCCTTTTTTCGGGAGCGGCCGTTCTCCTTTGTTGACTATATTATAGCACCGCCCGATTTTCCTGTAAAGTACGCACTTTTTTGTGGTATGGTCACCCCGAAGTAACCTTTTGACAACGGAGCGGAAAAACCGAAAAAAATTTTTTTGAAAAACTTGAAAAAACTTTTCGCTTGTGGTAAAATAGGACTGTAAGTTTCAAAAAGATACAAAGGAGAGAAAAAGATGGCGGCAATAAAAGAATTCCCTGCGTGTCCGGTCGAAACGACCCTTTCGCTTATAGGAAACAAATGGAAAGTCCTGATTTTAAGAGATTTGATGACGGGGACGAAACGTTTCGGAGAACTCAGGCGCTCGGTCGGCGACGTTTCGCAGAAGGTGCTGACGGCGCAACTCCGCGACATGGAGGAAAACGGGCTTGTTTTACGCAAAGTCTACGCCGAAGTGCCGCCGAGGGTCGAATATTCACTGACACCTCTCGGCGAAAGTTTAAGCCCGATACTCTCGGCAATGAAAATCTGGGGCGAAAATTTCAAAGAAACACTGAAATAAGAAGAGCGGTAAAAACTTTTGTTTTTACCGCTCTTTTGTTTATAACGTCAGTTCATTTCGAAACTTTCCGCAATATCTCTTATCACAGAATCTTCAATATCGGAATTCCATACCGCGAAATAAACATTGTTCAGACTTATAATGCGTATAAGAGATTTTTTATTGTCATACAGAAAATATGCGGTCGCATACTGCGCGCTGTTTGAAAACACTTCGCTAAATTCAAGTTCAAGAAATTTATAATCTTTATAATACTTATTTGATTCCGCGCGTCCGGTTTGATAAGTACGGCATTGAATCATTGCGGGAGTGCCGTTTTTCTTTTCGGTAAGCAACTGACCGAGCGCGTCGTAGGTATATTCGGTTGTGCCGTCGACGGAATCGGTTACTTTCGTGATTCTCTCTTCGGCATCGTATTCGTAGGAAACGGTTCTGCCGCCCGAATAGGTTATCTAGCTTACGAGTTGGGTCGTCGGGCTGGATTTCAGTTTCTCGCCGGTTCTGTGTTCTTCGGTAATGTCTCCCGAATAGTAACTGAACTGTCTTGAAACAAAGCCCGAGCCGAGTTGTAAGTTCTATAATTGTATTATATCAGAAAAATATTTAATTTTCAATAGAGAAAGAGAGCCTACAAGGCTCTCTTTCTCGCTTTTAGAATTTGTGCAATAATGAAAATCAATAATATAGACAAAACAGTTATCAACTTATTGGTTAATCCTCCAGGCTCCTCAAACCATGCTGTTCTGAAAATAATTATATCTTCATAAGAAAAATCTTCAATAATTTTATGTTGTTCATATTTCTTATTTTTATCTGTTGAAATTACCGTATAATTGTCTTTTCCTTTTATATATAATTTATCCGATAACTTATCAAAATAATAACTCGAAACATTTTCTTCAATTATTTTTATGAAAGAAAAAGAAGGAGGTGAATATTCCCAAAGTCCCGCTTTATAAATACTGGCAGTCGGACTCTCAGAATCAACATCAGGCCATCGCCCTATTGCAACAGATACATTGTAAAAATAAACTTCAGTATCTCGTCCATAGGGGAAGTTTCCATGTATTTGTCTAAAAAGAATATTGAATAAACCTATGCATAAAAAAACAGTTATACATAAGAATAAAACCTTTGATTTTCTTTTCATAAAATCCTCTTTTTATCACGCAAAATCAATTCGTACAGAAATTTTATATGGATGTAAAGAGCCCAATATTTGGGAAATCCATGCATAACTATTAGCAAAAAGTACTAATAAGTCCTCTATTGTATAATCCAATTTGAAATCATACGTATCGCTTAATATAGCATACATCTTTCCTTTTTCCCTATAGCATGTTAAAGTAGCATTATAAAAAGCACCAAAGAAATCTCCTGAATCAAAGACAACAGGATATTCCTTTTTAGAATATTTATGATTTTTAAAATGGTTTAAGTTCTTACGAACTTCCTTTGTTGCTTTTAGGTCTCTGGCTATCGTAGAACCTGAACCATAACTTAGATTTTTAGGATTCCTTTCAATAGCATGTAAAAGAAATTCTTCTGAATATTTCCAACCTTTATTATGTAAATAAGTTTTTGCCCCTATATAGGTTGGAGTATTTATAAATCTATCAAAATTGATACGAAGCCTTCCTCTGGTTCGTTTCAGATACCACGGTTTTGTTCCGTAAAAATCAAGCATATTCAACGGATCGTTCTGGCAATATGCATATTCGTAAAACTTATCGCTCGAAAAGAGATAAACGATAGAATCTGCATTTATGAATCTTCCGACAATAGGATCATAATATCTCGACTGGAGGTAGTACATTCTTATTTCGGTATCATAGTAATAACTACGATATCTATACGGGTTGATTGCAGCAATGCCGACTTCGGAAGTATCTTCCGCGACGGTGCAGGCACCCCATGCGTCGTAGGCATATTTCGCTATTACGTCGCCGTCGGAATTTGCGATAGAGATTATATCTCCCTGCAAGTTCTTATAGAACCAATAAGCAGAGCCGTTATACTCTATTCCGCAAATGCTGTCTTCATTATCATAGAGAGGTACAAGGGTATTATTGCCCCAAGTCTCTTTGAGAATTTTAGTTCCGTCAAGAAAGTAGTTATGAGTTATTCCGTTTACAGTCTTACTTGTACGGATACCGTTTGCGTTGTAAGTATAGGTGTTTGTATCGAAAGACTTTAACTGTCTGCCTTTTTCCCAAGTCAGAGTATGACCGAAGTATGCCGTAGGATTACCCTGTGCATCGTAGGTTATTGTCTGATTGCCGACCTTGGTAAGCAGGTCTTTCCACTGTGCATTTCCGTAAGTGTATACCGTGCCGTTCTTGGTCTTTATGTTGCCGTAGTTGTCATAGGTCATTGTATTGACAACCGTGCCGTTTTTCTTTTCGGTAAGCAACTGACCGAGCGCGTCGTAGGTATATTCGGTTACGCCGTCGACGGAATCGGTTACTTTCGTGATTCTCTCTTCGGCATCGTATTCGTAGGAAACGGTTCTGCCGCCCGAATAGGTTATCTGGCTTACGAGTTGGGTCGTCGGGCTGGATTTCAGTTTCTCGCCTGTTCTGTGTTCTTCGGTAATGTCTCCCGAATAGTAACTGAACTGTCTTGAAACGAACCCTGTTCCGAGTTGCAGTTCCTCAAAGACTTTTCTGCCGAAACTGTCGGTCTTCGACTGCGAAGTGACGGTCTTTCCGTTCGCCTCAAAGCGGAGAAGTGCGTTTCCGTCTTCGGGGTTTTCGAAGTTGTAAGTACGGACGTTGCCGTCGGCGGACATCACTCTCTTTTTAACGAGTTTTCCGTCCTTGTCGTAGGTGTAGAAAACGGTCGAAACGATAGTCTTTCCGTCGGTTGTGACGTTACATTCATTTGCGCGGGCAATCACGCCTTTTTCATATATGTAATTATACTCTTTGCCCGAAAGAATGTCAAGACTGCGGACGATATTTCCCTCGCCGTCATAGATATATTTGTAGTGCGCAGTGAGGGCGTCGGCGCTGTCGAACCACTTTTCGGTGACGAGTTGTCCGAACGAATTGTAGGTCGCGGTCATATAATCGCCGTTCGCGTAGGTCATCTTTTTGAGCCTGCCCGCGCTGCTCTTGTAATTATACGTTACAAGGCTTGTGTTTCCGACTTTGACTGCTTCGAGATTGCGGTAGGTGTCGTAAGAAACGGTATATCTCTGACCGTCGCCGCGGGTAATTCCCGTAAGAGCGTTGCCGCGGTCATATCCGTAGGAAACCTCGGAAAGAGTTTCGTCTGCGCTGTTTTTCGCGGTTATCTTCGTTGTTCTGCCTGCGTTATCGTATTCGTAGGCGGTTTTGTTTCCGCAGCGGTCGGTCACCGTTTCTCTTCTCGAAGTTGCGCTGTCGACGGTATATGTCGTTTCGTTTCCGCGCGCGTCGGTTTCTCTCACAAGGTCGTTTTTGTTTTCGGAATATGCAAACGAGCGGTAGAGAGTTCCGAATTCTCCGTCGGTAAAGGTCGTTTCGGTAAGAGCGTTGCCCGCCGAGTCGAGAAGTTCTTCAAACGCGGCGATATCGTCGTCAGAAACGGTCTCTTCGGTCACGGTTTCGGTAGTTTCCTCTTCTTCGACCTCGACGGTGAAGTCGTCGGCGGAAAGATCTTCTTCGACGCTTTCGCAGAGGAGTTGAATATCGTCGAAGTAGGCGGTCTCGCCGTTATAGCCGTATTCGCAGTAGACTTTTATGTCCCTTACGCGGTAGGGCTTTGTTTTCGCGACGGTAACCGAGGCGAACTGCCAGCCCTCGGTCGCGGGAGAGAAGTCGGCGGTAAACTCGTCGGAATTACTGCCGAAGCCCGAAATCACGGCGCGGAGACGGAAGACGGGGTCGGGGCAGTCTTCTCTTTCTTTTGCGGGAAGAGAAATACCCTTTGCCCAACCCGAAAGGGTGAACGTTTCGCGGGTGAACTGTTCATATTTGACCTTGACGCGTCGGTAAACTCCGCGGGTCTCGGAAAGGGAGCCCTCTATTTTAAGGGATTTCGACATATTAAAATGTTCGGTTTCGGAAATTTCAGCGGAACCGACGGTCGTCCAGCCGGAAAGCCCGTGTTCGAAGTTTCCGTTTGCGAGGGGATTATATGCGTTTGCGGCGCTGCTACGTTCGAGCTGCGGGCAGGAAAAATATGAGCAGGAAAGCCCGTCGACATAAAGGTGGACCTTTACGGCGGTCGCTTCCGTCAGGGTAAAGGGGAGTGTAAGACGTATTTTTTCGCGGACAGGAGAAATTATTTTTTCGGATTCGGCAATTGCGGTGCCGTCGGGAAAAGTAACGGCAAGGTAGGAACCGCGATGATCGTCGTTATACGTGTTGCGTATTTCGACATAAGAAGAAAAAGTGTAGTCGCCTGCGGGGAGAGTGAGTGTTTCCTGATAAACTCCGTTTTTGACGGAAGCAGGACCGTTCGACAGAACTTCGAGCGAGCCGAGGGCATATTTTGAGTACCCGTCAAGGTCGTGCGTTCTTATCTGGGTCGACGCGGCGTTTCCCTCTTCGTTTGTCCAGTCGGCAGAAAAATCGGGAGAAAGAAGAAGATTGCAGACGTTCTGCGCGGCGTTGCCGTCGGCAAAAGGTTTTACGCCGCCCGACGAAACGTTTCCGCTTTCGGAGGCGGTCATATAACTGCCGACAAGGTTTCCGTCGCCGTCGTAAGTATAGACGGTATCGGTGAAATCGCCGTCGTTTTCGGTTCGATGAAAAGCAATGGTTTCGAACATCTTATTTACAATATCAAAGAAAATGTCGGAAATCTCGTATATAGGAGGAAAACGCATTGACAAAAAAACGAAAATTAAAGTACAGGGCTGTAAAACAATGTTTTACAGCCCTGTTTTGTCAGGTATATCAACAGTTTTTTCCGTTTCATAAAACCCCGCAACATCAAAAAAGCGGTAAAACAGCCCTTAAAAACTGTGCTTGCGGAATTAAAGACAGTCGCATCTATCAGATTTGCATTAGTGACAGATAAAAAAGACTGTCATCATGAAAAGCAACTGTGTATAATAAAACGTCCGAAGATTATTCCTCAAAAGAATTCAATACCGCTTTCAGAAAGGCATCTGCTTCATTCTGCGGATTTGCTTTTTCAGTTGCCTCAACAGTATACCATGTGTATTCTGAATCGTGAATAATCACGGGAATATTTCCGAATTTTTCCTTAATAAAACTATTTTCCTGCAATTTTCGAGCGATTTTCGAAAGCAGTCCAACAAATTCGAAATAGCCCCCTGGGCCTTTCCCTATGTAGTTGAAATCTGCATCATACATTTCGCTTTCTTTTTCTGGAGCACCGATATTTTCAATCTTTTCGGCTTTACACCACTCCAAAAACAAATCAGCAGCCTCGGGGATTTCTGAACTCAGAATTTCGGCATTATTTTGTTCCCAATACGCATAATTCCAGCGTTCTTCGCTCAAGGCTCCTGCTTTTCCGCAGAAATCTTCAGTATTGTATCCTACAGAAAATTCCGGAAAACAATTTACACCACGATAGTCACTTCCTTCATTTACCAAAAAGGATATTGCATATATATCTTTTTGCTGCCATGAAAAAATTTTCTCTTTTATTTTATTTTCCAAAAAAATTTCAAAATCCATATTGTTCTCCTTCTTTTAAAATTATTTGCGTATTTAGAATCGATAGTTAAGTAATCGATTCCTCAAAAAAAATTATGGACAAACACTGCTGGCTGCTTTTAGTGCCGCCTTTATTACAGATAACACTAATACTGTTTTCCTATATGAACCTCTTCCTTTTTCCAGAAATAAATGTACCGCCTTATAATAAGCAGTCGTATGAAGATGTCTGTGAAGATTATACTTGATATCAACAAGATTACAACTATCGTTAACTCCTATTCCGACGATATATAATATTTTTCTGGATTCAGTCGCATGGTAGTTAGAAGCAGCTTTTGCCACAATATGGTGTCGTTCTCTTTTATTATTTCGAATTTTTTTCTTTGCTTTTGCCAATGCATCATCAATTGCCTTGACCATTGCCTCATTCAGGCTTTTTATTGCAGTTCCCATAGCCGATACTGCATCTGATAAGGCTCTTTGAACTCCTGGATCGGTAAGAATTGTTGCTGTTATACCGACAACAACCAGTCCAATTAAAATTTTTAATAAAGATATAATGGCAGCCGATGATATGGTAATCATAATTGTAAAATTTCCATCAATATCAATATTGTTAACAGGATTATTAGCACAATACTGATATAGATTGCAACTATATGCTGCGCCAGAGACGTCCAAATACATGGGATCGTCCGCATTTATGAATCTACCGACAGTCGGGTCATAATACCTCGACTGGAGATAGTACATTCCTATTTCGGTATCGTAATAGTAACCCCTGTATCTGAACGGGTTTACGGTCGCTATGCCGACTTCGGAAGTATCTTCCGCAATAGTGCAGACGCCCCATGCGTCATAGGTATATTTCGCTATTACATCGCCGTCGGAATTTGCGATAGAGGTTATATCTCCCTGCAGATTCTTGTAGAACCAATAAACAGAACCGTTATACTCTATTCCGCAGACAGAATCTTCGTTGTCATAGAGAGGTACAAGGGTATTATTGCCCCAAGTCTCTTTGAGAATTTTAGTTCCGTCCAAAACATAAGTGTGTTTTACGCCGTTTATTGTTTTAGAGGTTCTTATTCCGTTTGCGTTATAGGTATATGTATTGCTATCGAACGACTTTAACTGTCTGCCTTTTTCCCATACAAGATTATGTCCGAGGTATGCCGTAGGATTACCCTGTGCATCGTAGGTTATTGTCTGATTGCCGACTTTGGTAAGCAAGTCTTTCCATGAAGAGTTTCCGTAGGTATATACCGTGCCGTTCTTGGTCTTTATATTACCGTAATTATCGTAAGTCATGGTGTTTTTGACAACACCGTTTACGGTTTCGGTAAGCAACTGACCGAGCGCGTCGTAGGTATATTCGGTTACGCCGTCAACACTGTCCGTGACCTTGGTTATTCTCTCTTCTGCGTCGTATTCGTAGGAAACGGTTCTGCCGCCCGAATAGGTTATCTGGCTTACGAGTTGGGTCGTCGGGCTGGATTTCAGTTTCTCGCCTGTTCTGTGTTCTTCGGTAATGTCTCCCGAATAGTAACTGAACTGTCTTGAAACGAACCCTGTTCCGAGTTGCAGTTCCTCAAAGACTTTTCTGCCGAAACTGTCGGTCTTCGACTGCGAAGTGACGGTCTTTCCGTTCGCCTCAAAGCGGAGAAGTGCGTTTCCGTCTTCGGGGTTTTCGAAGTTGTAAGTACGGACGTTGCCGTCGGCGGACATCACTCTCTTTTTAACGAGTTTTCCGTCCTTGTCGTAGGTGTAGAAAACGGTCGAAACGATAGTCTTTCCGTCGGTTGTGACGTTACATTCATTTGCGCGGGCAATCACGCCTTTTTCATATATGTAATTATACTCTTTGCCCGAAAGAATGTCAAGACTGCGGACGATATTTCCCTCGCCGTCATAGATATATTTGTAGTGCGCAGTGAGGGCGTCGGCGCTGTCGAACCACTTTTCGGTGACGAGTTGTCCGAACGAATTGTAGGTCGCGGTCATATAATCGCCGTTCGCGTAGGTCATCTTTTTGAGCCTGCCCGCGCTGCTCTTGTAATTATACGTTACAAGGCTTGTGTTTCCGACTTTGACTGCTTCGAGATTGCGGTAGGTGTCGTAAGAAACGGTATATCTCTGACCGTCGCCGCGGGTAATTCCCGTAAGAGCGTTGCCGCGGTCATATCCGTAGGAAACCTCGGAAAGAGTTTCGTCTGCGCTGTTTTTCGCGGTTATCTTCGTTGTTCTGCCTGCGTTATCGTATTCGTAGGCGGTTTTGTTTCCGCAGCGGTCGGTCACCGTTTCTCTTCTCGAAGTTGCGCTGTCGACGGTATATGTCGTTTCGTTTCCGCGCGCGTCGGTTTCTCTCACAAGGTCGTTTTTGTTTTCGGAATATGCAAACGAGCGGTAGAGAGTTCCGAATTCTCCGTCGGTAAAGGTCGTTTCGGTAAGAGCGTTGCCCGCCGAGTCGAGAAGTTCTTCAAACGCGGCGATATCGTCGTCAGAAACGGTCTCTTCGGTCACGGTTTCGGTAGTTTCCTCTTCTTCGACCTCGACGGTGAAGTCGTCGGCGGAAAGATCTTCTTCGACGCTTTCGCAGAGGAGTTGAATATCGTCGAAGTAGGCGGTCTCGCCGTTATAGCCGTATTCGCAGTAGACTTTTATGTCCCTTACGCGGTAGGGCTTTGTTTTCGCGACGGTAACCGAGGCGAACTGCCAGCCCTCGGTCGCGGGAGAGAAGTCGGCGGTAAACTCGTCGGAATTACTGCCGAAGCCCGAAATCACGGCGCGGAGACGGAAGACGGGGTCGGGGCAGTCTTCTCTTTCTTTTGCGGGAAGAGAAATACCCTTTGCCCAACCCGAAAGGGTGAACGTTTCGCGGGTGAACTGTTCATATTTGACCTTGACGCGTCGGTAAACTCCGCGGGTCTCGGAAAGGGAGCCCTCTATTTTAAGGGATTTCGACATATTAAAATGTTCGGTTTCGGAAATTTCAGCGGAACCGACGGTCGTCCAGCCGGAAAGCCCGTGTTCGAAGTTTCCGTTTGCGAGGGGATTATATGCGTTTGCGGCGCTGCTACGTTCGAGCTGCGGGCAGGAAAAATATGAGCAGGAAAGCCCGTCGACATAAAGGTGGACCTTTACGGCGGTCGCTTCCGTCAGGGTAAAGGGGAGTGTAAGACGTATTTTTTCGCGGACAGGAGAAATTATTTTTTCGGATTCGGCAATTGCGGTGCCGTCGGGAAAAGTAACGGCAAGGTAGGAACCGCGATGATCGTCGTTATACGTGTTGCGTATTTCGACATAAGAAGAAAAAGTGTAGTCGCCTGCGGGGAGAGTGAGTGTTTCCTGATAAACTCCGTTTTTGACGGAAGCAGGACCGTTCGACAGAACTTCGAGCGAGCCGAGGGCATATTTTGAGTACCCGTCAAGGTCGTGCGTTCTTATCTGGGTCGACGCGGCGTTTCCCTCTTCGTTTGTCCAGTCGGCAGAAAAATCGGGAGAAAGAAGAAGATTGCAGACGTTCTGCGCGGCGTTGCCGTCGGCAAAAGGTTTTACGCCGCCCGACGAAACGTTTCCGCTTTCGGAGGCGGTCATATAACTGCCGACAAGGTTTCCGTCGCCGTCGTAAGTATAGACGGTATCGGTGAAATCGCCGTCGTTTTCGGTCGCGCGGACGGTCGTCTGTTTTGCGGCAGGCGCGTAGGTAAACGCATAGGTGTTGCCGAGGACGTACTCTCCGCCGTCAAGACCGTAGTCTTTCAGTTCAGAGACCCTTTTTGCGGAATCGTAATTAAAATGGGCTTTGCGTAGATTAAGAGCCGTCTTTTTGTCGATTATGTAGATGTCGGTAAGAGTGCCGTAAAGGCGGCTTGCCGTCTGATAAAAGCCTATTCCTCTGTCTTCGGGAAGGATTATTTCGGTAAGTATCTCGCCTGAGTATGTATACGTTACGGAATTCCCGTCGGGCAGAAGAACGGAAGTCAGAAAACCGCTTTCATCATAATTAAAGACAAAGTTTCTGCCTGCTCCGTCGGCAACGTTCGTTATTTTTCCGTCTTCGTAGGTAATTATCTGACTGTTGCCGTAATTATCGGCGATTTTTACAAGTCTTCCGTTTTCAAAGAAGTAGGAAGTATCTCCGGAAGTCATTTTGCCCGTCGCGGGGTCGTATTCAAGTCCCGAAGTTTCGGAGTCAATATATATCTCCGAGCCGTCTTTTTTCTTGAAAAACGTTTCTCTGCCCTTGTCGTCGGTGTAAACGTAGCCCGCAAAAGTCTCGCCCGACAGGGTGACGGTCGCCGCGACCATACTCTGCATTATGCCGAGTTTCCAGCCGTAGCCTATGTGCATTGCGGAAAAATCCGCCGTGCGGATATTATACGCCGTGTTCGCGGTATACTGCTGATTTGCGATCGAGCCGTTAAAAGTTCTTGCAAGGGCAAACGGCAGTCTTGCGCCGTCCCACGAAACTTCGGTGACGTCCGCAAAAACTTTTCCGCTTGTAAGGTCGGCGGTCACTTCGACGTTGTCCGAAAGAGACTGCGTATATACCGCGGAATTTTCGGGAAGAGCAAGCGTTGCGTCGTATGTGACGGACAGGCTGGGAGACGTAAACGTTACACTGCCGTCGGCAAGCGCTTTGAGGGCGACATATACCGATTTTGAGCCCGAAATGCTGTCGGAATCAAGAGCCGCGGTAATGTCAAAGCGGTATTCTTCTCCGTTTTCGGTGATTTTCGCGTAGTCGAGCATTTTGCCCGTTTCGGGAGCGGCGCTTCCCGCGGTCGCAGTCCCCGAAAGATACGCTCCGACAGGGAAAACGTCCGTTGCCTCAGACTTTGTAAGGCATATTTCCGCTTTCTTTATGCGGATCGCTCTTTTGAAATTCGGGAAGGTCGCTTTTATGAAAGCAGAACCCGAACCGCTTACCGTAAAAGAAGTCGCCTGCGAAAGCGTTCCGCCGTTTTCGGCAAACGCCGCGACAGTTCCGCCGCCGTCTTCGGCAACGCTTCTCGCCGCTTTTTGTTCTCCGGCGAAAACAATTATCTCCGCCGTTTTTTCATCGTGAATTACTGTTTTGTTTTTTTCCATTTCTGTTCCTTTCTTTTTTTCGACGCGGATAATGTATACAGAAACCTTGGCGAAAAGGTCGCTTTCCTTTTTACATATCACATATCGTGATAGTATTATACCGTATGCGGTGTACTATTTACAGGACAGTCGACATTTTTCGGCAAAAAGAGAAAACGGGCGGTAATTTTCCGAAGATGTCTACATTATATATATGTAACAAAAAATTTTGATTTTTTCGGCTTAAAACTCTTGACCTTTACCGTAAATAGTGTTATACTCAGTCCGAAGAAAAGCGATTTTATCCCCGAAAAAGAGTTAAAACCGCTTTATTTTTGGACTGAAAGGAGACCGTTATGAAAAGTATTTTTCAAAAACGGACTTTCGGGAGAAAAATATCGTCGCCGCAGATCATCGCCCTCGGATTTCTCGCAATTATCCTCGTCGGGGCGCTGCTTTTAACGCTTCCCGTATCGTCAGCCGACAATTCTCCGACTCCTTTCACAAACTGCTTTTTTACGGCGACAAGCGCCACCTGCGTTACCGGACTTATAACCTACGACACCCTCCTGCACTGGTCTTTTTTCGGGCGCGCCGTCATAATTTTGCTTATCCAGACGGGCGGGCTCGGTTTCATGACTCTCGCCGCGCTTTTTTCGGTCATAATCAGAAAAAATCTTTCGCTTAAAGAAAAAATGACGATGACGCAGTCGCTGAGTATCGAAAGAGAAAACATCGCGCGTCTTATAAAGCGGATCGTTGTCGGAACTTTTCTCTGCGAAGCCGCGGGCGGCGTTATTCTATCCCTTAGGTTTGCTTTCGATTATTCTCTTCCGACGGCAATTTACAGGGGTTTTTTCATTTCGGTATCCGCTTTCTGCAACGCAGGTTTCGACGTTTTCGGAGACAGGGGAGAATTCTCGTCGCTTTCATTTTATGCCGCGGACCCTACCGTGGTCCTTACCGTTTCGGCGCTGATACTTATAGGCGGACTCGGATTTTTCGTCTGGGCGGACATCTTGAAAAAGCGCAGATTCAGAACGCTCGAACTCTATTCAAAAGTCGTCGTTGTTACGACCGCCGTCCTTTTTGTTTTCGCGGCGGTATCGTTCTTTTTCCTCGAAAACGGAGCGTTCCTTTCGGAAAAAACGGCGGGCGAAAAAATTCTCGATTCGGTGTTTTTCTCCGCAACACTGCGGACTGCGGGCTTTTCGACTTTTGATTTTTCGGCGCTGAAAACCACGACGCTTGCAGTCGCGATGATAATGATGTTTATAGGCGGAGGCTCGGGCTCGACCGCGGGCGGAATAAAAGTCTCGACGGCGGCGCTGCTCTTTTTTGCGGTACGTTCCGCGCTTTTCGGCAGAAAAAAAGTAACTATCGGCAAAAAAACGGTTTCTTCTTCGACCGTCCTGCAGGCGGCGGGGCTTTTCATTACGGTGCTTTTCATTACGCTCGTTTCGGGAATAATTATTTCCGAAGTCGACGGAGTGCCGCTTGTTTCAGCGCTTTTCGAAACGTTTTCGGCAACGGGAACGGTCGGACTTACGGTCGGAATAACGCCGACGCTCTCGGCTTTTTCGCTCTGGCTTCTGGCGACTCTGATGTTCTTCGGAAGAGTCGGAATTTTAACGGTAATATTCGCACTTTCGGTCAAAGTAAAGAAAAACGACGAATTGATCTCCTATCCCGAAACAAAATACACGGTAGGCTGATCGGAGGATAAAAATGAAATCATTTCTTGTTATCGGCCTCGGCAGATTCGGCGGCAGTGTCGCAAAAAACCTGTTCGACCTCGGAAACGAAGTTCTGGCGCTCGACAAAGACCCCGCCGTCATTCAGCAGATATCGTCATCTGTCACCGACGCCGTGTCGGGGGACGCCTGCGACATAAACGTGCTTCGCGCAATCGACGCGGAGGGTTTTGACTGCGCGGTCGTCGCAATTTCCGCCGATATGGAGGCAAGTATCCTGATAACCTATCACTTAAAGAGCCTCGGCGTAAAAACGGTCGTTGCAAAAGCGGCAAACGAAACGCACGAAGACATCTTAAGAAAGATCGGGGCGGACAAAGTCGTAATTCCCGAAAAGCAGACGGGGCTCAAAGTCGCTCAGGAACTTTCATCACATGATATCCTCGATTTTCTCGAACTTTCGGGCGACATTTCGATAATAGAGATACCGCTCCCGAAAAAATGGGCGGGTAAAAGCCTTCGGGAACTCGATATAAGAAAAAATTTCGGCGTAAACACCGTTGCGGTTCGCCCTGCGGACGGCGATTTTATCGTAAAC